>JBGTUK010000179.1:0-5909 GCA_041939225.1 Devosia sp.
CTATCCGGCCCACGGCGTCGGCGTTGTCGTCGCCATTGAAGAGCAGGAAGTCGCTGGGCTGACCCTCGAGCTGTTTGTGATCAGCTTCGAGCAGGACAAGCTGACCCTGCGCGTTCCTGTGGCCAAGGTCAAGTCTGTCGGCATGCGCAAGCTGGCCGAAGACGAAGAGGTCAAGCGCGCGCTCGATACCGTCACTGGCCGGGCTCGCGTCAAGCGCACCATGTGGTCGCGTCGCGCTCAGGAATATGAAGCCAAGATCAATTCGGGCGATTTGATCGCGATTTCCGAAGTGGTCCGTGACCTTTACCGGTCCGAAGAGCAGCCCGAGCAGTCCTATTCGGAACGCCAGCTGTTCGAGCAGGCCATGGATCGGATGAGCCGTGAGATCGGCGCCGTGCGCAAGCTCACCCTGACCGAAGCGGTGCAGCTTATCGAAAAGCAGCTCGCCAAGAGCCCGCGTCGCACCAAGGCCGATGCGGCTGAAGCCGAAAGCGATGAGGAAGCCGCCGCTTAGGTTTCTTCGTCAAATTGATTGGAAAAGGCCGGTGCAGACACCGGCCTTTTTTGTGTCCTGAAGGCACACAAGTCCCCCTCGGCGTGACATTGCCGCGCCGATCTGGTCAAAGCCGGGAGACACGAAATTCTCGGTGATGCCATGCCCAATTATGCCTTTCTTGCCATTGCCATTGTTGCCGAAGTGATCGGCACCAGCGCGCTCAAGGCTTCGGAGGGTTTTTCCAACCTGTTGCCTTCCATTCTCGTGGTGGCGGGCTATGGGGTGGCGTTCTATTGCCTGTCGATGACCCTGCGCACCCTGCCGGTCGGTATTGCCTATGCCGTGTGGTCGGGCGCCGGCATCGTGCTGGTGTCCCTGCTGGGCTGGATGCTCTACGGCCAGAAGCTCGATCCGTGGGCCATGCTGGGGATCGGGCTGATCATTGCTGGGGTGCTGATCCTCAACCTTTTGTCGAAATCGACGGTGCATTGAGTCGATATCGGCCAGATGCCAGAGCGGCCTGCAGGGCGGCCATGGTGTCTGCCCGGTTGAGGCCGCCCACATTGAGGGCATGGTCCTCATGTGCCCCGAGATCGGCGAATTCGGCATGGAGGGCCGCCACCACAGCGGGGTCGGTCAGGCTGTCGCCACCGCGGGCCTGGCAGCGGGCCACGGCCTCCTCGGCGCTGGTGCGCAGGACGACATAGTGCAGCGGCAGGCCCGGTTCGGCGAAGGCGGGCAGGGCCCAGGGGCGGATTACTCCGTCCACGGCGACGAAATAGCCATTGCCGGCATAGGCGCCAGCCACGCTTGCGGCGATCTGCATGATCATCTGGTTCTGGGTGTGCGACTCAGGCAGCCAGGGGGCGATCTTGCCGGTCTTGATATAGCCCCAGAAATCGTCGGAGTGCAGATGCACCTTGGGCCCGCCGGGCAGATGCGCCAACGCCTCGGCGCAGGTGGTCTTGCCTGAGCCCGGATGGCCGGAAAGGATCAGGATATGGCCGGCGGGGAGGTCCATCAGGGATTTTTCAACACATCCTTCATGCTGACCGTGGCGCTGCCGGGCCGCAGGGGTTTTTGCTGGCTTTCATGCGGCACCCAGCCGGCCAGCCAGATGATTTCGAGGGTCGCGCGCACCCGGCCATCGGGGTCGGCGTCGCGTTCGGCATAGGCCTGGGCGGCGGTTACGAGCAGGGTGCGGGTGGCAAAGCGCCGGGGGCGATCGGCCAGCGGATTGGCGGCGCCCAGGGCCTTGAGTTCGGCCATCAGGGCAAAGGGGGTGGCGTAGCGGACGCGATGGGTTTCGACATCGGCGACCGGCAGGGCAAAACCGGCCCGCTGCAACAGGGCGCCGGCATCGCGCACCTGGGCCATTGGGGCGACCCGGGCCGAAGCGCCGCCCGAAACCTGCAGATCGGCGGCCAGAAAGGCCTCGCGCAATTCGCTCAGGCTCTCGCCACCAACAAAGGCGGCCATCAGCAATCCGTCAGGCTTGAGCACCCGCCGCAGCCGCGCCAGATGGCCGGGCACGTCATTGACTGCCTGCAGATGCAGCAGCGAGACAATCAGATCCTGCTCGCCCTCGGGCAGAAGGGGGAACTCGTCGCCGGAAAAGGCTTCGACGCGCTGCGCCTGCACCGGCCCATTGGCTGTAAACAGCGTCTCGGGCAAGGAAGAGGCATCGGGGCCGATCAGCACGGCGCGGCTGAAGTCGCGCTTATAGGCGCTCAGCCGATCGGCCAGGTCTTCGAGCACCAGGTCGCGCACGAAATTCTCGCCCTGCGGGCGGCGCTGGAGATTGCGGGTGATCTGGGTGGTATCGAACAGGCGCGGAGGGGTGGTCATCAAACAGGCTTTCGCCGGGGCCGGGTCGGGAGCATTATGGCTGTTATGGAGATGGGGGCCGGGGAAGTCAAAGAGATCGGGCGCGGGGCGCGAATGCGACAGCATTTGGTCAAGTTGCAACGTGCCTTGCTGGATCTGGTCTATCCGCCGGGATGCGCTGCCTGCAACGCGCCGCTGATCGGGGCCCAGGCGTTGTGCGCGTCCTGTTTTGCCGGTTTGCGGCAGATCAGTGCGCCGCTCTGTCCGGTGCTGGGCATTCCCTTCGAGACCGATCTGGGGCCGGACACGCGCTCAGCCGAGGCCCTGGCCGATCCGCCCCCTTTTGCGCGGGCGCGGGCGGCGGTGGTCTATAGCGCGGTGGCGGGCACGCTGATCAGCCGGCTCAAATATAGCGACCGGCCGGAAGTGGCAGGGTTTTGCGCGCAGTTGATGGCGTTGGCCGGGCACGACTATTGGGCCGCCGGGCCAATCATCGTGCCAGTGCCGCTGCATGCCAGCCGGTTGCGGTTCCGACGCTACAACCAGTCCATGCTGCTGGCGTGCGAGTTGGGCCGGCTGACGGGTCTGGATGTCGATCCGCATCTGATCGGGCGGCACAGAAGGACCCGGCAACAGGTGGGGCTGTCCGGCGACAGCCGGTTGCGCAATGTGCGGGGGGCGTTCTCGGCCCATCCGCATGCGCTCGAACGCCTGGCAGGGCGGCCGGTGGTGCTGATCGACGATGTCTATACCACTGGGGCCACCGTCAAGGCGGCGACGCGGGTGCTCAAGCGGGCCGGTGCCGCACAGGTGAACGTGTTGACCTTCGCTCGCGTTGTCATTGGCGAAGATCTCCCCATATAAGGGGCAAGTTCAGGATATTCAGGAGCCTTAAGCGATATGGCCAAGGTCGAAATCTACACCACCCCCACCTGTCCCTATTGCCACGCCGCCAAGGCGCTGCTCAACGAAAAGGGCGTGGACTATTCCGAGATCACAGTGCTCGATCCCGCCCTGCGCGAAAAGATGACCCAGCGGGCCCATGGCCGCCGCACCGTGCCGCAGATCTTTGTCGGCGAGACGCATGTGGGCGGTTATGACGACATGGCAGCGCTTGACCGGCGTGGCGGGCTGGACCCCTTGCTGGCGCAGTAGTCCACCATGAAAATTGCCGCCATCCAGATGTGTTCGGGGCTCGATCCGGCAGAGAATCTTGCCGCGCTCGGGCCCTTGCTGGCCGAGGCCGCGGCGCAGGGCGTATCCTATGCGCTGACCCCGGAAGTCACCCTGATCTTTCCCGAGAACCGGGATCAGCTCAAATCGGTGGCGGCGCCTTTCGAGAGGCATCCGCAATTGGCGGCGGTGGGTGATCTGGCCAGGCAGCACGACATGCATGTTCATATCGGTTCGCTGCCGGTCCCGCTGGCCGATGGGCGCTTTGCCAATCGCTCGGTGCTGTTCGGGCCGGATGGGGCGCAGCGTGCGACTTATGACAAGATCCATCTGTTTGATGCCGATATTGCTGGGCTCAACGCCTATCGGGAAAGCGCCACATATAAGGCTGGCGACAACGCCGTAATCGCGCCGCTGGGGGATTTTACCCTGGGCTTTTCGATCTGCTACGACATGCGCTTTCCCCGTTTGTACAATGTGCTGGCCAATGCCGGGGCGAGCCTGATGGCGGTGCCGGCGGCTTTCACCGTGCCCACAGGCCAGGCGCATTGGCATGTGCTGTTGCGGGCCCGCGCCATTGAAACCGGTTCCTATGTCATTGCCGCGGCGCAGGGCGGCAGCCATGCCAATGGGCGGTCGACCTATGGGCATTCACTGATCGTCGACCCATGGGGCAAGGTGATCGCCGAGCTCGACCATGACCGGCCAGGTGTGCTGGTCGCGGAGATCGATCCGGCAGCCGTCACCGAGGCGCGTCAACGCGTTCCGGCACTGGCCAATGCGCGGGACTTTGCCGCGCCCGATTTGCACGACTGAGCCAACGCCCTATATGGTCGAGGAATAGGCGCATTGCGCCGCAATGAAACGACAAGTCCAGTGATTCAGTATTCGCTTCAATGTTCGAATGGACATCGCTTCGATGTCTGGTTCAAAAATGCAGCCGCTTATGAGGAACAGCATGACCGCGGCCTGGTAAGCTGTGCCCAGTGTGGCGACGGCATGGTCGAAAAGGCGCCGATGGCTCCCAATGTAGCGCGGACCGATCAGGATCGCATGCCGGTATCTGCGCATCATCCCGAGGCGGCCAAAATCCGAGACATGCTGCGTGCCTATCGCCAAAAGGTGCTGGCCGAAGCTGAAAATGTTGGTGACCGATTTGCCGAGGAGGCGCGCAAGATTCATTTCGAGGAGGCCGAGGCGCGCGGCATTTACGGCGAGGCGACGCGGGATGAGGTGGCTGAGCTGATTGAGGACGGCGTCGATTTTCTGCCCTTGCCCGATGTGGGAGACGATAATTGAGCCTGTTTGGTCGCGACGGGTTCGACACCGCGCTCTCACGTTTGCCGGGTGTCACCTTCGTCGATCAATGGGATGCGCGCGTCGCCAAGGTCGGCGGCAAGGTGTTCAGCGTGCTGACCGATTATGAACCACGTTGCGTTGTCTTCATGTGCAGCGAAGAGAGCTTTGATATCCTGACCAATCTGCGTGGCGTCGCGCAGGCCCGCTACTTTGCCAAGCGCAAATGGGCCAGCGCGGAGGCTGGCTCGGAACTGGGTGAGGATGGTCTGCTGGCCTATGTCACCCGTTCGCACGCACTGGTCGCTGCGGGGCTGACCCGGAAGCTGCGCGCCGAATTGGGCATTATCTGACCTTTTGGGGATTGGGTCGGCCCGATAGGGAGGGTGGAATCCCCGCTATCGAGCCTGACCAGGCCAGCAAACCTTGGCAGGCCGCTGGTTGGCTAAGCGCGTGTTAGCACCGGGCGGCAGGCTTGTCATCAAAAAGTCATCCGGCCAAGCAGCGAATTGCACCGCCCCGGTCTTGCCCGAGGGGCGGTGCAATGGAATGGCCTCAGTGCCAGAGCTTATCGATGGCCTTGGTGTCGCGCACCGCACCAGTGGCGGCAGAGGTGACAAAGGCGGCATAGGCCTTCAAAGCTGTGGTGACCTTGCGCTTGCGCGGCTGGGCGGGCTTCCAGCCGAGCTTGTCCTGCTCGGCGCGACGCGCGGCGAGTTCGGCATCGGAGACCAGCACATTGACGGTGCGGTTGGGGATATCGATCTCGATGATGTCGCCCTCACGCACCAGACCAATGGCGCCACCCTCGGCGGCCTCGGGCGAGGCGTGGCCGATGGACAGGCCCGAGGTGCCGCCCGAGAAGCGTCCGTCGGTGAGCAGCGCGCAGGCTTTGCCCAGGCCCTTGGATTTGAGGTAGCTGGTGGGATAGAGCATCTCCTGCATGCCGGGGCCGCCCTTGGGGCCTTCATATCGGATGACGACGACATCGCCTTCCTTGATCTCATTGGACAGGATCGCCTTGACCGTCATGTCCTGGCTCTCAAAGACGCGGGCCGGGCCGGTGAATTTGAGGATCGATTCATCCACGCCGGCCGTCTTCACGATACAGCCATCA
>JBGTUK010000180.1:0-5879 GCA_041939225.1 Devosia sp.
TGGCCTTGTTCTTGGCCACCGAGGTCAGAGTGCCGCGGTGATATTGCAGGTAGAGCTCGCCATTCCACACCGGGAAGCGCGCAGGATCTGCATCCATGGCTTTGCCCAGGCGGTCGAGGAAAGGCACGATGCCTTCGAGCTTGACCTTGGGTGCGCCCGGGATGCCGCGTTCGAGGCGCGTGCCGCGTTCGATCATGGCGCGGGTCGGGCCACCGCCGCCATCGCCATAGCCATAGGACATGACGACCTCGTTATAGGCCGCCTTGGGCTCGTAGCGCTTCCAGGCGCCCATGGTCTCGGAGACCGACAGATCACCATTATAGGTGGTGAAGATCTGCTCGCTGTCATAGCGCTGCGCGGTGATGAGCTGCGCTTTAGTGGTCGTGCCGTCAATGCCGCGCCAGAAGAAGGTGTCGTAGGGGTGCCGGTCTGTATCATTCCAGCTCAGCTTGGACGTGACGAAATATTTGAGCCCCGACTTGTCCATGATCTGGGGCAGGTTGGCCGAATAGCCGAAGGTGTCGGGCAGCCACACGGTCTTGGGGTCGACGCCGAAGTTTTCCAGATGGAAGCGCCGTCCGCGCATGATCTGGCGGACGAGGCTCTCGCCCGAGGCAATATTGACATCCGGTTCCACCCACATGGCGCCCTCGATCTCGAACTGGCCGGACTTGATCCGCGCCATCATCCGATCCCAGATTTCCGGGTAGTCCCGTTTGAGGAAGTCGAACAGCACCGACTGGTTGTACATGAAAACGAACTGCGGATACTCCTCCATCAGGTTGAGCACCGTGGCAAAGCTGCGGCCGGTCTTGTCGCGGGTGTGCATGACGCGCCAGAGCCAGCCCACATCGAGATGGGTGGAGCCGACAGCCGTTATCTGCGGCTGCACTTCTGTGTCGACGAGGTCATAGACTTCCTGGGCGATCTTCTCGGCGTCCGGCATCCCCGCTTCGAAGGCATCGGTATGCCCGTCGCGCCGGTCCAAAGCCCGCAGCGCCCTCTGCACGATGTTCAGGATCGCGTGGCGCCGAGGATCGTTCTGCTGCAGCAGTATGGCGACATCGACGGGCGTCTGCAGGTCGTAATAGAGCTTTTCGGCGCGTTCATTGCGAATGAAGAAGTCCACCTCGAAGCCGACCAGGGGGCGGTCGAAAAAGGTGAAGGCGTTGACCAGCAGCACATGCTTGTTGCCCGGCCTGGCATCACGCTCGATTACCAGCTCGGTGTGGTTGCCATCGAGCGCCTGAGCGATCTGGCCGTCGAGATAGGCAAGGCATTGCGGGTCGGTCGAGCCGGGACGATCCTGCCACTGGCTGGTGAAATGGGCAACGAAGACCTTGCCGCGCGCCGCTTCTGGCACGGTGATCTCGGCTGCGAACCAGGTGTGTTCCTGGTGCTTGCCCCAGACCGAGTGGCGGCCGAACTTCTCCCAACCACGCCAATCGGCCTTGAGGGCATCGGTGGCCGAGAAATCATCGGCGCGCTGCACATGCCACTGGAATGGCAAATTGCTGAGGGGGGTCCGGATTTTCTTTTCCAGATCCGCGCACAGCCGCAGCAGCTTGCCCTCTTGTTTGAGATCATCGTCCAGCAAACCCAGTTTGGACGAGAGGGGATTGGAATAGGTCATCCTTTGACTCCGGCACCGGCGAACCCTGTGTTCACATTTTGCAGCACCTAAGCATATCGAGTGTAACGTTGCAATTTGTGCTGCAGCACGGGTAGCGCTCGGGCGGGCGGCCCTATTTAGTGTTTTTGGTAAGCGCTCTAGAGGGAGGTTTCGGTTCACTTCTCTGGAAGTGCAGCAGTTGCAGCGTTGCAAAAGAGTTCGGTACACTCAAAACGCTTGCTCTGCTATGTAAGCTGCAAGGGGACTTTGCCGCATGCACAAGAACAGGCCCGGGCCATCGGCCAAGGGGCGCGTTACACTGAAGACTATCGCCGAGGCCACCGGGCTGAGCCTGTCGACGGTCTCGCTGTCGCTGCGGGGTGGCACGACGCTCAAGCAGGAAACCCGCGACAAGGTGGCAGCCGCCGCCAAGGCGCTGGGTTATGTTCCGGATCGGGCGGGCGTGCGCCTTCGCACCGGCAAGACCAATGTGCTGGCCCTGGTGCTCGATGGCGCCGAGGATTCCATCGACTTCGCCCGCCAGATGATTCAGGGGATCGGTCAGGCGCTGCAGGGAACGCCGTATCATCTCAATGTGACGCCGGAATTCGACCGGCACTCCACCGACACCATCCGCTACATTCTGGAAAATCGCACGGCGGACGGCGTGATTATCACCCATACCGGCCCGCGCGACCCCAGGGTGCAGATGATGGTGGACGCTGACTTTCCCTTTGTCAGCCACGGGCGGACCGAATTTTTCACCCCGCACCCCTATCACGATTTTCATGCCGAGGTCTTTGCGACCCAGGCGGTAGAGCGGCTCGCGGGGAAGGGGTGTCAGCGGGTGCTGCTGGTGATTGGGGATGACAGCACCACAAACTACCACAACATCGTCACCGCCTTTCACAAGGCGGCGGCGCGCAACGGGATCGAAACGACCTTGCTCGAACGCACCGTGAGTCTGACCCCGGCTGAAATGCGCGCCAAGGGTATTGAGCTCTCGCAGTCCGCGGGTCGCCCCGATGGTGTTATCTGCGACAGCGAAATGCGGGCCCTGGCTCTGCTGGGCGGATTTATGGAAGCCGGCGTCGTGATCGGCGAGGATGTGCACCTGATCTATAAGCAAACCTCAGGCATCCTGCCCACCATCTTCCCGCGCCTTGATAGCGTGCGGGAGGACATTGTGGGGGCAGGGGTCGAGCTAACCAGGCTGCTGCAATTGCGCATCGATGGCGCGCCGGTCGAGGATCTGCAAACCCTGGCAGAGCCGCAGCCGCAATGGCGCAGCGGCGACTGAGTGTCAGCCTGGCGGACGCGAAACGGAGTTGCGCAGGATCAGTTCGGCGCGCAGCAGCACTTCGAGCGATTTCGGCTTCTCCCCGGCCAGCAGCGTCAGCAGCAATTCCATTGCTGCCTCGCCCATGCGATGGCGGGGCTGTTTCATGGTGGTCAGCGAGGGGGTGATGAAGCTGGCAAAGGAAATGTCGTCAAATCCCATCACCGAGAATTGCCGGGGCAAGTCGTAGCGGCGGGCGTTGAGGGCAATGATCACGCCCATGGCGGTCGCGTCATTGACGCAGAGGAATGCCGTGGGCAGGGCATCGCGGACGAACATCAGTTCGGCGGCTGCACGGCCGCTTTCCGTGGTGCCGTCGCCGTCGATGATAAGGCGCGGATCGATGTTGATGCCGGCTCCGCCGAGGGCGGCGCGATAGCCATCCTCGCGCAACCGGTTGATCTCGCGATTGGGCGCGCGGCCGACGAAGGCGATGCGGCGGTGCCCCTGCGAAATCAGATGTTCCGCCGCGACGCGCGCGCCCTCGAAATTGTCGACCCCGACAAATGGAATGTCCTGACCCAAGACCGGTTCATTGACCGCCACCATGGGCGGCAGGCGTGCATCCGCTGGTGACTGGCCCAGCCCGAAAGGCAGGTGGCCGGTGAAAAGGATCAGTCCGTCAGCCTGGTTGGAGCTGATGAAGCGCAGATAGTCAGTTTCCCGGCTTGGATCGTTCTGCGTATTGCCGATCAACAGGCCATAGCCGCGCTTGCTGGCTTCGGTCTCAAGGCCAACCAGGATGTTGGAGAAGTTCGGGTCCCCGACATCGGGGGCAAGAATCAGAATCATGTTGCTGCGGCGCATGCGCAGCGAGCGGGCCATGGCATTGGTGGTGTAGCCCGTACGGGCAATCGCATCGGTGACCTTGCGGCGCGTCGCATCGGCCACCTTGGTTGGCTCGTTGATTGCGCGACTGACGGTGGCGATTGACACGCCCGCCATCGCGGCAACATCTTCGATTGTGGCCAGCTTTTGCTGCAGCACTTGGCTCTCCGCCCTCCACGCGCGCGGCCGGAAAGCCCGGCGCGTTCCGCCTTTAGCAGACGCCGCAGCTTTGGCTACGGCATCCCTGCGGCGATAAACCGAATTCGAGCACTGTAAACCTTTACACGATCCATGAAAACCTTTACATCATCGGTCAGGGCCAAATGAGCATTGCATCAAGCAGCGCCGGGTTCAGGGGAGGAGACGCGATATGGTCGACGCACCAGACGCCAATGTGCCGCCAATTTTGTCAGCCAGCCGCATCTCGAAATCCTTCGGTGAAATACCGGTGCTGTTCAGCATCGACTTCGATATTCGCCCCGGCGAAGTGCATGCCATCATTGGCGAAAACGGCGCTGGCAAGTCGACCCTGATCAAGATCCTTTCGGGCATCGAGCAGCCGACCTCCGGCACTATCACCTATGACGGCGAGAAAGTCGTGCTGCCGCCCAATGGCGAAGCGGCCGCCATGGGCATTGTCGTGATCCATCAGGAATTGCTGCTGGCCGAGCATCTCTCGGTTGCGGACTCGATCTTTCTCGGGCGCGAGCTGAAATCGGGACCGTTTCTCGATCTCAAGGCGATGCGGGATCAGGCCAAGGCCATTCTGGACACCCTGCACGTCTCGATCGATCCGGACGCGCGGATCAATACCCTGTCGGTGGCTGACAAGCAGATGGTCGAAATCGCCAAGGCCATCAGCCGCGATGCCCGCGTCATCATCATGGACGAGCCGACCGCGGTGCTCTCCGTTGCGGAAAGCCGCACCCTGTTCGAGCAGGTGCGACGCCTGACGGCCAAGGGCGTGGCCGTGATCTTTATTTCCCACAAGCTCGACGAGATCATGGAACTGGCCGACCGGGTGACCGTGCTGCGCGATGGCCAGTTGATCGCCACCGTGGGCACTGAAAACCTGACCCCCGACTCCATCGCCCAGATGATGGTCGGTCGTGAACTGTCCAATCTTTATCCGCCCAAGCACGAGCCCGATGTCGACACTGAAGTCGTCCTTTCGGTGCGAGGGCTGTCGGCGCCGGGCATATCGGACATCACTTTTGACTTGAGACGCGGTGAAATCCTGGGCTTTGCTGGGCTGATCGGGTCCGGGCGCACCGCTGTGGCCGAAGCTATTGCCGGCCTGACCGCCAGGACCGGTGGAGAGGTCACCGTTAACGGTGCATCAGCCGACTATTCCGACGTCTCGAAATCTGTTGCGGCGGGCCTGGCCTATATGACCAAGGACCGAAAAGGGCGGGGGCTTCTGCTCAATGCGGGCCTGCAGCCCAATCTGACTTTGCTGACGCTGAAAAAGCACCTCAAAATGGGCTTCCTTGATGGTCGAAGCGAGGCCGAGGCGCTGGATCGGGCCGTGCGTCGTTTCGATATCCGCGCCCGCGATCCTTCGGTGCAGGTGGGCAAGCTCTCGGGCGGCAATCAGCAAAAGCTGATGCTGGGCAAGACCATGGAGAGCGATCCCGAGATCGTCATCATGGACGAACCGACGCGCGGCATCGACGTCGGCACCAAGCAGCAAATCTATCACATCATCGCGGCGCTGGCCGCCGAGGGGAAAGCGATCATCGTCATCTCCTCGGAAATGCAGGAAGTCATCGGCCTTTCCCATCGTGTTGTCGTCATGCGCCAGGGGCGCATGGCCGGCGTGCTGGAAGGCGCAGAAATAACCGAAGCCGAGATCATGCGTTACGCGGCCGGCATCAAGCAGGGTGGGGAAAATGAGCGTCTCAGTGCCTGATACGGCAAGCAAACCGCATAAGGGCTTCCGGCTCGATCTCAAGACCGCAGGACCGCTGCTGGCGCTGATCCTGCTGATCATCCTGGGCTATAGCCTCAACCCGCTTTTCCTCGGGGAAGGCAACGTCACCAACCTGCTCACCCGCTCGGCCTGTATCGGCATCATCGCGGTCGGCGCGACCTTCGTCA
>JBGTUK010000181.1:0-5813 GCA_041939225.1 Devosia sp.
GGTGCGCTGCGACACCTGTGCGGGCTCGGGCGCGGCGCCAGGCAGCCATCCGTCGACCTGCTCAAAGTGTCAGGGCCGCGGCAAGGTACGGAGCCAGCAGGGCTTCTTCACCGTCGAGCGGACATGCCCCACCTGTGGCGGTCTGGGTCAGATCATCAAGAACCCCTGCAAGAGCTGTCAGGGACAGGGCCGCGTGCAAAAGGATCGCGCGCTCTCGGTCAACATCCCCGCCGGGGTGGAAACCGGCACCCGCATCCGCCTTGCGGGTGAGGGCGAAGCGGGCATGCGTGGCGGTCCGGCAGGCGACCTTTATATCTTCATCGAAGTGGCCAAGCATGAACTGTTCGAGCGCGAGGAAACCAACCTCTTTTGCCGCGTTCCGGTGTCCATGACCAAGGCAGCCTTGGGGGGCGATATCGAAGTGCCCACCATCGACGGCGGCCGCAGCCGGGTCAAGATCCCGCCGGGATCGCAATCCGGTCGGCAGATGCGCCTGCGCGGCAAGGGGATGCCCGCGCTGCGTGGCGGGGCGCCCGGCGACATGTTCATCGAGATGGCGGTGGAAACGCCTGTCAATCTCACCGCCCGGCAGACCGAACTCTTGCGCGAGTTCGAGGCGCTGAGCGAGGATAACAGCCCCGAGAGCAAGAGCTTCTTCTCATCGGTCCGAAGTTTCTGGGACTCGATGAAGAGCTAAGGCAAACCCGGTCTGCGAAGGCCGGGTTTTTTCAATTTTGCTGCGGACGTTAACCTCTTGCTAAGGCTCTTGCGGCAGGGTGGGCGCATGAGCAAACACCGCGCCTTCTCCGACATGCCCCTCCCCCTCTTTGCCTGCGACACGGCAGAGGTATCGGGGGGCGAAAAACTGCCCTCATACATTCGGGATCACCGCACGCGCCTGCGCACCCGCTTTCTTGACGGCGGTTCTGCCGCAATGCCGGATTACGAGCTCCTGGAACTGGTGCTTTTTCGCGCCATTCCCCGACGCGATGTGAAGCCGTTGGCACATGCACTGCTGGCACAATTCGGGGATTTCAACGGGGTCATATCTGCACCGCTGGACCGGCTTGTTGCGCTGCCCGGCGTGGGCGAGGCGGTAGCGACGGAACTCAAGATCGTCGAAGCTGCGGCGCATCGCCTGGCTCGTGCCCGCGTGCTGCGGCGGCAGGTCATTTCCTCTTGGGACGCTTTGCTCGACTATTGCCACACCACCATGGCCCATGCCGAGATCGAGCAGTTCCGCGTGTTTTATCTGGACCGCAAGAATATCCTCATCGCGGATGAAGAACAGGCGCGCGGCACCGTGGATCATGTGCCGGTCTATCCGCGTGAGGTGGTCAAACGCGCGCTGCATCTCAACGCCAGTGCGCTCATTCTGATCCATTATGTGGCGCGCCACATAATGGATCTTTTGTGCCCCGTTTTCTTATGTGTCCTGCCGTCAAGATCGGTTGCTCTTTCAATGGCTTGTGGACCGAAGTCGGACACATAACGGTGCTCGCCGTGCAACATGACTGCACCTGTCATTTTCCAGAAGGATGCTTGTCATGTTGGAACGCCATTTCAGGTCGCTCATGGTGATCGACCGTATTAGAGCCCAGTGGCTTGGGCCGCAGATCGAGCGCTACGCTCAATCGCTTGATGAGTTACATACCGGGACCGCCACTGTTCGGCAGCATATTCGGGCCCTCGGGCACTTCAACGATTTTGCAGTTGGGCGCGGCGCAAAACGCCTTGATGAACTGCCCGACCACGTAGATGCGTTTGTCAGCCACTGGATTGCTGAACATGGCACGTGGTGCAAGAGCCCCCAAGATCGGGCGACAATCATTTCTCAAAGCCGTTTGCCAGTGGAGCGGATGCTTTGTCTAGCCCTGCCGGGTTTCACACGGCAAAGCCACCGTCAGGCCAATCCCTTCTACGTCAGCGTGCCCGGCTTCTTCCCTTTCCTTCTCAAGGAGAAAGGACTGCGACAAGCGACACTACACAAATACGCCTACACCCTGCGCCCGTTCGAGTCATACTTGGCGCAGACGGGCATAACCCTGTCGGCGCTTACCCCGGCGTCCATCACCGATTTCATCAACGTCCGCGCTGAGGCATTGCATAAGTCCGGCATGCTCGGCACGACGGGCGCCTTGCGTGTTTTCCTCGCCTATCTGCACCGTGAAGGTATCATCGCCAACGATCTCACGCGCAGTATTCCGCGCGGCCGCGTCTATCGACAGACATCCATTCCACGAGCGATTTCATGGCCTGATGTCGAACGCTTGCTGGCCAGCGTCGATTGCCGCTCCGACTTGGGCAAGCGTGACTACGCCATTCTGACATTGTTGGCCAGCTACGGGTTGCGTGCGAGGGAGATAGCGGCCCTGTGCTTGGACGATCTTGACTGGGAGCATGACCAGATCAGCGTCCCAATGCGCAAAGGCGGCCATTCGACCCGATATCCGCTGTCAGCGATAGTCGGCGAAGCAATGATCGCCTATTTGCGCGTTCGGCGCACGGATATCGCTGATCGCCAAGTCTTCTTGGCCGCAAGATCGCCCTATTCACCCATGACGCATACGGGGGTGTCGTGCATGGTCTCTGGCCGCATGCGCAGAATTGGCATTCAGGTTGCGCGCGCAGGATCGCACACATTACGCCATGCCTGCGTGCAACGCCTTGTGGAAGCCGACCTGCCGTTCAAAATCATTGGCGACTATGTCGGCCATCGCCACCCGGCATCCACATTGGTCTATGGCAAGGTGGCGGTACACAAGCTGCGAGAGATGGTCATTGCCCAAGGGGAGGACGTGCTATGACCGCCCCCTGGAACAGCTTTCAAAGCATCCTAGCCCCTCAGATCGAACAATACCTGCGTGCAAAACGCGCCATGGGGTGCAAGTTCGCCTGCGAAGATCGCCAACTTCGGCTGCTCGATCGATTTCTCAACAACCGCGGCGTGGAAAGCATTGAGGCGATTGACGCACAGTGCCTGCAGGACTTCTTGGATTCCCGCAAACGCACCAACCCGCGCAGCTACAACAATCTGCTCGGAGATGTTCGACGGTTGTTCGACTGGATCGCCAGCCAATACATCCCAGGTGCCTCACCGGTAACGATCAAGGCTCGGCCGCAAACAGCGCGACAGCTGCCCTACCTGTTCTCAGACGAGACGATACGGCGCCTGCTGACTTTGGCAGCAGCATTGCCAGACAACGCGCGAGCGCCGCAGCGCGGCATCATCTATGAGATGATCTTTGCCTTGCTCGCCAGCCTTGGCCTGAGGGTCGGGGAAGTCGCCAATCTGCAATGGGGCGATGTGGATCTGACGCGCGACCTGGTGGAGATCCGCAACACCAAATTCGGCAAGGACCGACTTGTGCCCTTTGGGCCCAAGCTGGCCGTCAGGCTGCGCACCTATCGGACACAACGGGAGCAAAATGGGTTCGTCTGCTCAGGCGCCCATCACTTGTTTTCCTGGAATGGCCGTACACCGATCAGCACCAACAGCATCCGCAACACATTCCGTGATGATCTGTTGCCCCAACTCGCCCTTGCGATACCGATTGGGGTTTTCGGCCCACACGTTCATGGCCTGCGCCATTCATTCGCGGTGCGCACCCTGCTGAACTGGTACCGTCAAGGGATCGCGCCAGCCGACCGTCTGCATCATCTGTCCACATTTCTGGGGCATCTCAATCCCAACAGCACAGCAGTTTATCTGACCATCACGAACGACCTGCTTGATGCCGCAAACCACCGCTTTGAAGCCTTCGCGCCGACGCTGACCGATGGAGGCGAAGCATGACGCAGCTAAACTTTCCGGCATCCGTGCACCATTACTTTCTGGAGTATCTGCCGCGCCATAAAGGCCTGCAATCCAGCACAATCCGCAGTTATCGAGACAGCCTGCGCCTGTTTCTGATCTTCGTGGCCGATGCCAATCGGATAGGGGTCAGTGGCCTCGGGTTTAAGCACTTGGACTACTCTGCCGTGCAGGCATTCCTGCACAACATGGAAGTCGAGCGTGGAAATGCGATCAGTACGCGCAACCAACGCCTGACAGCCCTTCATGTTTTCTTCGAGTATCTCGGCAGAACGACACCCGAGATGTTGCCGGTCAGCGCCAAGGTCGTAGCCATCCCGATGAAGCGCCATCAGCGTCCTGAGATGAAGTTTCTGGCACGTGATGAAGTCGAGGCGCTCTTTGCCTGCATCCCCGCCCAGAACCGTCTTTCGCTTCGCGACCGTGCACTCCTCATGCTGCTCTACAACACCGGTGCGCGCGTCTCAGAGGTCGCGCAACTGAAGGTGGATCAACTCGATTTAGCCTCACCGGCTCGGGTCAGATTACTGGGCAAAGGCTCCAAATGGCGAACCTGCCCTCTCTGGGCCCAGACCGCCAAAGCGTTGCAGGCCATGTTGGATGAACGGGGCGCGGTTCTCTCGTCGGATAGCCTTGTGTTCGTCGGCGGTACAGGCGGTGGGATGACCCGTTTCGGCATCTACAAGCGTATTCGCCATTATGGCAAACTCTGGGAGGCGGCGGGCGTGCCGGCGTCGCGCACCCACCTCACGCCCCACGTGTTCAGGCATACAACAGCGGTCCATCTCCTCGAGTCAGGCGTGGAGGTCAACGTCATTCGGGGCTGGCTGGGGCATGTCAATCTTGAGACCACCAATCGCTACGCCGAGATAACCATACGCATGAAGGCTGATGCCTTGGAACTGCTTGAACCGGTCACAACCAGAGGCGCAAGCAAGTCCGCATGGCGAGATGACGCGGCCATGCTGGCGTGGCTGTCATCCCTGTAGCGATATGACACTGGGCGACATGTTTGACCGCCCAGTGTTCCTACAATCATCTCTCGCCCAAAACCAGAAACACCCAATGCCAGCAGGCATGCGCCGTTATGTGTTCGAGTTCGGTCCACAAGCCATTGAAAGACCAACCGATCTTGACGGCAGGACACATAAGAAAACGGGGCACAAAAGGTGCATTATGTGGCGCGCCACATAATGGATCAGGATCAGGGCGCTGGCGTTCAGCATCAGCGCTCGCTTGATCACCTCGCGCGGATAGACCGGGACATGGTCGACCGTACCGGTCGAGAGAAGCTCATCCGAGATGATGCGGTTCTTGCGGTCGAGATAGAGGACGTGGAAGCGCTCGATGGGCCCGCGGACGGTCAGCGCGCAGTAGTCCATCAGCGCATGCCAGCTGCCGATGACAGGGTTCTGGCTGAGGTAGCGGCCGAGGATGTCGCGGGCCTCGAGGATGACGGTTTCTTCCTGGGGGGTCATTGGGGTTCTCGCTAAATTGCGCAGGCCGAAGCCCCCTGCCCTCTCGGGACGGGGCCAGTGGCATGCATTTGGAAGGGGAAAGCGCGACCGCCGCAGATGCGGGCGGTCGCGTTGTCGGGCCCGGCGTTAGCCGACCCGGTCGAGGAGCTTCTTGGCGCGCCCCTCCATGTCGAGGCGGGCATCCTGCTGGGTCTTGTCGCGCGCAAGCCGCGTGATGCCCTGCACGAAGTCGAAGATGCTCTCGGGCGGGCGGCCCTCCTCCAGCAGAACCTTCTCGATGATCTTGCCCGACTCCGCCTTCGAGAAGCCGCGCTTGCGCAGGAAGTCATCCCGATCCTCATCGGTGCGCGCGACAATCTGCTGCCGCGCCGCCTTGATGCCGTTCACGAAGCCCTGCGGCGAGGAATTGGCGAAGCGCGTCAGCGCCGGGGCGGCCTCGTGCGCAAAGCGCGAGGCGGCGTACTTCGAATGCCGGATCTTGATCTCCTGAAAATCCTCGACGCCCCAGAGGTTCCGGTTCT
>JBGTUK010000182.1:0-5796 GCA_041939225.1 Devosia sp.
TTCGAGTTCACCAGAATGATCCGGTAGCCCTCTTCCTTGAGCGCCTTGCAGGCCTGGGTGCCCGAATAGTCGAACTCGCAGGCCTGACCGATAATGATCGGCCCCGCACCGATGATGAGGATCGATTTGATGTCGGTACGCTTTGGCATTCGGGGCTCGCTCTGCTCGTTTCAACCTGTGACACGGGCGAGGGGAGAATCGCCCGGAACACACCCGTCCGCGCGAAACCCGCGCTGCAGTTGAGCACTGCGCCGCAGGGGAAAAGACCGAACATGGTGGTTAAGCGGGCTGTCTAACCGAAGAGTCGGCGGAAGGGAAGGGGGAGAAGGGCAATAGGGGCTTGTACCACTCTCGAACTTCGCTCAAATACTTGTCGAAGATCTAGGAGTTGAAGATGGCAAAAATTTCAGTGGCTGCAACAAAAGTGGAGCAGTCGCGCCACACATTCTACCTCTGTGTTTTGCCTGCTGGGCTCTTGTCGGAAATATCGTATTCCGCTGTTCGCCACAGAGATCAAGAGGAGGGCGCAGTTCAGAGAATTTTGAGCCAGCACCGCATCGCCTCAATCAGAACATTTGCCACCAACGTAGGAGATTTTCCGGCCTCCGTGGTGCTAAATTGGGTCGGAAACGAGGGGCTAGGATTTGACGGGACTAACATTTACTTAGAGCCACTCGGTAAGTCGGCTCAGATAATCGATGGGCAGCACAGAATTGCCGGAATTGCGGCAGCTATCGCAGAGGGTGTGGAGCTATCTAACATGCAGATGCCCGTGGCAATCTATGAGAATTTGAACACAGTAGAGTGTGCGAATATATTCTTATCGATCAATACTGAGCAGAAGCCAGTGCCCAGAAGTCTTGTTTTCGACTTATATGGTATCGCCGGCGAGGATTTGGTAGATCCTGCAGCTGTTCGAGCGCGCGACATTGTGCTTGCCTTGAATGATGAGGGCCAAGCTTACGCCGGCCTCATAAAATTACCAAATGCTAAGCGTCAGCGTGGCGGAATTGCTCTTTCCACTGCTGTCACAGCATTGAAGCCTCTCGTAGAAGAAAAGGGGGCTTTTGAGCAGGTTGGAATAGTGGAGCTGGAGGCTCAGAAAACCATAATTCAGAATTACTTCAAAGCAATTGAGAGTAAGTACGGCGAATTTTGGGAGCAAAGTGATAATGCGTTCATATATGCATCTGGTTTTGCTGGTGCAGTTGATTTCTTTCATCTGAAAATGCTCCCGTATTGTGCCCAGGTAAAATCCTTCAGAAAAGAAATATTCAAAGAATCATTGAGAATCGATTTCGAAAATAGACTCGTGCAGGAAGAGGTGAAGGGGTTGGGTGGTAAGGATGCGCCGAAAAAGGTGTTTGATAGACTTCTGGAGCTTTTCTTCCCCAAAACCGAAGAAACAAAAATCGATTTTTGATGTCAGAAACGTCGCATTTCTCACGTTCCTATCTAGATTCGCTCGGACTACCCTGGACGCCTGAAGCACTGACGGGTGCCAACTTTACTGGCGTAGCACTAGCGCAATTACAGTATCATGCTGGTGTTGAGGCGGCCGGGTGGTGTCGGGCAGGGGCACAGTCGCTGCTCGAGGCTGTTCTCAACTTTAAGAAGGGCCGACCGAGTTGGGGCGCAGTTAAGGCTTACTATGCATGTTTTTATGCAGCTAGAGCTCGGCTGCTAAGATCGGGTTTTGTCCATTTCTACGTGGATAGAACGCCTGCAAAACTGGATTTGTTGAACACAAAAAAATTCAGTAAAGCTAAGGGCAATAGCCATTCAATATTATGGCGCGAGTTCTCGAACAAGTTTTCAAATAGTATTTTGTTGACAGAAATCGACGGGGTCGCCGCGCCTCACTGGATTCAAAGTGTCAGGGAGTACGCAACCTATCGCCAAGGAGACTTCACTGATCCGGATTTTCACTTAGGCAACAACCCCATCAACCCCAATCTGGCAAATAACTTTCAAGCCTATGTGGACGACAAGTCAAACCTCTATACCTTTGATCCTGACCACGCCGTCTTGGCCCTTCCGGTGGAGTTCTTGAGATCTGAACTTGCAGGCTTGTCGGGTACATTTGGCGTGCGGAGAGCGCGAACCGTGCTCCGTATTGCCAACGAATGCGGAGTTAAGCTTCGGGTGTAGTCGTTCACGGCTCCCGCAAAATTTTCTCCATTTTCTTCCCCTTCGCCAACTCGTCCACGAGTTTGTCGAGGTAGCGGATTTCCTGCATCAGAGGGTCTTCGATGTTTTCGACGCGGATGCCGCAGACGACGCCGGTGATGAGGGTGCGGTTGGGGTTGAGCTTTGGGGCGTTGGCGAAGAAGTCTTCGAAGGTGGTCTGGTTGGTTAGTTCGGCTTCGAGCGAGGCCTGGTCGTGGCCGGTGAGCCAGCGGAAGATCTCATCGACCTCGGCCCTGGTGCGCCCCTTTCTTTCCGCCTTGGCGACGTAGTGCGGATAGACGCTGGCGACGCTGGTGGAAAAGATGCGGTGTCCGGGCATTTCTCAGTTCCGGGAATGGATCAAGGCTGACACCGATGAAGCACGAAAAAACCCGGTCTGGATAGACCGGGCTATTGTTGAAGCGTTCTGCTGCAAGCGTTGTGAACGCGTCAGTTCTGGTTGCTCGACCAGTCGTCGACTTCCTTGCGGACTTCGTCCTTGGTCTTGCCGTAGCGCTCCTGGAGCTTGCCTTCAAGCTGCTCACGATTGCCATTGATCTGGTCCATGTCGTCGTCAGTCAGCTTGCCCCAGTGTTCCTTGGCCTTGCCAGAAAACTGCTTCCAACTGCCTTCGATGCGGTTCCAGTCCATTTTCGTCTCCTTCACTTGGTGACATTGCGTAACTGCAAAACGTGTGGAGGGGACGGTCGTTCCAAAAATGTGAGGCTCAAGACGAGCGGCGCTGCTTGTGCGGACGGGCGGCGGCGGTGAAGAAATCAATGGCCAGGCCGATGGTGATGGCCAGACCGATCGCCAATGCCATGCCCAATAGGGGTTGGTTGCCGAACCAATGGCCGGCGAGATAGCCCAAAGTGACATTGTAGGCGGCCCAGAGCACGCCAGCGACGAGGCAGAAGGGCGCAAAGCGAGCATAGGGGAAGCCTGTGCTGCCGGCGGTGAGGTTGACCGCAAGGCGAGCAAACGGAATGAAGCGGGCGGTAAGCACCACCATGCCAGCGCGCGGCCCCATGCGGCGGCTGGCCCAGCGCAACAGACGGGCCAGGGGGCGAAGGCGCGTAGACTGAAGGCGGCGGACGCCGATGAGCCGACCCGTCAGATAGGTCAGGCTGTCGCCAAGCATGGCGCCGAGCGAGGCAGTGAGCAGGAGCAGGACAATGTCGGGGATGGCGCTGGAGGCGGCAAGGGCCGCCAGACCGGCCACGACCAGTTCACTGGGAAAGACGGGGCAAATTCCATCGAGCACCACCAGCAACAGGGCGATCAGATAAACCCATGGCGAGGTTGCAAGGGGCAGGACGAGATCGTTGAAGATATCCATCGGGCTCGCGGCTTTGCACTTCAAGGCGTGCAGGTTAGCGGGCTGATGGCACAGTCTTGTGACGGTCGGGGATCAGGCGGCCCGGGCCGCCTGTTGGGAGGCGAGAGCGGCCTGGATATCCGCGACCTGGTAGGGCTTGGGGAGAAACACGGCGCCCGGTGGCAATTGGGCGTGCGTGGGCCGGACCCCGCCGGAGACCACGACGATGGGCAGGCCGGGCCGGGCCTTGGCAGCAAGGCGCGCCAGCGCAAGACCGTCCGGACCGTCACCGAGCTCGATATCGGTAACGAGGGCATCGATATTGCCATCGATCAGGCGCGCAGCCGTGCGGGCGGTGCCTGCTGTCACAACGTGGTGGCCGAATTCGATCAGTTGATCGGCCAGATCGAGCAGCAATAGTGGCTGGTCTTCAACGACCAGAATGCGCAGGGCGGTGGGCATTTCGGGATGCCTCCAAACGCGGTTACAAGGAGTGCGTGAGACAGGAAGCGCCGGCGCGATGGATCGTTGCATGCAACGACCGCATAGCTGATCACATGGTTAGGATTTGGTTTAAATTGTATGGATCGGCGTGGCTGTCCGGGCGATCAGAGGTTTGCCCGGTAGAGCCCCACGCGGATGCCGCCGTGCAGCACCGGGGGGAGGGGCGGTTCGAACCCAAGGCCGGTGGCTTGCGCCAATTGCCGGTCAGCGGTGACGATGCCGACGCGCCAGCCGGCGAAGCGGGTTTTGAGGACCGTGCCCATAGTCCGATAGAGGCCGATGAGCGGACCTTTTTCGCCTACACGCGTGCCATAGGGCGGATTGACGATGACGAGGCCCGGAAGGCCTTCGGGCGGGGTCAGGTCCTCAATGGATTGCTGGGCGAAGCTTGTGCAGTCGGCAACGCCGGCGCGGACCGCATTCTCGGATGCCATGCGGATGGCGCCGGGATCGCGGTCGAAGCCGAAAAAGCGCAGTGCCGTAGGGGCGGGCGCCGCGGGGTGGCGCAGTGTCGCCCAGGCTTTGGCGTCAAAACCGGGGAGCTGTTCGAAGGCGAAGTTTCGGCTGCGTCCGGGCTGCAGGCCAAGGGCGATTTCGGCTGCTTCGATGACGAAGGTGCCCGAGCCGCACATCGGGTCGAGCACTGGCTCGGTGCCAGTGTAGCCGCATTGGGCGAGAAACATCGCCGCCATGGTTTCGCGCATCGGGGCCTTGGCGACGCCTTCCTTGAAGCCGCGCTTGTGCAGGGACTCCCCGGAGGTGTCGATGCTGATGGTGACCAGATCGTCCTCGATGCGGACCATGATGCGCAGGGCGGCGTCTTCGGCAATGGGCGCGCCCAATTCCTCGCGGATGGCGGTGGCGACGCGCTGGGCAGCAGCGCCGGCATGATAAATGCGCGAGCGCTTGCAACTGGCTTCGACATGAACGGGGATGTCAGGGCGAAGGAATTCGGCCCAGGGGAGCTTTCGCGCGCGCTTGTCGAGCTGGGCCAGATGCATGGCGCGGAAGGAGGCGATGCGGGCGAGGATGCGCGTGTTGCCGCGCAGCACCAGGTTGGCGCGCCAGACATCGGGCCAGGTGCCGGAAAAAGTCACGCCACCATCGATGATTTTCGCTTCGGTGAAACCGTTGGCGCGTGCTTCATCGGCCAATGGGGCTTCAAGCCCGGGGGTGGCGACCAGGAAGATATCAAATGGCGGCGTGTTCATGGGCGAGCAGTAGCCTTGGGCGCGGGGGCTGGCAAGTTTGCTCGGGGGGAAGGGTTACGCTCAGCGTGATCTATGCTTATATCGGTGAAAGGCGATGAATCATTCGCCGTACTTCAGGACACTGTCGAAAGAGCCGTTTGCGATGACCGAATATGTGCCGCCCAAGGTCTGGACCTGGGACAAGGAGAACGGAGGCGCCTTTGCCAGCACCAACAGGCCGATTGCCGGGCCGACCCATGACCAGGAACTGCCGCGCGGCGAGCATCCCATCCAGCTCTATTCATTGGCAACCCCCAATGGACAGAAGGTCACCATCATGTTCGAGGAGCTGCTGGCAGCCGGGCATGACGCGGAATATGACGCGTATCTGGTCAATATCGGCAAGGGTGACCAGTTTGGGTCGGGTTTTGTCTCGGTAAATCCGAACTCAAAGATCCCCGCGATGATGGATTATGGGCCCAAGGAGCCGATCCGGCTGTTCGAGAGTGGCTCGATGCTGGTCTACCTGGCCGACAAGTTCGACGCGTTTCTCAGCAAGGATGTGGCCAAGCGGGCCGAGACGATGAACTGGCTGTTCTGGCAGATGGGCAGCGC
>JBGTUK010000183.1:0-5795 GCA_041939225.1 Devosia sp.
CTGGGCCCATTATGTCGGGCAGGAAAAGCTCCGTCCGGCTGAAGGGTGGCAGACGTCGCCTGCCAGTAGGCGGCGACAAGCCGATCCGTATTGTTGGCCGGTCCAGCCAGGGCGTTATCGTGTTCGATACGGCCGAAGACGAGAAGGTGGTGTCGGTGGAGCGCATCAGCGAACCGGAAGCTGACGAGGATGACCTGCCGCCTGAAGCGTCGGCGGATGGAGTTCCAGACACGCCACCCGGTAATGGCGGGGGCGAGGGTGAAAGCCCGAGCGAGCCGAACGGCGAATGATATTAAGGGGGCGCTTCGGCGCCCCTTACCGTCTGGCACTCGGGGCGGCGCAGTGGTCAGCGGGAGAATCCCTTGGCCCAGCGGATGCGCTGGTGAGGGCCGCCAGAGATACCCCCGCCGCTAAATCTTGCTCCAATACGTCCTTCATCACCCCCTGCAGAAGGACATCAGCGAGCTCTTGCAGGATGAGCGGGTGAGACCGAATTCGCTCGGGGAAGCTGCAAGGCTGGTCGGCTCTTCCACTTGGCCTGACCTTGCTTCAAGGCGGCGCGCGTGACAAAACCTTTGCAACTACAAGGGGACGGGGATGCCATGACGCAACTGGTTGGATTTTATCCAGGGTCGTTCGACCCATTGACCAATGGGCATCTCGATGTGATCGAGCGGGCCTGCAAGCTTGTGGACACGCTGGTCGTGGCGGTGGGCATCAGCGCCACCAAGAAAAATCCCCTATTTACCCATGAGGACCGGATCGAAATCCTCAAGCAGGTTCTGCCGGCCGTCGGCACGCGGACCAATACCGAGTTCCGGATCGTCGACTTCTCCGGCCTGATGGTCAATGCGGCGCGGGCAAACGGCGCCAAGCTGATTATTCGCGGGCTGCGCGACACCACCGATTACAATTATGAGATGCAGATGGTGGGCATGAATGCTCAGATGGCGCCGGACCTGCAGACCGTCTTCCTTCCTTCCAGCCCACCGGTGCGGCATATCTCGGCCACATTGGTGCGGCAGATCGCTGAAATGGGCGGCGATATTTCCGCCTTCGTCCCGCAAATCGTTCTCAAGGCTCTTCACAACAAATGATCAAGCTGACCCGCCGCCATTTCGCCGCGCTCGCCCTGAGCGCGACCCTTGTTGCCGCTCCGGCCTTTGCCCAATCAGGCACGCCGCATCTGATTCTGACGCTTGAGGATGGGGCGGTCGAAATTGAATTGCTGCCCGAAATCGCGCCCAAGCACGTGGAACGGGTGGTGACACTGACACAGGCTGGGGAATATGACGGTGTGGTGTTCCATCGCGTGATCGACGGATTCATGGCTCAGACTGGTGACGTGGCCAATGGCGACTCCACAGATGACAGTTACAATCTGGCCATGGCCGGCACTGGTGGTTCGGACCTGCCAGACGTGGAAGCAGAATTCAATTCAGAGAGCTTCCAGCGTGGCATAGTCGGCGCGGCGCGCTCGCAGAATCCCAATTCGTTCAACTCGCAATTCTTCATCACCACGGCCGATGCCAGCTTCCTTGATGGGCAGTACACAGTGTTCGGCAAGGTGGTTTCCGGCATGGAGGCGGTCGACGCCCTGGAGAAAGGCCCGCAGGAGAAGAACGGCGCCGTGGCCAATCCAGACAAGATCGTCTCGGCGACAATCGAATATCGCTAGCGGGTTTTCCAGGCGGGCAAGGGTTGCTGCGAGGCTTGCGCCTCGCGCGCATTCGCCCTACACCCCGGCCACATTCTGAACCGAAAGAGATTTCTCATGGCCTATGCAGATCCCGAAAACACCCTCGTCATCGAAACCTCCAAGGGCAAGGTTGTGATTGCCATGAAGCCCGACGTGGCACCGGGCCATGTCGATCACATCAAGAAGTTGGCCCGCGAAGGTGCTTACGACGGCGTGGTGTTTCATCGCGTGATCGATGGCTTCATGGCCCAAACCGGTGACGTCAAGTTCGGCAATTCCAATCTGCCCGAGTTCAACCCGTCGCGCGCCGGCACTGGCGGTTCGAAGTATCCGAACATCAAGGCCGAGTTCAACGCCGAGCCGCACAAGCGCGGTACGGCCTCGATGGCCCGCGCTCAGGACCCTAACAGCGCCAATTCGCAGTTCTTCATCTGTTTCGCCGACGCGCCGTTCCTCAACCGTCAATACACGGTTTGGGGTGAAGTGATCGAAGGCATGGAAAATGTCGACCAGATCAAGCGCGGCGAGCCGGTGACCGATCCGGACAAGATGGTGTCGGTCAAGGTGGCCGCTGATATCACCGAATAAGACTTCAAACCGGCGGCATCGACCGCCGGTTTTCTTTTGGCCTCTGGTTGACGCAGGGGGCCGGGATGGGATGATTTCAAACCTTTTCCTGGACTCAGCCGAGTCGTCATTCGGGTCGTTGTTTTGAAAATGGATAGTCTTCTCTGGGCGCTGATGGGCGTCATCGCCGGCGCCTGCATTGCTGCGCAAGCGCCGATCAATGCCAGCCTAGGACGCGCGCTCGAGGTGCCGATCGCGGCGGCGGCGGTCTCCTTCCTGGCGGGTGGCGTGGTGCTCTGGGCGCTGGCATTCCTCTTCAGCTACCTCACCAGCACGCCGATCAACTATGGGGCGCCTGCGCCCTGGACCTTTGTTGCCGGCGGATTGCTCGGTGCGTTCTATGTGTTCTCCAATATCACTCTCACCCCGCTAATGGGTGCAGCTGCGGTGATGGCGCTGTCGGTGACGGGGCAATTGATCGGCGGGTTGTTTCTCGACAAGATCGGGTTCATGGGCATGGCTGTGCGGGAGATTTCAGTTGGGCGGATTGTCGGCGCCGTGCTGCTGGTGGCCGGTGCGGTGATGATCCGCGTCCTTTAGGGCACACTGGGGCTGCGTTCTTGCCAGATGGGGCAACTGGTTTGCATTTTGGCCCGTTCCCGCGAGCGCAGACCCATGCTAACGAGCGGCCATGCGCGTTACAGAATTTGATTTTGACCTGCCCGAGAACCTGATCGCCCTGCATCCCGCGGAGCCGCGTGACAGCGCGCGCCTACTGGTGGTGCGCCCCGGCGAGCCCTTCGCGGATCAGCATATCCCCGATCTCAAGACCCTTTTGCGGCCGGGCGACGTACTGGTGGTCAACGATACGCGGGTTCTGCCGGCGGAGCTGAAGGGCGTGCGACTGCGCGGCGACGTGCGCGCCAATGTTTCGTTCAACCTACACAAACGCGTCGATGCTAAGACCTGGCGGGCCTTTGCGCGACCAGCAAAAAAGCTTCATCTGCTCGATCGGTTGGAGCTGGGCAATGGCGAAGCCGAACCTTTGGTAGCGCGGGTCGCCGGCAAAGGAGAAACCGGCGAAGTGACGCTGGAGTTCGAACTGGGCGGGGCGCAACTGGACGAGGCGATCAAATCGCATGGCGCCATGCCCCTGCCACCCTATATTGGGGCCAAGCGGCAGGTCGAAGAGCGCGACAAGGTGGATTACCAGACCGTCTATGCAGCCGAAGACGGGGCCGTTGCCGCACCGACTGCTGGACTGCATTTCACCGAGAAGCTGTTGCAGGAACTGGCCAATATGGATGTCGCCATGGAGCGGGTGACGCTGCATGTCGGGGCCGGCACCTTCCTGCCGATGAAGGCAGACGATACCGACGACCATGTGATGCACTCGGAGTGGGGCGAGATCGACCAGGCAACGGTCGAGCGTATCAACGCGCGGCGCAAAGCCGGTGGCAGGGTGATTGCGGTTGGCACGACCAGCCTGCGGCTGCTGGAGACGGCCTCGCGGGCGACCGGCGAGTTGAAGCCCTTCATGGGGGATACCGACATCTTCATTACGCCCGGTTTCCGGTTCCGAACTGTCGACGTGCTGATGACCAATTTCCATCTGCCCAAATCGACGCTGTTTATGCTGGTCAGCGCTTTCTCGGGGCTCGATACGATGAAAGCGGCTTACGCGCATGCTATCGCCAATGGCTACCGCTTCTATTCTTACGGGGATTCATCGCTCCTTCACCGCGCCCCACATCCTGAGGATGATGCGTGAGCGCGCGTGAGGCGCCGATCACCCGCTATACGCGCCGCATTGCCGCTTCGCTGAAACGAGCGGCTGAACAGGATCAGTCCCATCTGACGCTCTCGCGGCTGGTCGAAATATTGGGGCCGCGGGCACATCGGTTGCTGTTGCTCGTGGTGTCGTTGTTCAACATGATCCCCGGTCCGCCGGGCTATGGCGGTACCATTGCCTGGACGACCTGCGCCGTTGCGGTAGGCATGCTGATGGGGCGCCCGATCCGCCTGCCGCGCATTATCGGCAAGCGCAAACTGCCGCTGGATCTGATGGTCAGGGCCAGCAATCAGGTGGTGAAGGTCGCTGGTGTCCTGGCGCGTTTCTCAAAGCCGAGATTGCGCTGGCTAACCGGTGTCGGCGCCAACACGCCCTATGCCATTCTTGTCATTTGCGTCAGCGTGGTTATGGCGTTGCCCGTCCCTTTCATCAATGCCATTCCCAATGTGGGGCTGTGCATCATTGCCTTCTCGATGCTGAACCGGGATGGGGCGGGGGTGATCGTGGGACTGGTGGCCACGGCAATCGGGTTGGCTATCGCGGTCGCGATCTTTATCGGCGCGTTCCATCTGGGCATGGCCGCCGTCAATTCGATGGCAGCCTGACCGCGCCACTTTCGCAAGCGACCACAACCGGCTAGAACCCGCGGCATGAAACAAGTCACTTTCTCCCTCCTTGCCACTGATGGCATGGCTCGCCACGGCCGCATCGATACCCCACGTGGTGAAATCAACACGCCTGCCTTCATGCCGGTCGGCACGGCCGGTACGGTCAAGGCGATGTATCCCGAGCAGGTGCGCGAAACCGGCGCCGATATCCTGCTGGGCAATACCTATCATCTGATGCTGCGGCCGGGTGCGGAACGCGTTGCCTCGCTCGGTGGTCTGCATGATTTCATGGATTGGCAGCTCCCTATCCTGACCGATAGCGGCGGCTTCCAGGTGATGTCGTTGGCCAAGCTGCGCAAGCTCACAGAGAAGGGCGTGACCTTCAAGTCGCATATCGATGGCTCGAGCCATGAGCTGACGCCGGAGCGCTCCATCGAGATCCAGACGCTGCTCGATAGCGACATCATCATGCAGCTCGATGAGTGCATCGCACTGCCGGCAGAGCGCAAGGAGATGGAGCGCGCGATGGAGTTGTCCATCCGCTGGGCGGATCGTTCCAAAGCGGCGTTCGACAATCAGCAAAACAGGGCTCTCTTCGGGATCGTTCAGGGTGGAGACGATGCGGAGCTACGCGGCCGCTCGGCGGCGGGGCTGAAGTCGCGGATCGATCCCTGTGCATCGATCACCACCATCGCGTCGGGGACAGTATCGAGGATCGATCGGAGATGCGCCTCACGGTTAGACAACTCAGCCGCGGCGGCTTCCGTGTCCATGCGTGCCCGCTGGAACCACTCGCCACCGAGCGCAATGGCAAAACCAATCACCACGAATGCGGCGGCAGCGATCAGACTGCCATTGCCAAGCGGAGCGATCATGCGGTCGCACCACAGTCCGGCGGCCGCGCCGACCACCGCCGCCAGACCACCAGCGCGCAGCCCCGACAACGCGCTCGCTACGACAACAGCTGGAACGAAGAAGATGTAGGTGGCCCGTGCCCCCAGCTCGTCTGCGAACAGCAGGCGGACGGCAGAACCGGCGGCGATCGCCACCATTGTCACCGCTAGTGCAAAGGGCAGCGAAATCCGCGGCAGGAACCTGCTGGCAAAGCTGCCGCGCCCGACCTCCGGTA
>JBGTUK010000184.1:0-5782 GCA_041939225.1 Devosia sp.
TCCTTTCCACCCTGGTGGACCCGGCCGAGACTGGCAAGAGCGGCAAATGAGTGATGGTCCGGCCATCACGATTGCCTATTGCACGCAGTGCAACTGGCTTTTGCGCTCCGGCTGGATGGCACAGGAACTGCTCTCCACCTTTGGTACTGAACTCGGCCAGGTCACACTCATCCCCGGCACCGGCGGCATTTTCGAGATCCATCTCGATGGCGAACTGATCTGGGAGCGCAAGCGCGACGGCGGCTTTCCCGACAGCCGCGTGCTCAAGCAAATGGTGCGCGACCGCATCGATCCAGACCGCGATCTGGGCCATCTCGATCGGGTCGATCGAGCGGAGTAAGAGGCTTTTCAATTCCTCTGAGTAGGTTAGTCTCTGCCCATCAAAGCCAGCTTGGGAGGCCTGCGTCATGGCACATAAGTTCAACATCACCGCTGCCGCGAACGATCAGTTCAAGTTCGACTTTTCCTATAATGCCGAAAAGATCTTCTGGTCCGAAAATTACAAGCAGAAGGCCAGCGCCCAGAACGGGATCGAGTCGCTGAAAAAGAACGCGCCCGACGCCACCACCGTCGATCTGTCCAAGGGGGAGGACGGCTCCGGCTATCGCTTTGAGATCGTTGAATCCAAGGACGGCCAGCATTTCGTGCGCTTCGTCGCCTCCAATGGCGAGACCATGGCACGCACTGAAACCTACGCCTCCAAGGCTTCGGCCAAGAACGCCATCGAGTCGCTCAAGACCAGAGGTCCTGGCGCCGAGGTCAACGACCAGGCCTGATCCTCCTAGTCTATTCACGTCGGGCGGCTTGAATCAGTCTCCCGGCACCTTTCATGTCCCGGAGACGCCAACATCATGCGTATCACTTCTCTCTTGCTCGCCGGCGCAGCGCTGGCCGCTTTCGCCCTGCCGGCCACTGCCCAGGACCTGCCCGACCTCGAAGGCCGGGTCATCCATGCGGTCACCGAAAACGCTTACTACCCCCTCAATTTCACCGGCCCCGACGGAGAGGGCATCGGGCTCGAATATGATGTCATCAACGAAGTCGCCAAGCGCCTCAACGCTCAGGTCGAATGGGATCTGACTGCCTGGGACGTGATGATCGAAAGCGTGCGCACCGGCCAGTTCGATATTGGCGCCGATGGCATCACCATCACCGAGGAGCGTGAAGAGCAGATCGACTTCACCGATCCGTTCATCACGGTTGAGCAGTATTTCCTCGTCCGCGCCGATGAAGAGCGCATCACGGGCCCAGAAAGCTTTGCCGAAGACACCGATCTGCTGTTCGGCGCCCAGGCCGGCACCTCGTCCTTCTACACCGCCATCTACGACGTGCTCGATGGCGACGAAGCCAACCCGCGAGTCAAGACGTTCGACAGCTTCGGCGCCGCCGTGCAGGCGGTTAAATCCGGCGATGTCGATGCGGTGATCGCTGACCAGGCGGCTTCCGCCGGCTATATCGGTGCCGATCCCGGATCGTTCAAACAGGCGGGCGAAGCCATCAAGTCTGACCCCTTCGGCTTCATCCTCACCCCCGGGTCGGACCTGGTTGAACCCGTCAACGCGGCCCTCGCCCAGCTTCGTGAAGAAGGTTGGCTCGACGAGCGCATCAATTACTGGTTCTTCGAATACGAGGCCGAATAGGGCCGTTCGACCGGCCGACATGGACCAACGTCATTGCCGGGCTTGTCCCGGCAATCCATCTTCTCTAGGGCATCGATGGACCACCGGGACAAGCCCGGTGGTGACGACCGACGTGATCGCGGCCCGGCCGCAGAACCACACGAACCGATGACCTACCAGCCCCGCCGCCCGTCCATCTTCTCGCGTCTTCCCTGGTGGCTGCTGGCCATCGGCCTGCTATTCGTGCTGGGCCTCTGGGCCATCACGACCAACGCCACCTATGCTTCGATCTTCCGCACCCTCTCGGGCGGGGTGGTGACAACGCTCTGGGTCACCATCCTGGCCTTTGTCGCCGCCACCGCGCTGGGCCTGCTGATCGCCCTGGCCCGCACCTCGGCTAACCGCGTTTTGCGCGAACTCGCGACCTTTTATGTCGAGATCATTCGCGGCATCCCCATTCTGGTGTTTCTCTTCTATATCGCCTTTGTCGCGGCCCCGGCCATGGTGGCCGGCTTCAACTGGGTCTTCGCCCCGCTGATCGATTGGGGCTTCCTGCCACCGGCTACCGTGCGCGGCTTCGACTTTGTCTGGCGCGCCATCTTCGCGCTGACCGTGTGCTATTCCGCCTTCATCGCCGAAATCTTCCGCGCTGGCATCGAGGCGGTGGGTCGCGGGCAGATCGAGGCCGCCCGCTCGCTGGGCCTGTCCCGCTGGCATTGCTTTCGCCACGTCATCTTCCCCCAGGCCCTCCGCACCATTCTGCCCCCGCTCGGCAATGACTTCGTCTCCATGGTCAAGGATTCCGCCCTGGTCTCGGCGCTCGGCGTGCAGGACATCACCCAGTTGGGCAAGCTCTCTGCCTCCTCGAGCTTTCTGTTTTTCGAGACCTATAATGTTGTCGCCTTCCTCTATCTGACCATGACCATCTCGCTCTCTCTGCTGGTGCGCTGGCTCGAAAGAGTGATGGACGAGCGGGTAACGCGTTAGGATTTTCTGCGCTCATCTTGCGGAGGGCTTTCCGATCCCCCATCTTGACGTGGTCAGCCGGAGGACCCTCATGCATCCCTTTGCCCGTCTTGCCATCGTCGCCGTTGCGGCATTTTCTCTTGCCGCCTGTGGCAATCGCGACGAGGTGGGCAGTGTCGGGGTCGACTGGACTGGCAATGATATTTCCATCGAGGCGCTTGCCGACCCCGATGTCGATGGCGTGGTGTGCCACCTTTCCTTCTTCAATCGCTCCTTCATCGATCGACTGAGCCAGGGCAACTGGTTCGAGGACCCATCCTATTCGGCGCTCGATTGCTCGGCAGTCGCCCCCATCACGGTGGGTGACATTTCCACGCGCGGTGCCGGCGAGGAGATATTTCGCGAGGGCCGTTCGCTGATCTGGAAGTCACTGCGCGTGACCCGCATCTATGATGCAGCCAATAACGCACTGGTCTATCTGGCCCATGCTCGCGAGATACAACAGGGTTCGGGCAAGATGAGCCTTTCCGTAGTGCCGCTGAACGGGCTTGATGTGACCTGGGAAAACGGCGTGCCGACGCCGCAGCCGGCCGCCGAAGGCTCAGTCCTGGTGCAATAGCCCCCGATACAGTTTGAACTAAAGCCCGTTCAAATCTGCCACCACCGCGCAATTAGTTGGTGCAAGCCTTCTCGGGCTGTCGATGTCCCGGGAGGGGTTGATGCCGGATATGCTCGCTTATCTGGCCGATAACGCGGCCAATCTTTTGCTCAACGCCAGCTTCGCTCTGTCGGTCTACCTGATCGCGCGGCTGCTCAAGGCCGGGCCGTCCGCCGCTATTTTATACGCTGCCATCCCCTTTGGCGCGATTCTGCTCCTGCAAAACCCGGCCGTACCGAACCGCCTCATCGCTCTGCTGGGCTAGTAGGCCTCGTTTCGATCCACAGATCACAACGGCAACGGCTTGCCTGGATGGGCCAGAACAAGGCAAAACCATTCCGCTTGCCTCCGCTTCAATCGGGAGGCCCCAGCACGATATTCTATTGACCAGAACCGACAGCAGACCTGCGACAGCGCGGGCAGAGGAAGACGACTATGGCTATCCTGATTGGCGATACCGCTCCGGACTTCACCCTCGAATCCACCGAGGGCACCATTCACTTCCACGATTTTATCGAGGGCTCCTGGGCGGTGCTGTTTAGTCACCCCAAGAACTATACGCCGGTCTGCACTACCGAACTGGGTTACACTGCCAAGCTCAAGGACGAATTTGCCAAGCGCGGCGTCAAGGTTCTCGGCCTGAGTGTCGATAAGATCGAAGACCATGCCGGCTGGGCCAAGGACATTGAAGAAACTCAGGGCTCGGCCCTCAATTTCCCGCTTCTGGCTGATAGCCAGGGTGAGGTCGCGCGCAAATACCACATGATCCACCCCAATGCCGACAACACGCTGACCGTGCGCTCGCTTTTCGTCATCGGGCCGGACAAGAAGGTCAAGCTCAAGATCGAATATCCCGCCTCCACGGGCCGCAACTTCGATGAGATCCTGCGCGTCATCGACAGCCTGCAGCTGACCGCTAAGCATCAGGTCGCCACCCCGGTGAACTGGAAGAATGGCGAAGACGTCATCATCGTCCCGGCTGTCTCCAATGAAGCGGCCAAGGACAAGTTCCCGGGCGGCTGGAAGGAAGTAAAACCCTATCTCCGCATCGTGCCCCAGCCGCAGGGCTGATCGCACCACATTCTGCGTTTCTCTCCCTGACCAACTGGGCGATGGCTTCGGGCCATCGCCCTTTTCTTTGCCCGATGCTTGGCTGCCAGTCACATTGATGCCCCATTCCGACTGGGGCGAGGGCCAATTGGCCTCCTTATCTATGCCCAAATCGGGCCCTTTTGCCCGGTTTGTCGGAACCGTTGCCTCATGGTCACACAGAGCAAATCGGTTCCTCACGAAAGCTGATTCTGGCCAGTGGATGACGGATAGGGCTGAAATCTATAGATTCAGATTCTAAGGTTTACGCAATCTTGCGGCGTATCCAGCGCGCCAAGGTTTTGGAAACCTGCGGCAGAGCGGCCACAAACTGGGGCGGGACGTCGCAGGGAGCCGATCCGGCCCAGATTCGGGCCATAGCTGCCTCTATTGAAGCGGCATCGAAAACTTCAGTGAGCTCCAAGACCATTGACTAAGCGTATCGCAATCGCCGCCGCTTCGGCCGCAACCCTCCTCGTCTTCTCCGCTTCCGCAGCCTACGCCCAGTGTGGCGGTGCATCCTGGTATGGCCCGGGATTCCACGGCAAGACTTCTGCCTCCGGCGAAATCTTCAACCAGAACGCCATGACCGCCGCCCACCGCACCCTGCCTTTCGGCACCAAGGTGGAAGTGACCGACCAGTCCACCGGCAAATCGGTGGAAGTGACCATCAATGATCGCGGCCCGTTCGTCGGCAAGCGCATCATCGATCTCTCCAAGGGAGCCGCCGCCGCCCTGGGCTTCCAGAACAAGGGTGTCACCTCCGTCTGCATCGCGCAGCGCTAAAGCTTTCGCCCGTTTCCCGGGATGACAAAGGGCCGCCTTCGGGGCGGCCCTTTTTCTATGCCTGTTCAACACTGCTGTCTGGGTTCAGCACCGCATCAATCTCTGCCATCACCGCCGCCGGCAAAGGGCCTTTTTCCAGCGCGCCCAAATGCGCCCGGCCTCGACCAGTTTTTCCAACGTCTCGGCAGCCGTATCGGCCTGGGTCTCGGTCAGATCGCCGGGGTGAATTTGATACAGGTTGATCTGATCGACACCCAGCCGCTTGAGCGATTGGCCATTGGCCCAGTCGATGTAGCGGGGCGTGACATCAATCGAGAGCAAGGCACGCTTGGCCTCGTCATAGGTAAAGCCGAACTTGGTGGCGATGATGGCCTCGTCCCGGCGACTTTTGAGCGCGACGCCCAGCACCCGTTCGCTATGGCCCGTGCCATAGGCATCGGCTGTGTCGAACAGACTGGCGCCCAGATCGAGCGCGATCTGCAAGGCGCGGATCGATTGGGCGTCATCCAAATCGCTCCAGCCATCATTGCGGTGGCCGGCACCATTCCCGAGCTCGAAACCGAGCAATGGCTGGTCTGCCACCATGAAGAGCGGCATACCCCCGCGGTGCGCACCGTCACCGAGCGCATTGCGGCCCTGATGCGCGAACAGGGCCCCCTGTTTC
>JBGTUK010000185.1:0-5623 GCA_041939225.1 Devosia sp.
GCCGGTGCGCTGCTGGCGGGCGCGGTGGGGCTGGGCGCCGCCGCGTTCGGCTGGCGCCCGGCCATCGCGCCGGTGGCGCCAGGCAGCAGCGCACTTGTCTATACAAGCGAGACCATCGAGCGCGGCCGCCTGCTGTTTGCCCGGCCATTCCTGTTCGTGAAGGGCTGCGTGAAGCTAGCCGATCTGCCTCCCATGGACCGGGTCGAAATCGCCTTTGCCGGCCGCTCCAATGTCGGCAAATCCAGCCTGATCAACGCGCTATGCGGCACCTCGGGCCTGGCCCGCACCTCCAATACGCCTGGGCGCACCCAGGAGCTCAACATCTTCGAGAGCCAGAGCGAAAACCTGCGCATCGTCGACATGCCGGGCTATGGCTACGCCAAGGCGCCAGAGCCCAAGGTCAGGGCCTGGACCGCCCTGATCCACCAATACCTCACCGGCCGCGCTACCCTGCGCCGTGTTTATGTGCTGATCGACAGCCGCCACGGCGCCAAGGACAACGACATTTCGGTGATGAACGAGCTAGACCGCGCAGCGGTCAGCTATCAGGTGGTGATGACCAAGGTCGACAAACCCTCGACCAAGGACTTGGAAAGCGCCGTGGCCAAGACCCGCGCCGCCATCGCCAAGCGCCCTGCCGCCCATCCGGACATCATCCAGACGTCATCGGAAAAAGGCACCGGCCTCAATCAGCTGCGCACCGAGATCGCGCTGCTCCTGGAAAGCTGAATCAGCACCAATGCAAAGGGCGCCCAAGGCGCCCTTACCCGTTCACCGAAAGCCCCTCGCACATGATGACTAGCGGCGACCGCCCGCATCCTGCATGAACCGCGCGATATAGTCGCGCATCCGGGCGCTATCCGAAGCGCTCGAAAAAGAGTCCAGCGCCTCTTCGATCACCCCATCGCTCGCCTTGCCGCGGCGCAGCTCCACCAGTGCCGTACCATAGCTGTCATCAAATTCGGGATGCGGCTGAAAGCTCAAGGCCTGGCCGGAACGGTAAAACAAGCCCGCATTGGGGGTAAAGTCCGATGCCAGGATCACCTCGGCCTCATTTGGCGGGGCGATCACCTGATCCTGATGCGAGCACACCACGGACAGCGTATCGGGTGCCGTATCCATGAAGCCAGGCCGGTCTATTACCCGATACTGGTGCCGCCCCAGTCCCCAGCCTTTTTCCGATTTCCAGACATCACCACCGAGAGCATCGGCCATGATCTGATGCCCAAAGCAGATCCCCAGCATCGGGGTCCGCGCCGCATAGGCCCTTCGAATGAAGTCGCGCAGCGGGTCGAGCCAGTCGTGATCCTCATAAACGCCGGCTGAAGAACCGGTAATGGCGATGCCCTCCAACCCAGCCGGGTCAGGCAGCGCCTCGCCGTCAAGCACTCTGACCGCGTCATAGTCAAAGGTCCGCCCAGTCGACGCGAACATCTCCCGGAACATGGCGGAATAAGGGTCGAACCGTCCCCGGAGCGGGTCCGGTACTTTGCCGACTTCGATCGTGGTTATCTTCATGGCCAACCGCGTGCTTGTGACCCGATTGGCATATCGGAATCGCACAGGCCCGATCAAGCACGCGCCTGTGCGTAGCTGCATTGCAGCGGCAGGCTAGTTGCTGCCGTCATTCGGGCGCGATTTGCGCCCGCCGTCGCGGCGGTCTTCCTTGGTCTTGGCATCACCCGGCGCTTGGCCAAAATGCGTGCCGCCCAGGTGCCCACCAGTACTGACATTTTCCAGCTTCTCATCGACCGGCTTGTCGTCGGCTTGCTGATTTTGATCCTGCGTATTTTCACTCATGGCTGTTCTCCTTCTTCCGAAGGCCAATGTGCGAAATGCACGATCGTTCCGTTCGCCCGCTATGCCGCTGGCTCGAAACGCAATGACAATCCGTTGATGCAGTAGCGCAGCCCAGTCGGCGGCGGACCGTCTTCGAAAACATGCCCCTGATGGCCGCCACAATTGGAGCAGTGCACCTCGATCCGGGTCATGAACAGCGAGTTGTCTTCCTTGGTGCCAATTGCACCGGGAATGTAGTCCCAAAAGCTTGGCCAACCGGTGCGGCTGTCATATTTCGTCTCGGACTCGAACAGGGCCTGGTCACAGCCCGCGCAATGAAAAGTGCCAGCCCGCTTTTCCTCATTCAGCGGGGACGTGTAGGGGCGCTCGGTATCTTCATGCCGCAACACCTGATACGCGGCGGGCGAGAGGCGCGCCTGCCATTCTTCATCGCTCAGCATGAAGGGAAAATCTCCCTCCACGGCGTTGGCCGTTCGTCCCAGCCCCAGTGCAGCGCCAAGTGCCAGCAGCGAGCCGGAGAACAGTATCGTGCGTCGATTTAGGGTCATGGCAACCTCCTCAAATCGGCAAAGCCCGACAGATCGCCGGGCAGTACCAAGTCGGCAAGAACGTGATCACATGCGCCCACGGGCGTCCATCAGGGTCACGTCAAGGTGAGGCTCCGCATATCGGGACGGGCGAATGCGGAGCCCCGTTCCTGCACTATTCGTAAACGTGCAGGGTTTGGTTACATTGCAGGAAGCAGAACCGCGTCGATGACGTGGATCACGCCATTGGACTGGTCAACGTCTGCAATGGTCACAGTGGCCGTGCCGCCATTGGCGTCGGTGATCTTGACCATCTCGCCATCAAGGCTGAAGGTCAGTTCGCCACCCTGCACGGTCGCAGCGCTGTATTCACCGCCATTGTCGTTTATCATCTGCACCAGGTCGCCTGAGTGAATGTCACCGGCAATCACGTGATAGGTCAGGACGGCCGTCAGCTGATCCTTGGCTTCGGGAGCCAGCAGACCTTCAACCGTGCCTTCCGGCAGGGCTTCAAACGCAGCATTGACCGGGGCGAACACGGTGAACGGACCTTCGCCCGACAGCGTCTCGACCAGACCGGCAGCCTGCACGGCGGCAACCAGCGTGGTGTGATCAGCCGAGTTCACGGCGTTTTCGATGATATTGTTGGTTGCGGGCATGGCAGCGCCGCCGACCATCGGAGCGTCCTGGGCGATGACGCCACCGGCGACCGAACCAAAAGCGAGAACGGCGGCGACGGAGAGAGCACGAATAGAAATGGTCATAGTGAAGTTCCTTCCTGTGTAATTCTGTTCCCATTCATTCGATGGGACACAGGAAGATACGGGCCCGCTCTCAACCCAGTTTCGCCGGCTTCGAAAAAACTCAAAAAAACTTCACGGAATATAATTCCGTTGTTTATCAGTCATTTATGAGCTTTAAGGGCGCCAAACATCACCCAGCGAAAAAGAAAATCTGCGGTGATCCAAGCGGTTGGCGCGTGCGTAGATGCCTCAATTTCCGTCCCGGTTCCCGCCGCCATAAAAAATCCCTCCGACCAGCGGAGGGATTTCAATGAGGCTGTCAAAAAGAGACCGGTCTTAGGTCCTCAGGCCCGACCAGGCCGGATCCGAAGCATAGGTTTCAGTCGGCACGGTCTGAGCGGCACGCCCCCAGATGTCCACGCTCATCAGGCGCGGGCCATCATTGCCGCCCGGGTCCTGGTAGAACATGATCACCCGTCCATTGGGCGCCCAGGTTGGCCCCTCGGCATGATAGCCCGAATACAGCAGGCGCTCGCCCGAACCATCCGGGTTCATGATGCCGATATGGAATTGCCCGCCCGACTGGCGGGTAAAGGCGATCAAATCGCCATTGGGCGACCACACCGGTGTCGAATAGCTGCCCTGGCCGAAGCTGATGCGCTGGGCATTCCCGCCCCCGGCGCCCATCATGTAGATCTGCGGCGAACCGCCCCGATCACTCTCGAAAATGATGCGACTGCCATCGGCTGAATAGGAGGGCGAGGTATCGATCGCTGCGCCCGAAGTGAGCTGCATGGGCTGCCCACCGCCGGTCGAGATCGCATAAAGATTGGTGCTGCCGCCCTGCTCCACCGAAAAGGCTACTGTACCGCCGTCCGGGGAGAAGCGCGGCGCAAAGGTCATCGCGCCGACATTGGCCAGGCGCTGCTGCTGTCCGGTTGAAAGCTGGAGCAGATAGACCTGCGGATTGCCCTCGGCAAAATTCATATAGGTAACCAGGTCGCCATTGGGCGAAAACCGTGGCGTCAGCGCCATGGTTTGCCCATCGGTGAGATAGCTCACATTGGCCCCATCCTGATCCATGATCGCCAGCCGCCGCACGCGATTGGCCTTGGGGCCACTCTCGGCGACGTAAAGCACGCGGGTATCGAAATAGCCCGTGCCGCCCGAAAGCTGCGAATAGATCGCATCCGACACCAGATGCCCGATGCGACGCGCCGAACTGGGGTCGGTGGCATAGCTGTTGCCGACAACTTGTGCCGCCTGCTGCGTATCCCACACCCGCACCGAGGCGCTGATCTGTCCGCCCCGTTCCACGGCGCCCATCACGACGCCGTCGACATTGGCGGTGCGCCACACATCGAAATCTGGCGTTGCATTCACATCGCCCACCGCGATTGGCAGCGAAGCCGGATCGAGCGGCAGGAACAGGCCGGAGCGCCGCAGATTGTTGCGCACAATATCGGCAATTTCCCGCCCAAAGGCCGGGTCCGATGAGGCAAAGTCGGGAATGGCAATGGGCAGTGGCTGGAAATTGGCGCCCTCCACCACGATGCGCAATTGCGCAAGCGACATCGGGGCGGTGGCCAACATAGCGCCGCCGGCCAGGCCAAGCTTGAGCGCCGCGCGTCTAGTGAACAGGGTCATCGGTCCTATCTTACTCCGGTCTTGCCGTTTGGCCGCAGTTTGGCCAGCAAACTGGCAAATTCAAGGTCAGGGTCTTAGTTCCACTTCAATGGAACGCCATTGGTCGTAGGAATCGGCAGATAGATTGAACGGTCCGTCCTGCGAAGCTGCCATGACAGCCCGAACGGCGGCGCGTGCGATCTGGCCACCAGCCGGCGACGGGTCGGCAGCAACGACCTGCGGTGTCCCCGCCAGCGTGCCATCGCGGTTCATATTGATCCGCAGCGTCACATTCATCCCGCTATTGAAGTCGCTCGGCAGCAGCTGCCAATTATTCTTGATCCGCGAGATCAGCCCGTCGATCTCGTTCTGGCTCAACCGCGCCGACGTTCCCGTCGTATCACCCAGAGTGGGTGAACCACCCTGCCCGGTCGTTGCGCCGGTGGTCGGAGCGTTGTTGATGATCGAGGAAATCTCGTCGGCCGTTTCTGAGCTGATTTCGGTCGGCGGGGCCCGCTCGGCAGCCGCCGCAGCAGCCTGCCGCTGACGTTCCTCTTCTTCGCGACGACGCCGCTCCGCAGCCAAGGCCTGCTCACGCACCTGCGCCAGATCGCTCGGACGCGAGGTCGGCAAGGCAACATCGACCTGGGGTGGTGTCGGCTCGGGTTCGGGCTCCGGCTCTGGTTCCGGCTCGGGCTCCGGCTCCGGCGTCGGCTCAGGTTCCGGTGTCGGCTCCGGCTCTGGCTCTGGTGTCGGCTCGGGCACGGGCTCCGGTTCGGGCGCAGGTTGCGGTTCTGGCTCCGGCGGCGGCGCAAGGTCTTCTGGTCGCGTCTGTGGCAGGGCTACCGGTGTCGGCGCAGGGGAAGGCTCGGGCTCCGGTGTCGGCTCAGGCTCAGGCTCAGGCTCAGGCTCTGGCTCAGGCGCTGG
>JBGTUK010000186.1:0-5614 GCA_041939225.1 Devosia sp.
GCGGGCGGCCGGCGGAAGACTTGGACTTCATCTATGAAGGCCGCGGCCCGAAGGTTCTGCCGACCTACGCCGTGATCCCGGGCGGCGCAGCATTGGGCGGTCTGATGCGCACCGTCGACATGCGTCTGGAGATGCTGCTTCATGGCGAACAGTCCATCGAGCTGTTCCGGCCCCTCCCCCCAGAAGCCAGCGTCGAGGTGAGCGGCCGCATCACTGAGGTCTGGGACAAGGGAAAGGCTGCCGTTCTGGGGGTCGAGGGTGTGGTCCGCGACGCCTACGGCGACCTATTCCGGACCCATGCCACACTGTTTGTCCGCGGCGCGGGCGGTTTTGGCGGCGAGCGCGGACCCTCAAGCGGAGATGGCGCCATCCCCGACCGCGCTCCGGATATTGTGGCCAGCTTCGAGACCCGTCCCGAACAAGGCGCGATCTACCGGCTGTCGGGCGATCGCAACCCCATCCATATCGACCCGGCGTTCGCAAAGATGGGCGGGTTCGACGCGCCCTTCATGCACGGGCTGTGCACCTACGGCATTGTGGGTCGCGTCATCCTGCGAGAGCTATGCGCCGACGATCCGAGCGCCTTCCATTCCTTCCAGGCCCGGTTCGCTGACCGGGTGCTGTACGGGGACACTATCGTCACCAAGATCTGGCGCACAGGCGACGGCCAGGCCGTCGTGCAGGGCGAAACCGCAGATGGGCGTATCGTCCTGTCTCAAGCCAGTGCGAAATTCGCAGTCCCAGCGTAGGCATCGACATGTCTCCCTATCCTCACCTGCTGTCACCGCTGAACCTGGGGTTCGTGACGCTCTCGAACCGCACGCTGATGGGCTCGATGCACACAGGCCTTGAAGAGGCGTCGGATGGATTCGATCGGCAGGCTCGGTTCTTCGCCCGACGGGCGCAAGGCGGCGCGGGTCTGATCGTAACCGGTGGCGTATCGCCCAATGAGGCTGGCCGGCTGGGCCGGAACGGCGCGGTGATGCGCGAGGCAGTTGTTGCCGGACACGCCCGGATCACGACCGCTGTGCGCCAGTCCGGCGGGCACATCGTGCTGCAACTCCTCCACGCCGGCCGCTATGCGCGTCACGACGGCCTCGTCGCCCCGTCACCGATCGCCTCGAGAATTAACCCGCTGACGCCGCGCGAGCTGGCCGAGGACGAGATTCTCCTTACGATCGAGGACTTCGCGAACGCCGCGATGCTGGCCAAGGAGGCTGGCTACGAGGGGGTGGAGATCATGGGTTCGGAAGGTTACTTGCTGAACCAGTTCCTGGCGCCGCGGACCAATCAGCGCACTGATCGCTGGGGGGGCTCTGCAACCAATCGCCAGCGGCTGCCTGCCGAGATCGTCCGGGCGGTCCGCGCTCGTTGCGGTGAGGAGTTCATTCTCGTCTACCGGCAGTCGTTGCTCGATCTTGTGGAGGGCGGCAGCACCTTCGACGAGGTGGTCGATCAGGCCAAGACGGTCGCGGCCGCCGGCGCGAACCTGGTCAATACAGGGATCGGCTGGCACGAGGCGCGGATCCCCACCATCGCCCACATGGTGCCCCGCGGAGCTTTCGCGTGGGCCGCGGCACGGCTCAGGTCCCATCTCAACTTGCCGGTCGTGGCGTCGAACCGGATCAACACCCCGGAGCTTGCCGACCGCCTCATCGCCGACGGCACCGCCGACATGGTTTCAATGGCACGGCCCTTCCTGTCCGACCCCGACTTCGTCGCCAAGGCCCGGGCCGGGCGACGTGCCGCAATCAATGTGTGCATTGGCTGCAATCAGGCCTGCCTGGACAACGCCTTTACCGGCCAGCTCACGACCTGCATGGTCAATCCCGCCGCCTGCCGCGAGGCCGAATTCGGCGATGTCGCAGCGCCGATCGAACCTAAGCGTATCGCGGTTGTTGGCGCGGGGCCCGCGGGCCTGGCCGCGGCGGTGACGAGCGCGGAACGGGGCCACCGGGTCACCCTGTTCGAGAGATCAGAACAGATCGGCGGCCAGTTCAATCTTGCGCGCCGGATCCCGGGCAAGGAGGACTATGCCGAAACCATCGGATATTACGGCGCTCGGCTATCCGAGCTCGGGGTCGAAGTGCGGTTGGGAACGCTTGCTCGCCCGCAAGATCTCATCGCCGCCGCATACGATCATGTGATCGTCGCCACCGGCGTGGAGCCGCGAACGCTCGATTCGATGGGCATGGACGACTCGCGTGTGCTTACCTACGCACAGGCCATTGAAACGCCCGAACTGGCAGGCGAAAGCGTGGCGATCCTGGGCGCTGGTGGCATTGGTTTCGACGTGGCCCAACTCCTAGCGCACCCCACCGGCGCGGGCGACCCTACCAGGCCCGATATTGAGAGCTTCTCCCAGAATTGGGGGATCGACACCGGCTTCAACGAGCGCGGCGCCCTGCACCCGCAGCCCGGGTCCTGGCCCTCGGCCCGGCAGATCACGCTCTTCCAGCGCAAGCCGGGATCGGCGTTCGGCGCGGGACTGAGCAAGACGCGGGGCTGGGCCAACCTCCAGGAAGTGAAGCGCCGGGGCGTCGCCATGACGGGTGATGTTGTCTATGGCCAGCTCAGCCCAGAGGGCCTGTGTGTCATGGTGGGCGGCGTCCCACAGTTGATCGCGGCCGACACGTTCGTGCTATGCATCGGCCAAGAGCCGCAGGCAGGAATCGCCCCGTTGCTGGCGGCGAAGCAGATGCCATATTCCCTGGTTGGGGGCGCGCGCGACGCAGCCGGTCTGGATGCGGTCCGGGCCATTGAGGAAGGAACCCGGGCGGCGCTCAAGATCTGAGCGCGCGCCCGAAGGATTTGATAGCATGCCGAAGCCTGATCAGTCGGTCGTCAAGTCGGCCGCCCGGACCCTAGAGATATTCGAATATTTCGACGAGGCTCGCAGGCCCGCGCACATTCAAGAGGTGGCCCTCGCGTTAGGCTATCCGCATTCCAGTACGGCCGCGCTGCTGCGCAGCCTCGCCGACCTCGGCTATCTGGAATTCTCCGCCGAAGACAAGACTTACTTCCCATCAATCCGGGTCTCCCTGCTGGGCCATTGGGTTAGCGACGAAGTCTTTCCGCTCCGGCGCATCCAGCAGCAGATGCGCGATATCGCCGAAGAAACCCAGATGACCGTGGTGCTGGGTGCAGTGAGCGGCGGGTATTGCCAGTATGTCCGCGTGATCGAAGGCACGACCCCGATCCGCTATCACGTCAAGGCCGGCACGCGGCGATGCCTCGTCCGCTCAACCCTGGGCCGAGTGCTTCTCGCCTTGGAGCCGCCGGATACGAGGACCAGGATGATCGCGGAAGCGCTTGCGGTGTGGGACGGCGATGAGGCGCCACCGCCCGCAGAGGAGATCACCGGAGACCTGATCCAGGTCGCCGCCCGAGGTCATGCCTTCCATGCCGGCCTGGTGCACGAAAGCGCCGCCATGCTAGCCATTCCCCTCGCCGTAGGTCCGCCGGCCCGACCCCTGGCCCTTGGCTTGGCCGCGCCCAAAGACCTGTTCCGGGGCCGTCGCCCCGAATTGCTTGGGATCATGCGTGACGTGCTAGGCAGCCTCGGAACCCCCGGCCCGAGGGCAGCCCCAAAGACCGCCTGAACGCAGGCGCCCGTCAGGCAGGTCTGGGATTCTGGATTAGGACAGTGCCCTGCGCTGAACAGCACAGGCGACCTTCGTTCTCCATTTCGATCCGGACCACCGCAGTCTGTTTGCTCATCGAGAGGATTTCCGCACGCGCCATGACCATCCCTCGGCTGACCGGCGCGAGGAGGTTGATCTTGAACTCGGTCGTCGCCGCCCACTGTCCCTTCTCCATATGGGGGTAGCAGACACATCCCAACACATGGTCGCAGGCGGCAGACAGGACGCCGCCATGCATGTTGCCGAAGCCGGTCAGCAGCTTTGGGTCCACCGCCATCTCTGCCGTGAGGCCTCCCGGTTCCATGGTCACGATCCGCAGGCCCAGGTATTCAGGGAGGCCGGTCATCCGATTGCTCGAAGCCATGAAGGCTTCAACCATCTCGGCGTGAAACGCGGGCATTCTGCGCGGGGTCATTGAATTTCCTTTCGCGGCTTAGCGAAAACAGTCGCGCGAGCGAGCGCGGTCTCGGCGCCGCTGACGAGGTCTTCCAGGACATCCCGGGCGGGGCGAATCGCCTTGATGAGGCCCATGCCCTGGCCGGCAAACCCAGGCGCGATATCCTTGCGCTGGTCGAGGGTCGCCGCCGCGAGCACGGGCCCGGCGATGATGGACTGGAAGGGCATGGGCAGCGGCGACTTCTCCGCGTCCACCCAAGCCTGCGCCCATTTGTTGCGGATGATCCTGGCCGGCTTTCCGGTGACGGATTTTGACACAATCGTGTCGCCATCGCCGTACTCGACCAGAACTTCCTTCTGGAATTGCTGAATCCCGGCTTCCTCCGTCGCCAGGAAAGCGGTGCCCACCCAGGCGCCTTCAGCCCCCAACATCATTGCGGCGGCTACGCCGCGGCCGTCGGCAATACCGCCGGCTCCGAGCACCGGGATGCGCCCCGCCATGGCGTCGACGACCTGGGGGATGAGCGCCATGGTGCCGATCGGCGCCTACGAGGAAGTGATGCCGCTGGATATTCTGCCGACCCAGTTGCTGCGTGCACTGATTGTTGGCGATACCGACAGTGCCACGGCACTGGGCGCGCTTGAGCTGGTGGAAGAAGACCTGGCCCTGTGCACCTTCGTGTGCCCGGGCAAGTACGAGTACGGTCCGATTCTGCGCGACAACCTCACCACCATTGAAGCGGAGGGCTGAGCATGGGCTTGAGAAGTTATCTGGACAAGAACATTGCCCCGCATTTCCATGAGGGCGGCAAGTTCGAGAAGTACTACACCTTCTACGAAATGTTCGACACCATGCTGTACAGCCCGGATTCCGTGACCCGGACCGGCGCTCACGTACGTGATGGCCTCGACCTGAAGCGCATCATGATGACGGTGTGGTTCTGTACCTTCCCGGCCATCCTGTTTGGTCTGTGGAACACCGGTTACCAGGCCAACATGCAGATCGCCGAGATGGGTTACAGTGCCATCCCCGGCTGGCGCAGTGACCTGGTGGCTGCGCTGACCGGTTTTGATCCGGCCAGCCTGTGGGCCAACGTGCTCCACGGTGCAGTGTATTACGTGCCGATCCTGTTGACCGTCTACATTGGTGGCTTCATCTGGGAAGGCCTGTTTGCCTGGAAGCGTGGCCATGAAGTGAATGAAGGCTTCTTTGTCACTGGTATCCTGTTCACCCTGATTCTGCCGCCGGCGATTCCGCTGTGGCAGGTGTTCCTGGGGATCTCTTTCGGTGTGGTGATCGGCAAGGAAGTGTTCGGTGGTACCGGCAAGAACTTCCTCAACCCGGCACTGGTCGGCCGTGCGTTCCTGTACTTTGCCTATCCGGCGCAGATGTCCGGTGATGCGGTATGGACCGCCGTGGACAATTTCTCCGGCGCGACCTCCCTGTCCCTGGCGGCCTCCGGCAACCTGGACTACTCCGTGGGCCTGGCGGCCAATGCCCTGACGGAAGGCGCCGCGGCGGCGACCTCCAGCCTGGCGTGGATGAACACCTTCCTGGGCAACATCCAGGGCAG
>JBGTUK010000187.1:0-5564 GCA_041939225.1 Devosia sp.
CCTCTAGCTTTTCGCGCAAGTCATCCAGAAACAGTGGATTCAGTACTTTCAAAATGTTCGGCACGCTGGTGTAGTGCATGCCCAATGCACCGCGCTCTTCATCGTCAGCTACCGCCTGAATCATCGAGCCGAAAATATCGGGGTTGATCTGTGTCCAGTCGAGGCTGCCGATATGCGACAGGTAGCGCTGCGCGATCTTGGAAAAGCGCGGGGCTTCGGTGCTGCCCGAGAAGAGGCCACCGTTCACATAGGGAAAGGTGTCGGCCCAGCGGGGCAGCTTGGCCTCGGCCCGTTTGGGGATGGCGGTGTTCATCGCACGGAAGATCTCGCCGATGACTTCGTGCGTGTTCGACCCGTCGCGGTTCGCCATCTGGTCGATGGTGGCGGTGAACAGGTTGTCGCCGACGAAGATGTCGGTGTCTTCGGCGAAGAAGCAGAAGATCAGCCGCGCCATGAAATGATTCATGTCGTGGCGCTTCTCAGCGCTGCCCCAGTCGGGGTTGTCCTTGATCAGCTCGACATAGAGCCGGTTGAGGCGGCTGGTCGCGCGGATGTCAAAGGCGCTTTCGCGGATTTGTTTGACGGTGGAGATACCGGCGAGCGGCAGGAAGAAGCCGAAGTGATCGGGGAAATCGGTATAGCGGCAGGCGATGGTTTCGCCGGTGGTGATGTCCTCGGCCTCGAGGTCGATGCCGTCGGTGGCGAGGATGAACTTCGCCTTGGCGCGGGCGGTGGCGGGGCTGTCGCGAAGGGCGGTCAGGGTCGCCGCGATTTCGCCCGGGACGCAGGTCGCAAGGTGGATGTTGTTGGTCTGCAGGACGCCGCCGATGTCGGACTTGTTCGATGCGCCGGTGCGCAGGCGCTTGATTGTCGTCTCCTTGTTTCCGAAGGCCATGAGGAAGGCATAGGGGAACTCTGCCGCATCAAAGGGCTGCTCGGCGAGTTCGGAAACGGCTTGTTCAATCTCAACGGCGTTCATGCGGTAGTCCAGGGGTTGATCAGGTCGATCTCGCAACTCTCGAAGTCAGGCGTGTTGCGCGTGGCGACGGAGGCACCACGGGTGTGGGCAATTGAGGCAATCTGGCAATCGGCCTGGGCGATCGGTCGCCCGGCGGACCGTCGTGCGGCGGAGATGGCGGCATAGGACTGCGCGGCGGCGCTGTCGAAAGGCAGAATGCGCCCCGCAAGGTCCTCACGCAGGATGCTGTCCACTGCATCAACCAGCGCGGCGCGCCGCTTGCCGTTTCCCATGATCGCGAGGCCGTAGCGCAGTTCCGCTTCCGATATCGAGGTCAGGTAGACGTTGAGCCCGTCCTGCGCCGACAGCCATTGCTCGACCTTGGGCTCCGGGGCCGGGCGCAAAAGCTCGGAGATGACATTCGTGTCGAGGATGATCATGCGTCAGGCCTGGTCGAACATGGGCGGTTCGCGCATGGCTTCACGCTGCGGAAGGTCGAGATCAACGCCGCCCAGAGGCGCGACCCGCGCACGGATCGCCGCGGCAAGATCGTGGGAGGGCTTCGCTTCGCCGACGGCATGGCGCAAGATCTCGCGCGCCTCCTCTTCCATCGAACGGCCGTGCTCAGCCGCACGGATGCGAAGGCGGCGCTTCACGTCATCGTCAAGGTTCCGGATGGTAATGCTTGCCATGATCTCCTCCTGATAGGAGTGTAATCATCGCAATCAATGCGATCAAGGCTAATCGCTGGAACGCATGGTTTCCTCAGGGTGGGCAAGCCGACGCTGTCGGCTCGCGATCTTGCCTACCACCGCAACACGCATCATCAATGTTGCAATAGTATATTTTCGTATGTATGCTGGGTGAAGATTGTCAAGGGTTCTTGCCATGCGTTTCGAATTCAAAAACCTCCCTCTGGCGGCCTTTCTAGCTCTCGCTTTGACCGGCCCAACAGTTCCGACGCAAGCCCGCGCCCAAACCTATCAGATCGATTGCGCCATCCTGCTGTGTTTGTCCGGTGGGTGGCCGGCCTCGACGCCGTGCGCCCGTGCGCGGGCCGAGTTCATCCGGCGCATCACACCTTGGCCGGTGGAGCCGCCACTTCAGATTTGGCGCTGCCCGATGGGTGCGTCTTTCGATGGGCCGGCAAGGTCGCGCCCCACAGACCGGATCTTTGATGCCCTATATGGTGGTTCAGGAACCCCATCAAACTCTTCAGCCCCGCTCTTCGATCAGGCAGCCGGGGCAGGCGGCATGCTCGAGTTCAAAGGCTCAAACGCGGCTTGGGACAACCTCCTAAAGGCTGATTACGCCCTCCAGCTCGTAGAAGACCGCGCCGACATCGATATCAGCGGGCCGGAATTCAATTTCGTGCGCTCCATCCGCGTCTTTGACGTTCGTTATGCCCGCCAGCATGAATCCGGGCGAGATGGCGACTGCAACCGCAGCGCCGTCGTTGTCCTCGGCACCTACGGGATCCAGGGCGATTTTTCTTGGAGGGCGTCGTCACCCGCAGCGCTTCCTGCTGCGCATGCCGGTCTCGAGCGGTGGGGCGAGCACTGCCCGAGCATTTATCACAGATCCGTCTTCGTTGAGTGGCGTGACTATAGCGGGAATTACGGCTTCGAGCAGGTCAATTACTGACTGTTGAGGCGCAGCGACGTCGCGCAGAGCCTTGTACGAAATCAAACCTGCAACGCAGGCAAACGCACCCATTCAAGGGCCATAAAGGCCAGATTCTTCCATGTCAGTCGTCGCGACAAGTCAGCTGCGTGAGAGACGCGAAATCGATTTCAGCTTTATCGGCATCGCAGAGATCCGGATAAATCTTTGAGACGCGCTGTGGGCCATGCATGTCCCACCGGATTGCCAGAGCACCTGTGTTCCATCGATAAACCCAGCCAACGATGGTTTCTTCATCGGCTGCTATCAAATTGGCGATGGCGACACCTTCGACCTTATCTTCATTCACTGTTAACTAATTTCCTGCAATTGGGCTTTTCCGACTGCAGCTTCGACTTCCGAAGCGTTTGCTGCAGCGGCATGCCTGTTTTGGTTAAATTGGTTAGCTGTTCTTCCTCGCGTCACCGATACTCACACTGGGAAAAGTTAGCTCCCGTGTTCTTGACTAATGAAATTGCTTAAATCCTGTGGTCGGGCTCCGTGGCGGCTTCGACGATCGCCAAAACCTCGAAGGGGTCAAAGCCGATGGCGCGCGCCAGAACGACCAGTTCCGTGCCGGTCTCCTCGATCAGGCGCAGAAGCTGGGCCTCCTGGGCCGGCCTGTCGGCGGCGCTGACGGGCAGGTGATGGAAGGGCAGGTCGCCCAGATCGACGTGGCCGATCATCTCGCGCGGATGGTTCGAAACGACCGCCGTCACATCCATGGGCAGTTCGTCGATACGCCAGCGGTACAGCAGGTCCGCCAGACAGTGGTCGAAGCGCGAAGTCAGAATCATTACCTTGCGCGGTTCCGGCCCCCTCAGGGTCCAGTCCATGTCGAATCGCCCAGCCAGAGGCGCGAAGGCGGCGCGGATCGCGGCCGGGTCGTCGCCTTGGCGCGGTTCGAACACCACACGCATGAAGAAGGTGGCGCTGGCGGCGTCGCCGAACTGCTGGGCGTCGGAGATGTTGGCGTCCCGCTCCAGCAGGAAGGCGGACACGGCCGCCACTATGCCGTGGCGGTCGGGGCACGAAAGGGTCAGGATCATCAGGCGGCGGGCTTATCCGGGAGAAACTTACCGAGTGTGGCCCAATTTTCCGCCTTTGCCGACAAGGATATTGCATGGGCGGGGCTGGACGACGGCAGATCGACCAGGGCGAGGCCGTCTAGGTCGGCCAGGATCCGCCGACCCAGCTTGGCCGCCAGACCGCCGTTGAAGGCGACGGCGCGCAGTTCGGGGAGGTCCTGGATCAGACCGCGCAGATCGGCGGCCTCGGGCGACCTGATCGCCGCGTCCAGACTGCCGGATCGCTGGGCCGAGGCGATCACGTCCCACAGGCCGACGCCGCGCGCCTTCAACCGTTCCAGGCGGTCGGGGTAGGGCAGGGCGGCCAGGGGCTCGTCCAGCACGCCGCCGATCAAAGGCCAGAAGCCGTTGCGCGGATGGGCGTAATATTGCGCCGCCTTCAGCGAGGCGTCGCCCGGCAGGCTGCCGAGGATCAGCAGGCGGGTGTCCGCATCGACGACGGGGGGAAACTGGCTCTTGGTCATTCCCGACGCGCCGCGTCCCGATACACCTGGCTGCGGTGGCGTCTGCCCACCGCGACGACGGTCACCGTGACGATTGCGTCCTCGACCCGATAGACCAGCCGATATCCGGCGTCGCGCAGCTTGATCTTGTAGTGATCGCGCATCCCGTGAAGCGCATCCTTCGGAACACGCGGACTCTCCAGTCGTTCGGCGAGCTTTTTCTTGAACTGGGCCCGGACCGGAGCGGCCAGCTTCTCCCACTCCTTCAGCGCGGAGGGGAGGAACTGAAGATCAAAGGGCATCGAGCGAGACGCGCACCGGCGTCTCGTCCTGCCGCTGGCGGACAGTCTCGATCAAGGCCAGATCATCCAGGCGTTCGATCATCGCCTCATAGGCGGCGGCCGGGACCATATAGGCCATGACCCGGTTGTGGTTCAGCACGGCCACGGTCTGGCCCGCCGCGTCGTCCATGACGGCGCTGGGGCTCTTCTTCAGGTCAGAGACGCTGACCGCGATAGAGGCTTCGACGCGTTGCATGATGGTAGAGTACGAAAATCGGTGCGATTTTCAATACTGAAGATCACCCCTCGCCGAACACCCGCCTGAACACCACGTCCACATTCTTGGTGTGATAGCCGAGGTCGAACAGGGCCTCGAGCTGGTCGTGGGGCAGGGTGACGCGGTCGTCGGCCTTGAGGAAGTCCAGGAAGGCGCCCTCGCCGCGCCAGACCTTCATGGCGTTCTCCTGCACGGCGGCATAGGCCGCCTCGCGCGAGACGCCGGCCTGGGTCAGGGCCAGCATGACCCGTTGCGAATGCACCAGACCGCCCAGGCGGTCGAGGTTCTTCTGCATGTTCTCGGGATAGATGTTCAGCCGCTCGATCACGCCGGCCAGGCGTTGCAGGGCGAAGTCGAGGCCGATGGTCGCGTCCGGCGCGATCACCCGCTCGACCGAGGAATGGCTGATGTCCCGCTCGTGCCACAGGGCGACGTTCTCGAGCGCGGCGACGGCATTGCCGCGCAGCACGCGGGCCAGGCCGGTGAGGCGCTCGCCGGTGATGGGGTTGCGCTTGTGCGGCATGGCCGACGAGCCCTTCTGGCCCTTGTCGAAGAACTCCTCGGCCTCCAGCACCTCGGTGCGTTGCAGGTGGCGGATCTCGACCGCCAGACGCTCGACCGAAGAGGCGACCACGCCCAGGGCGGCGAAGAAGGCGGCGTGGCGGTCGCGCGGGATGACCTGCGTCGAAACCGGTTCGACCGATAGGCCCAGCTTGTCCGCGACGTGCTGCTCGACCAGCGGGTCGATATTGGCGAAAGTGCCGACAGCGCCGGAAATCGCGCAAGTGGCGATTTCCTCGCGCGCGGCGATCAGGCGCTTTTTGCACCGGTCGAATTCGGCATAGGCCTGCGCCA
>JBGTUK010000188.1:0-5499 GCA_041939225.1 Devosia sp.
AGGGCACCGATGTCATTCCGTGCGATTTCCTGATCGCTGCGCGGCCACATGAAAGCCTGCCGCCGCATCATGACAAGCTGGTGGCCAATGTGCTGGCGCAGTCCGAGGCGCTGATGCTGGGCAAGACCAAGGAAGAGGTCGTGGCCGAACTCAAGGCGCAGGGTCTCGAGAAGGCTGAGATCAAGGCGCTGGCACCACACAAGGTGTTCCCAGGCAATCGACCCTCCAACACGCTGTTCTACAAGCAGCTTACCCCAGAGACACTGGGTTCGCTGGTTGCGCTCTACGAGCACAAGGTGTTCGTGCAGGGGGTGATCTGGAACGTCAATTCCTACGACCAGTGGGGCGTGGAGCTGGGCAAGCAATTGGCCAAGGCGCTGTTGCCCAAGGTCAGGGGTGAACAGGGTGGCGCGGGGCATGATGCCTCTACCCAAGGTCTTCTCGGCTACTACCTCGCCAACAAGGCCTGACGCTTGATTATCTCGTCAGACGAGCAGCTTGGTAGGCTCAAGGAAATCGGCCGTATCTGTGCCAAGGCCCGCGAACTCATGGCAGAGGCAATGCGGCCGGGCATGACCACGCTGGAGCTGGACGAAATCGGCGCGAAGTTTCTCGCCGACCATGGCGCAGTGTCAGCGCCGATCGTCACCTATGAGTTTCCGGGGGCCACCTGCATTTCGGTCAATGAGGAGATCGCCCACGGCATTCCTGGGGATCGGGTGCTCAAGGATGGCGACCTGGTCAATATCGACGTGTCGGCGGCCAAGGATGGCGTTTATGCCGATTGCGGCGCGTCCTATATTCTGGGCAAGGGTGATCCGCGGCTGGAAAAGCTGTGCCGCGACGGCAAGAAGGCGATGTGGGCCGGGATCAATGCGGTCAAGGCCGGGGCGCCGCTGGCCGATATCGGCACCGCTATCGGCAAGGTTGCCAAGAAGGGCGGCTATACGTTGATCCGAAACCTTGCCAGCCACGGGGTCGGCGACAGCCTGCATGACGAGCCGGGCGAAGTGCCGACCTGGCCGGATAAGTCTGAGCGGCGGAGAATCGGCAACGGGCTGGTGTTCACCATCGAGCCGTTCCTTTCGCTGGGCGGGCAGATGGCCGAGCAGATGTATGACGACGACGAGTGGACGCTGACGGCCGAGCCGCTGGCGCCAACTGTACAGTATGAACATACGATCGTTGCAACCCCGCGCGGGCCGGTGGTGGTGACGCTGGCGGGATAGGCGGCACTCCGTCTTGTCCATCCCGCGAGGGCCAAGAGGCGCTGCTGCGGCCGTCGCTTAGAGCCAGACCAGCAGAAGCGGGCCGAGGATAATCAGGCCGATGCCCACGGCGTAACGCAGATTGCCCAGGCGCCGTAGGGCGGGCACGCTGAGCACCGTGGACAGCACCAGGAAACCGAAGAGGCCGACCAGTGCGGGCAGCAGCGGATTGAGGTTGAGCGCGGCGTTCTCGGTTAGCTGCAGATAGACCATATGACCGCCCGCAAAGCCGAGCAGAGCCATGATGACCACGGTGACAGCCTTGGACGTGATCAGCAGAGCCATGTCGATGGTGGTGCTGGTGAGGATTAGCGCGATACCGGAGCCGGTGACGTGTACGGCGGCCAGCGTGGCAAACACGCCGCTACCGGTCAGGACGGGGACCAGTTCAGGCGGGGCGTTCAGCGGCAGGGAGCCGACCATTGGCAGGTCCGCGCCGTACTGGGCCAGCAGCAGAATGCCATAGAGCATGACAAGCGTGCTGGCCGCAAAGACCAGCAAAGTGACCGCCAGGACCTTGAGCAGGTCCGTCGTCTCCTGTGACATTGATATCCCCCAAACGCATTGCCTGTAGCCGATAGTACGGCATGGTGCTGATTCTCAAACTGGAATGCGGCGTCCGGGACCGCTCAGCCGCGTCTGGGTGGTGCGGGAGGCGGGTAGGCGGGCGCGCTGGACGCGCGTGGGTTTGCGGAAATCCTCAGACAACTCAAAGGCATCCGCCCGATTGTCGAGTTCGGCATAGGGGTCTGGGTCTATGCAGGTCTGGGGCATGGCCGCGCACTGGTTGAGGAGCGCATCATTGTGCCCGCATAGCCGGGCGGCATCGTGACGATAGCGTGATGCATTCTTGAGAAGTGGTACGCCGGGTGGGGGTCGAACCCACGACCATTCGATTAAAAGTCGAATGCTCTACCACTGAGCTACCGGCGCCTACATTTGAATGTCGCGTTTCAGTTCAAGCGGGATCACCCGAAATTCGGAAACGCTCCGTGAACGCCGCTCGGCGTCGCGGCGGAACATAGCCAGAGTTGTCGGCCTGTCAACCGTATTTGGTTCTTAACGCGACATGTCCAGGGGAGTACCGGAAAACGGCATGGGAATGCAGGCAATCGAAACACGTTCGAAGCGCTGGCAGAGGGCGCGCGCTTCGGCCAGTTCCTCAATGGGACCGACAACAATCCGCTTACCCTCACCATTGGCTTCATCCGTCACCAGAGGGGACAGACCGAACAGCAGCGGGCCAAGCTTGAGGGTCAGGTCGCTCCAGAGGGCGGGTGTCTGCTCGAACGGCACGGCAGCACCGACAGCGATGCCGTAGGCGTTCTCGTTGGGCATTGCCATGGCAGTCGTCGGTTCTGTTGCCACGGGTGCCGGCAAGGGCTGATTGACTGGTTCTGGCACTGTGGCCTGGGGCAAGGCGGAGTGCCGGACGGCGACGGTGCCGCCTTCAGCCTCAAAGGTCAACGTCTGATTGTTGCCGATGGAGGCGGTCACGTTGGAACGGTCGACCGAGGTGCTGTTGGGCAGGTTTTCGAGAATTTGCGGAACGGTGGTCTCAAGGGCACCGACCCGGCGGGTAATGTCGTTGCCTGAGCGCTCCTGCATGGAGAAGCGCGTCACCAGAAGTTCGTTCTCGCGTCTTAAACGCCTGGTTTCGTCGCGAAGGTCAGACACCTGCAGGCGCAGGGTCTCGATCGAAGCGCCCGCCACACGTGGCTGATGTAGGCCGCTAATGATGGATTGCGGCACCAGCAAAGAGATATTTGAGCCAAAGACGGCCAGAGCGACGCAAACAAGTGCAACGATGCCCCAGACCGTCACGTCGGATTGCCGGAACTGTTCGGATGCTTTAGCCAAGCGAGAACCCTCTGAGACGCCCGAATCGCCGGGAGTGTCGTAGTGAGATTGGTCCCAATGTTATCGGTTCGCCAACTGTTGGCTGCCATAAATTTGTGTAAATGCCGGGAGAAAGCCGGCGGGTCGGGGAGAGCGTGATGGCCGAACTGCTTTCGATCATTCTTGCAGCTGGCGAAGGCACGCGGATGAAGTCCGCCCTGCCCAAAGTGTTGCACCCGGTCGGGGGGCTGCCCGTGGTCAGCCACGTGCTGCGGACGGCGCAGAGGTTTGGCTCGAAAGTCGCGGTTGTCGTCGGTCCCAATCATGAAGCCGTCGAGGCTGCGGTCACCCGATTTGATCCCAGTTGCCAGATCGCACGACAAGAGCAACGTCTGGGAACCGCTCATGCGGTGCAGCAAGCGAGGGCGGCCTTGGAGGCAGCGTCGGGCCATGTGCTGGTGCTTTACGCCGATACGCCCTTGGTGACGGCACAGACGATTGGGAACATCGTTTCCAAGCTGGACGACGGTGCTGACATGGTCGTTGTTGGCTTCCGGCCGGGCAATCCCACGGGCTATGGCCGGCTGCTGACAGAAGGAAGTCAGGTGCGCGCCATTCGGGAGCATAAGGACGCATCGGACGCTGAACGGCAAATTGGTCTCTGCAACTCCGGGATTATTGGCTTTCGCAGTGACGCGCTACGTGGCGTGATTGACCGTATTGGCAATGAAAACGCCAAGGGCGAATACTATCTGACCGATGCCGTGGAGTTGGCGACTGTGGATGGTAAGCGGGTCGATTTCATCGAAGCTGACGCGGCCGAATTGGTGGGCGTGGATAACCGCGAGAAACTGGCCGAGGCCGAAGCGACGTTCCAACAGTTCAAGCGCAAGGAAATCATGGCTGCCGGTGTCAGCCTGCGCGATCCGAACAGCGTGTGGTTTTCATGGGATACCGAAATCGGGCGTGACGTGACCATCTTCCCCAATGTGGTTTTCGGGCCGGGCGTGAAAGTCGCCGATAATGTCGAAATCCGCGCCTTTTGCGATATCGAGGATGCAGTGATTGGCGAGGGGGCGAGCATTGGTCCGTTTGCCCGTATCCGTGGCGGGGCCGAGTTGGGGCCTGACGTGCACCTGGGCAATTTTGTTGAGGTCAAGAAGAGCAAGATCGGCGCCGGGACCAAGGCGGGGCATCTGAGCTATCTGGGGGATGCTGAAATTGGGACCAAGACCAATATCGGCGCTGGAACCATCACCTGCAATTATGATGGCGTGAACAAGGACAGGACGATCATTGGAGACAATGTGTTCATCGGCTCCAATGCTTCGCTCGTCGCCCCGGTCAGCATTGGCGATGGGGCCTATACCGCCTCGGGCAGTGTGATAACCGAGGATGTGCCCGCCGATGCGCTGGCGCTGGGACGGGCGCGGCAGGAAAACAAGCCGGGCTATGCGCCAAAACTCAAGCAACGGGCCCTGGCCAAGAAGGCGGCGAAAGGAAAATAGCATGTGCGGAATCGTTGGAATTGTCGGCGATGCCCCGGTGGCCGGTCGCCTCGTGGATGCGCTGAAGCGGCTTGAATATCGCGGCTATGACAGCGCCGGCGTGGCAACGCTGGAGGACGGCGCGATTGCTCGCCGCCGGGCCGAGGGCAAGCTGGGTAATCTGGCCAGCAAGCTGGGCATGGAACCGCTCGAGGGGCATATCGGCATCGGCCATACGCGCTGGGCTACCCATGGTGCACCGACCGAAACCAATGCCCATCCGCATGCCACCGAGCGCGTCGCCATTGTGCATAACGGCATTATCGAGAATTTCCGCGAGTTACTGGAAGACCTCGCCAGGGATGGCTATCGGCCGAAGACTCAGACCGATACTGAGTCAGTGGCGCTTTGGGTGACTCGGGAACTCGACAATGGCGCCGAGCCGGAACTGGCCGTGGCGCGGACGCTCAAAAAGCTCAAGGGCGCCTTTGCCCTAGCCTTCCTGTTCAAAGGCGAGGACGGGCTGCTGATTGCCGCGCGCCATGGTGCTCCTCTGGCCGTCGGCTATGGCACGACCGAAATGTATCTGGGCTCCGACGCGATGGCTTTGGCGCCGTTCACCTCGCGCCTGACCTATCTCGAGGATGGCGACTGGGCGGTGATCACGCCGGCGGGAGTGACCATTCGCGATGGCAAGGACGCGCTGGTGGAGCGCGAGCAGATGGTTTCTCAGGCCTCGGCCTTGCTCGTCGACAAGGGCAATCACCGACACTTCATGGCCAAGGAGATCTACGAGCAGCCCGAAACGATCAGCCATACGCTGAGCCATTATGTGGATATGGGCGCTGAAAAGATCGCCATTCGCGAAACACTGCCGTTTGATTTTGCCGATCTGTCACGCCTGA
>JBGTUK010000189.1:0-5470 GCA_041939225.1 Devosia sp.
CGTCGGCATCGGCACGCCCGGCGTACTTGACCCGCAGAACAGCACCATGAAAAACAGCAATACCACCTGCCTGATCGACCGGCCATTGCAGCACGATCTCGAGACCGCGTTGGGGATACCAGTCGAACTCGCCAACGACGCCAACTGCTTCGCCCTCGCCGAGGCACGTCTGGGTGCGGGACGCGGTGCAAAAACGGCCTTCGGCGTCATCCTCGGGACCGGAGTCGGCGGCGGCGTGGTCGTCGGCCAGAAAGCCCTCTACGGCTGCCAGGGCATCGCGGGCGAATGGGGTCATAATCTACTCGACCCGGAAGGCCCCGAATGTTATTGCGACCGGCGGGGATGCGTCGAGACGATCCTCTCCGGCCCCTTTCTCGAACGCTTCTACGCCGAACGCGCCAAACAACACCGTCCACTTGCCGAAATAGCCGAGCGCCACGGCCAAGACCCTGACCGAGGAGACGCCGGACGGCACGTACGGCATTGGCCTGTCCACGAGCCTCGACTATTTCACCATCCACAATTTCATGAGCGCCTATCTCGGATATGGCGCCCGCATGCTGGCCGAGGACGGCACCTGCGGCTTCAACTCCCCTGAATTCAAGGATGCCCTGGCTGTCTATACGGGCATCGCCCTGGACGGCTCGACCCATCCCGATGCGGCCAGCATGGACGGCAACACCTTCCAGCGCGGCTTTCTCGATGGCCGTTATGCAATGATCCTCATGCACCCGAGCCTTTATCGGGACCTGGTCACCGAGCAACCCGAATGGCTCGATCAGGTGGAGATTGCCAAGGTGCCTGCTGGTCCTGCCAATCGATCCGGGTTCCTTGGCGGCTGGCCGCTGGTGATGTGGGATGCATCCGATGCCAAGGAAGCGGCCGGGCAGTTCATCATGTTCGCCACCCATGGCGAGGCGTTCAAGGAACTCGCCGTGGCTGGCGGCTTCATTCCGGGCAGCATCTCGCTGGCACAGGGCGAGCCCTGGACCGAATTCCCCTATCCGCTCTTTGTCGAGCAATTGCAGGATGCGCGACCCTATCAGTATCCGAGCGAAGCCATTGCGCAGATGGGTCAGCTCGAAGTGGACACCATCCAGAAGGCGGTGCAGGCCGTTGCTCTCGGCCAGAAAGATATTGATCAGGCAACCAGCGATCTGTGCTCCGACATCAATACAGTCCTCGCTCGCTAAGAGCACTCCCCGGATGGCTTTGACCTCCCGCCGTCCGGGGCTTTTTCCCTTAGCCAAGACCGGTTCATGTCCACATCCGCCCTCGTGCACGCGCCTCGCCCGTTCGGCAAGATCGCCCTGCCCTATGCGCTGGTCGCCCCCGCCATTCTGGTGGCGCTTGGGATCGCCGTGCTCCCCCTGCTCTACGCACTCTGGCTGTCGTTTCAGGACTGGTATCTGCTGCGCACCCCGCAACCGGTTTGGGGCGGGTTGGTCAATTTCCAGGCTCTCCTATCCGATAGTGCCTTGTGGCGGGCATTCTGGCGCACCTGGGTCTGGACGCTGGGCACCGTGGCGGTGGAGATCGGTCTGGCGCTACCGCTTGCTTTGCTGCTCAACCGCGACACGATTATTGCGCGCATGGCCTCGGCGCTGATCCTCCTGCCCTGGGTGATGCCCTTTATCGTGCTAGGCTATGGCTGGCGCTTCCTGCTCGACAGTGAAGTCGGGGCACTGCACACTCTGCTGCAGTTCTTCGGTATTGCCGGGAACCGCTCCATTCTCAATGATCCGAACCTGGCACTGGCTGTAATCACTTTCATCTCGGGCTGGAAAGGCATGCCGTTCATGGTGCTGGCGCTCCTGGCCGCGCTCAAATCGATCCCCGACGAACTCTATGAGGCGGCGGCCATCGATGGCGCCGGCCCCTGGCAGCGCTTTGTCAGCATCACCCTGCCTTCGATCCAGAACACCATGCTGATCATTGGCCTGGTGCTGGGCATCCTCGCCTTTTACAGCTTCGACCTGCCCTGGATCATGGCGCGCGGCGGTCCGCAGGACGCAACGACCATCCTTGGCATTACCATGTTCAAAGCGGTGTTTACCGACCTCAGGCCCGCCTACGCAGCCGCCATCAGCGTGGTCATGCTGGTGATCCTGGCCGCAGCGTCCTTCCTGACCCTGAAATTGGGGAGGCGCCCGTGAACCGCGGCAACGCGCGCCTGCGCAATGCGCTCCTCGATCTCTTGACCATCGTGCTGCTGGGGCTGGTGCTACTACCCATCATCTGGGTGTTTGTTGCCTCGATCCGGCCCGATGCCGACATCATGTCCCGCAGCCTGATCCCCATGCAGATCACCTTCGATCATTTTGCGGAGATCTTTTCGCGTGGTGACTTTCTTGTTGCCCTGCGCAACAGCCTGATTGTGGGCACTCTGGTGGCTGTTTGCACCGTACTCATCGCGGTTCCCGCCGCTTATTCGCTCAGCCGCTTCACCTATCATGGGCGCGACTTTATCGGCTTTCTGATCCTGGCCACGCAGATGCTGCCGGCGGTCGCCGTGCTGGTGCCCCTGGTCGTCATCATCCGCTCGCTGGGCCTGGCCAATACGCTGACAGCGCTGACCTTCACGCATCTGGCCCTGGGCCTTCCCATCGCGGTCTGGATGCTCAAGGGCTATATCGATGCGGTGCCGCGCGAGCTTGAAGAAGCCGCTGTCATCGACGGATCATCGCAGCTCGGCGCCATGATCCGAATTACCCTGCCGCTGATCCGACCGGCGGTGGTCGCCGTAGGGACCTTTGCCTTCGTCCTGTCGTGGGGAGAGTTCCTGCTGGCCCTGGCGCTGATTACCAGCGCCGAGGTCAAAACGCTGCCCCTGGCCCTGCAGACGCTGTTCGACCCCTACTCGTTCAGTTGGGGTGTGGTGATGGCTGGTGGCGTCGTCATTGCGGCGCCGACCGTCGTGCTGTTCCTGCTGTTTCGTAATCAACTCGTCGGCGGCCTGACCGCGGGCGGTATCAAAGGGTGACGAAAGTGTCGTTGACAACCCAATCGCTCTATTTCACCGGTCCGGGCGCCGTCGAGGTGCGCTCCGAACCACTCGATGGACCGGGCCCTGGCCAGGTGTTGCTTGAATTGCTGGTGTCCGGCATCAGCGCGGGTACCGAACTCAACGTTTTTCGCGGCCTTGCGCCGCAATGGCGTCAGGCTATGGACCCCAGGACACGCCTGTTCTCGGACGCCCACGGCTCGGATTGGCACTGGCCGGCACGATATGGCTATGCGGCGGTCGGTCGTGTCGCGGCACTCGGCGAGGATGTTGCGCGGCTCAGTATGGGAGATATGGTTTTTGCCTATGTTCCCCATGGACGCCACGCCGTGGTCGACGCAGCAGCCGTGGTTCCACTCGGCACAATTGAAGACCCCGAGATCGGCGTGTTCTTCGCCAATCTCAATACCGCCTACAATGGTCTGCTCGACGCCAATATCGCGCTCGGCGCCGATGTCGTAGTCAGCGGGCTGGGGGTTATCGGGCAATTGGTCACGCGCTTGCTTGCTCGTAATGGGGCGCGCCAGATCATCGCTATTGACGGGATAGAGCAGCGGCGGCAGGCGGCTCTTAAGGGCGGCGCAACCTCGGTGATTGACCCGGCCGCTGGTGAAGTGGCCGAGAGGGTTCGTGATCTCACTGAAGGGCGCGGCGCCGACACGGTGATCGAAGTTTCAGGCGCAGCCCCGGCGCTTAACGAAGCTATCCGCACGGTGGGCTTCAACGGGACGGTGGTTGCCATGTCGTGGTATGGCGGAAGCTTTGAAAGTCTCAGCCTATCGGGCGAATTTCATCATAACCGACCACGCATCATTTCTTCGCAAGTGGGTACCGTGAACCCGTTCCTCGGCCCGCTCTGGTCTGTGCCGCGACGCGGCAAAATTGCCCTCGAATATCTCTCCACGCTTGGCCCAGACCTCAAGGCGTTTGTCACCCACCGTGTGCCGCTCGCCGAAGCGGAAAATGGCTATGGCCTGCTCGACCAGGGATCGCCCGAGGTGATGCAGGTGCTGATCGATTATCGCTGAACTCGAACCGAATGGTCCAAGATGAAACTTTCTGCCTGTATTGAATGGCTGTTTGCCGATGCCAGCGCCGACTTTGCCGACCGTATCCGCCTGGCCAAGGCTGCGGGCCTGGACGCGGTTGAATTCTGGTTGTGGTCCAACAAGGATCTGGACGCCATCGAAGCCGTGCTCACGGAAGCCGGGATAACCCTGAGCGGCTTTGTTGCCGAGCCGATGATTGCGCTGACCGATCCGGCCAATCACGCCGCTTTCCTTGCCGGGCTCGCCACGTCGGTGCGGACGGCGCAGCGGCTGGGCGCCAAGGTGCTGATCGCCCAGGCCGGTGACGATCTGCCCGGACGATCTCGCGAGGAGCAGCACAAGGCATTGGTGGATTGTCTCAAGGCGGCATCCGATGTGCTGGAGGGCAGCGGAGTGCGCCTGGGCGTCGAGCCCCTAAATACCCTGATTGATCACAAGGGGTATTATCTGTCTTCGACGCGCGAAGCCCTTAACATCGTCGACGAGGTAGGCCGCCCCGAGATCGGCATCGTCTATGACCTCTATCATTCCCATGTCATGGGCGAGCGGATCGAGGACGTGCTGCACCAACGCGTCTCACGTGTCATTCACGCCCATGTGGCCGATCACCCCGGCCGCAACGATCCGGGTCTGGGCGAAATCGACCTGGGGGCCCGTCTCGCTTGGCTCTACGCCAATGGCTATTCCGGCTCTGTAGGGCTCGAATACCAACCAAAGGGCAGCACGGCGGAGGCTCTCGACCGCGTCCGCGCTGTGCTCGGTGTTCCCGCCTGAGCCCTTGGCTCAGGCGGATTGCTCAAAGTGCGCGTTCGGTCTGGGCATCGAAGATGTGCACCCGCTCGGGCGCGATGGTAAGGCCAACCGTTTCGCTGGACCTGATGTCGCTGCGTCCGGTGATGACCACGGTCAGTTCCGGCTCACCATCCGTCGTCAGATAGGTCAATGATCCGGTGGATTCCACAACGGCGACAGGCAGCACGATCTGCCCACTGGTGCCAGGCGTCGCTTCGATATGCTCGGGTCGCAGCCCGACAGTCACCTTCCGGCCCGGTTCAAGGCTCCGACCGATAGGCAGGGCTGCAACGCCCTTGAGGTCGAGGGTCACATGCTGACCGTCGGCGGCAATGGTCCCGGGGATGAAGTTCATTGCAGGCGAACCGATGAAGCCGGCCACAAAGCGGGTGGCCGGGGTGTCATAGAGTTCGAGCGGACTGCCCTGCTGTTCGATGACACCATCGCGCATCACCACCACATGATCGGCCATGGTCATGGCCTCGATCTGATCGTGCGTGACGTAGACGGAGGTGGCGCCAAGCCGGTCGTGCAAGGCACGGATTTCCTTGCGCATATGCACGCGCAGGGCTGCATCGAGATTGGACAGCGGCTCGTCGAACAGGAAGGCCTTGGGGTGTCGGAT
>JBGTUK010000190.1:0-5432 GCA_041939225.1 Devosia sp.
CGCAAAAACATTCCGTACGGAAAATGGAATGATCCAAAATACGATGACGTAAGAACACGCGATAAGACACTTTCGCGCATATATGAAAACATGAACGCAAAGTTACAGCCCGGATACTTCAGCGTCGGCTTTTTCTCCGCGAAACATTTATCGATGAATCTCCGCGTAATGTCGTCGTGATGGCGCAAATATATGCGTGCTTTCTGAACGGCACGCGGGTTCGAGCCCCGTCTCTCGCGCCACCCTTTTCGTAGGGTTTGCGCGTTTCACTCCTCACAGTTTCGACTTCTGGTTTGACCGGGTTTCAATATTTGAACATCGGCTGCTGACCTGGATTGCGCCGGCACTGACCGGAGGGTCTGGCTCCCGGGATCCGAACCTGGTGAGCTAGGCAACGAACAAGTTCTCTCCCGAGCGTTTTCTCCCAAGGTGCGAATCCGAGCGGTGCGCGTAAGTGCTGGAGCATGGCGGGACGCACCCGTCGCGCTGAGCGCCCGTTGTTTCGGTACCCCGGCAGATCGCCTGTTCAGCCCATACCCTGAACAGGACAAGCCGAACTTCGCTGAGGGGGTATCTCTAGCAGTGCATACGGAACCTCTTGTTCAGTCTCATGTTGGCTGAACAAAGGAGCTAATCATGGCGAAATATTCAGTCGGTGATCACGTAAGCTGGAATTCAGAAGCCGGTCGCGTCAGCGGTCATATCGTGAAAATTCACGCGTCAGATTTCGATTATAAGGGCCATCGTCATCGCGCTTCCGAGCAAGACCCGCAATATGTGATTGAGAGCGATAGAACCGATCATGTTGCGGCGCACAAAGAAAGCGCATTGACCAAGCTCAAGTCGTGAGCACTGGTTTCGCCACCATCGGGCACTCGGACAGGTCGCCGGAGACTGTCATCGACATGTTGCGCGAGGCTGAGATCCGCTTGCTCGTCGACGTGCGCTCATTTCCGAAGTCTCGGAGTAACCCTGACTTCAACGATGACCTATTCCCACAGGTGTTAGCCCGTCATCAAATTGACTATAGGCATATGTTGGCACTTGGTGGACGTCGTCCGAAACAGCCAGACGTTGATGAAAGCCTGAACGCGTTTTGGCGGGTGCAGAGCTTTCACAACTATGCAGACTATACTCTGGGCGCGGATTTTCGCGACGCTTTCCGTCGACTCGTCGAACTGGGCCAGGACCGTCCGCTGGCGATCATGTGCTCAGAGGCCGTTTGGTGGCGCTGCCATCGCAGGATAATCACCGATTACCTGCTCTTACATGGCTATGAGGTGCGCCATTTGATGGCACCGGGCCGCATAGACCACGCAAAACCGACTGAGGTTGCTCGCTTGCGAGAAGATGGAGCGGTAGTCTACCCGGCAGCCTAGCATGATCAGGCATGGGAGCCGCTGGGATGGACGGATTACCGAGATCCGATGCGCACTTATTGCGCCGGGCGTAGAGCGAATAGGCACCCCACAGGGGCTTGCATTCGGTGGTCGGCGATGCTTATGGTGAGCGCATCCACAGGGGTGCTCCGTAGGTCGGGGCTGAGATGAGGGCAGGAAGCCTTCGGACCCTAAAGCTGATCTGGGTAATTCCAGCGGAGCGAGGCGGGCGATGTTTTCAGGCGCACAGATTTCTCTTTATCCAATGACCGACGATTTCGTCGGAGTCATCACCAGCGCACTGGGCGCGCTCACGCCTTACCGCGACCGATTGCGTATCGAGACTGATGATGTTTCGACCCTCCTCGTCGGTCCACCCGAGGTCATGTTCCCCGCCATGCGGGATCTGTTCAGTGCTGCCGCCCGTACCGGTGTGCATTGCACACTCTCGGCAACGATCTCGCGCGGCTGTCCAGGCGAACCCGATGATGCCATCTGCACATCGTCCCATTTCGAGAGGCCGATTGCCCCGCTGGCCCAAAGACAGGCCGAAGCGCTTTCAGCTGTAGCGAATGCCCCGAACCTGGATGTGTCCTCGGTGGCCCAGCTTTCGCTCTACGTCATGGGCCAGGGCAATCACATGGACGAAATCTACGGCTGCATCGAATTCCTCAAGCAGTCCGGCACCTTTGAGACGTCCAAGCATTTCGCCACCAAGCTCAGGGGCGACAGCGGCGCCCTGTTCGCGACCCTGGAGCAGGCCTTCTGCAGCTTTGGCCCACCCGAAGGACATGTCACCATCGATTTGACGGTTTCGGCCAACAGCCCCAGCGCCCGCTGAACGGAAGATCGATTCATGTCCGACGCCTCCGCCCCACGGCGCGTCCTTGCGCGCCTGCTCAACCATGTTGGCCCGCCTGTCGCCGCGGTAGCGGCGCTGTTTGTCGGCTGGGAAGCCTATGTTCAACTCTCGGGCATTTCCGCCACTACCTTGCCCGCCCCATCGCGCATCCTCTTCCAGGCATGGGGCCAGCGCGACGCCCTGGCGCGCCACAGCATGGCCACCGTGCAAGCCACTGCCTTCGGCTTTGCCGCTTCGCTGAGCGCAGCCTTCCTGTTCTCGGTCCTCATCGATTTTTTCCGGCCGCTGCGGCGAGCGTTATTTCCTGTCTTTATCATGACCCAGACCCTGCCCCTGGTGGCCATCGCCCCGCTGGTCGTGTTGTGGTTCGGCTTCGGGCTGACACCGAAAATCGTGCTGGTGGCGCTCGTTACCTTTTTTCCCATGCTGGTGGCTTTGGCTCAGGGCTATGAGTCGACTGACCGCAATATCGCGGCCCTGCTGGCCTCCATGGGCGCCTCTCGCAGGCGCATCTTCGTCATGGCCCGCCTGCCTTCGGCATTGCCCTATTTCTTTGCAGGTCTGCGCATCTCGATCACCTATGCCGTGGTCGGCGCGATCTTTGCCGAATATGCCGGCGCCGCCCGGGGTCTGGGCATCTACATCCTCAATGCCAAGAACAATTTCCGGCCCGATCTGGTGCTCGCGGCGGTGTTTGTCAGCGCGACGCTGACCTTGTTGCTGTTCGGAGCGACCGTGCTGCTGCAACGCGCCGCCATGCCCTGGCCCCGTCTGTCCGAGAGTCGGTCATGAGCCCGATGCGTCTGGAGTTGGTCAATCTACGCAAGCGGTTCGGCGCCACCGAAGTTCTCGACGATATCAGCCTCACTGTCTCACGAGGCGAATTTGTCTCGATTCTGGGCCCCTCGGGCGCCGGCAAGTCCACCATCCTGCAACTGCTGACCGGCGCCACGGCGCCTGACGCCGGCGAGATGCTGATGGACGGCCAGCCGTTAGCGCGGGACCGGCACTGCTTTGCCTTCATGCCGCAAGGCGATGCGCTGATGCCGTGGCGCCGAATGCTCGACAATGCCACGCTGGGTCTTGAGGTGCAGGGGATGAGCCGCAAGGCCGCGCGCGCCCGCGTCGCACCGCTCTTTGCCGAATTCGGGCTTGCCGGTTTTGAACACCACTATCCCGCCCAGTTGTCGGGCGGCATGCGCCAGCGCGCCGCCTTGCTGCGCACCGTGGTGCAGCAGCGCCCGATGCTGTTGCTCGATGAGCCCTTCGGAGCGCTCGATGCGCTGACCCGCGCCCAGATGCAGCGTTGGCTCGCGACCATGTGGACCCGGCACCGCTGGACAGTTCTCCTCATCACCCATGACGTGCGCGAAGCCGTGCTGCTGTCGGACCGCATCTACGTGCTGACATCCCGCCCGGCCAGTGTCGCCCATCAATTCCATCTCCCATTCGATCATCCACGCCAGGGCGTGGGATCGCCGGCCCTCGGCGCGATCGAGGCGGACATCCTGCAGACCCTGCTAAACCCGAAGGACTGAACCCATGTCTATCTTCCGCAAAATCCTGGCACTCGGTGTTGCCGCCAGCCTCGCCGTAACGCCCGCTATCGCTGAGGCAGTTCCGGTGACCGTCGCCCTCGACTGGACGCCCAATACCAACCACATCGGCCTGTTCGTGGCTCAGGCCAAGGGCTTCTACGAAGAGGCGGGCCTTGCGGTTGAAATCCTGCCCTATACCGATACCTCGGCCGGTGCCCTGGTGGCTAATCGGGTGGCCGATTTCGGTGTCCTGGGCTCCATCGGCCTCTTCACCCAGCGTGCGGCGGGTGCCGACCTGGTGGCAACCTATGCTTTGGTTCAGACCGAAACCGGACGCCTCGTCTTCAGGGACGACCGCGACGACATCGAGACCCCAAGAGATCTCGACGGCAAGATCTATGGCGGCTTTGGCAGCGCCTGGGAATCGGCCCTGATCGGCACCATCATCCGCCATGATGGCGGCACGGGTGAATTCGAAACCATCACGCTGGGCACCTCGGCCTACGAAGCGCTCGCCAACGGTGCCATCGACTTCACCTTGGAAGTCTATACCTGGGAGGGCGTCAAGGCCGAGCGCGACGGCCCCGCACAGCGCGCATTCCGCTATGCCGATTTCGGTGTACCCGACCAGCACACCAACTTCATCGGCACCAGCGCCGCTTATCTCGCCGCCAATGCCGATACGGCCCGGGCCTTCATCACGGCCAGCCAGGCGGGCTATGACTACGCCGTCGCTCATCCCGACGAGGCCACCGATATCCTGGTTGCCGCAAATGCCGACGTACTGCTCGACCGCGATTTCGTCCGCGCCTCCCTTCAGGCCTTGATTGACGGGCACTATCTCAAGGGCCAAAACGGTGCAGTCGGCACTATCGACCAGGCCAAGATGGAAGCCATGGCCTCATTTCTGTTCGACGCCGGCATCCTCAAGGATGGCGATGGCGTTGCCCTTGCCAGCCCGCCCGATGTCGCCAGCGCATTTACCAACGCCTACCTGGCCACCACGCCATGAGGGCAAGCCGGCAGCGCATGGGGCTGAAGATGCCATATTGCCCGTATGGATGCCTTTGGGCCATGGGGCGCCATTCATCATATAGTCGTGAGCCGGGTGATCCGGCGTAACTTCAGGCGCATGATGACCGTACTTGCTGGCAAATGTTCAGCATGAGGATTCAAGATGCCCGAAAGCCGGTCACCACATTTCGCATTCGTAGACCGCCTGCCGCGGCGCCGCTTGCTGGCGGGCCTGGCGGCATTGTCTGCACTCACCTTGCCGTTTGCCGGACTGCCGGCGCAAGCGCAGGAAGAGCCCGTCGTGATTCCGGCCCCGGCGCAGGATCTTGAAGAAGCGGGCAACACCGCGATCGCGATCTTCGCCGGTGGCTGCTTCTGGGGCGTCCAGGGCGTGTTCCAGCGGGTCAAGGGCGTCACCAATGCAGTCTCGGGCTATTCAGGGGGCGAGGCGGCCACCGCTACCTATGACAGGACCAATCGCGGTGACACTGGCCATGCCGAAACCGTCGAGATTACCTACGACCCGCAGGTCGTTAGTTTCGGCGAATTGATGCACGTCTATTTCTCGGTCGCGCACAACCCCACACAACTGAACTTTCAGGGTCCGGATCGCGGCACGCAATATCGCTCGACCATCTT
>JBGTUK010000191.1:0-5330 GCA_041939225.1 Devosia sp.
CGCCGGTATTCAGGGATCGATGGCGGGTACGGCGCTTCGTGCGTCACTCTTACACTTAAACCGCTCGGGCAAAATTCCGTTCGTTGTTTCATGTCAAGGTAAGCGGCAAGATCAGCGTCGGCAACAGCAATGGAGGAGAGCCCTGCCGTCTTGCGCTGGGAGTAAAGCGCGATCTCGCAGCTATTGCGCGCCAGTACCACACCGTTGGCTTCGAGGATGAAGTCAAGGCGCAGCGTGGTATTGTCGGAAACCGCCGGAATTGAGAGGCTGGTGGTTCCCAGATCTGCAACCGAAACCGGACCGGTTGCGGGCACATCGAGCGATCCGGTGACACCGCCGCTCCAGCTCAATTTGGCTCCGTCCGGGATCGACCCGCCGCCGGTGGCAATCCTGAGTTCAACCGGCAGGTCCTCGCCTGCCCAGGCTGAATAGCGCGCCGGGCGCGGCACGATGACGATGTCGGCATTGATGGTGGCGAACACGTCGTGGAAGACGCGCGGATTGCGCTCGATATCGAGAAGGCCGTTGGCTTCCCAATGGACGTCGGTCAATTCGGTGATCACGTAGCCCATGATTGAGGGATAGCGGCGCATTTCCTCGATCTGGTAGCGCAGGTTCATGAACTGGTACCACTGCACCTGCTCGATGAACCCTTCGAAACTGCCAAAGGTACCGGCCATATCGAGCGCGCCGAAGCGCTCCTCGATGCCATGGGGCAGTGCCACGCCGTCTCCCCAGAGCGACCCGGTCTCGAACCAGTCGGGCTCCGAGCCATCCTCGTCGCGCAGCTTGCTCGGATCGGGCAGGCCCCAGACCCCGAATTCGGAAACGATCAGCGGTTCGTCGCCCCGCCGCTCGGCATCGCCCAGCGGCGAGAAAGTCCAGTCGGCCCCGGCGGCGAACTGGGCCGTAATGTCATCCCATTCCTGCCGGCGTTCGGGAACCGAGCGATAATAGTGATAGTCGTTGAGGTCGGTCTTGACGTGGAAGTTCGGGAAGCAGGCCGAATTGTCGACCACGAGCCGCGTCGCGTCCTCGGCCTTGAGCCAGTCATAGCTGTCCTTGAGCCACTGCCGGTGTTCGGCATTCTCCACCAGGCGCGTCCCCCAATCCTCATTGATCAGCGTCCAGGCAATGATCGAGGGATGGTTGCGGTCGCGTTCGAGGATGCCCACCATGGTCTCGCGCATTCGCCGCGCCGAGTCAGATGTGAAGCTCTGCACATTGGGGACTTCGGTCCAGACGAGAAGACCATAGCGATCCGCTACGTCATAATATCGCGGATCCGGCACCTTGATGTGGCAGCGCAGCGTGTTGAGGCCCAGTTCGATGGCCTTTTGGGCCTGGTCTTCGAGAAATTCCAGAGAGGGCGGCGTGTAAATGCCGTCGGGATAATAGTCCTGGTCCAGCGCACCGCGCATATAGACCGGCTTGCCATTGAGCAGGATCTGCCCATTGGCAGTGGTGACGGTGCGGAAACCAAAAGTTTGCTCGACCACATCAATGCCGCCATCGAGCGTTACCGTCAGGGTATAAAGATTAGGCTGGCCGACATCCCAGAGCCTGGCGCCGGGAACGTCGAGCGTCAAACCAACGGATTCGGCTGCGGAAACTTCGGTTGATGCAACAATGGCCCCATCGCCGTCCCGAACCTCCAACTGGGCCGGCAGGCCATTGGCCGCGGAGGTGAAAGTCAGGTTGGCCTTCACTACGCCATCCATACCGGCTTCGATCGCCACGTGATTGAGCCGCCGCGCATCACGCGCCAACAGCGAGACCGACTGCCACAGCCCGCCAATGCGGCCATACCAGGAGATCTTGCCGTGCGGAATTTCCGAGAACGGGAATTCAGGAAAGGCCGACTGGTCGGCGGACGGCACAGTGACCCGAACTTCGACTTCATTGGTCGACCGCAGCTTTGCGTTGTCGATGGCGAATTCGAAGGGCAGGAAGGCGCCTTCGTGGCTGCCCAGCTTTTCGCCGTTGAACCAGACCTCGCAGGCGTAGCTGACGGCGCCGAACTGCAACGCCAGATCCCGATCCTCCCATCCGGCCGGCAAGGTGAAGCTGCGCTTGTATGTGGCACGACCGAAGGTATCGACCAGATCGGAAAACTCAGCCTGCCAGGGCTGGGGGACGTGCGCCTGGCGCCAGGGCCCATCCTCATGCCGGAACTGCCAGACGCCATCCAGCGACAGGCTGCTGCGCGACGCATTTATCGCCTCGGAGGCCATTGCCCGGCTCAAATTCATAATCCCCACCCTAAGCAGTATTAGTTATATTATTATCACCATATGACCGGAGCGAAGGGTTTGGCAAGGGGGGGGGGGGGGTGCGAAGGGTCTGCACAAATGGCCAAGTTGGCGCGTGAGCTACCCTCAGGCGACTCTCAGTGCTAACAGTCTGCCAACCAATTCGCCTGAAACGAGAAACTGGGGGAGACGGTTGGAAAAGCGCGCGACCATGCATGAGGTGGCAGAACTGGCCGGGGTCTCCCAGGCCACGGTTTCGCTGGTCCTCAATGGCGTTCCCAATGCCCGCGTATCCAAGGCCACGCGCCGTCGCGTACAGGAAGCGGCAGAGCAGCTTGGCTATCGCCGCGGCAAGACCCATCCTGTCCCCGCTGGACGGACGCGCGTTATCGGCCTCTTCATCGATGAAGTCTCGACCACGCCCTTTGCTGCCCCGTTCATCGAGGGGGCCCGGGACGAGGCTGCCCTGCAGGACGTCACCATCGCGACCTTCTGCACCGGCAATGATCCGGCGCTTGAACAGGCCGGGCTCGACATGCTGGTGGCGCAGAACGCCATCGGGGCGATCTACTGCACCTTGATCACGAGGCAAGTGACTGTTCCAGCAGCGTTTTCTCAACTGCCGCTGGTGCTGCTCAATTGCTACGAGAAGAAGGTGCAACACCCCTCGGTCGTGCCGGGCGACATTGTCGGCGGCTTTACGGCAACCGATGCGCTGCTCCGTGCCGGGCATCGCCGTATTGCCCATCTGGCGGGCGAACATATCGTCGAGGCGGCCATCGACCGCGAACAGGGCTTCCGACAGGCCATGGAAAAATGGGGCGTGCCGGTGGACGAAAGCCTGGTCACCCTGGGAGGGTGGACCATTCGGGCCGGGCGCGAGCGCGCCTTGGCTCTGCTCTCGCAACCCAATCCGCCAACAGCCATTTTCTGTTTCAACGATCGCATGGCGATTGGTTGCTACGAGGTGGCGCGTGATCTGGGCCTGTCCGTTCCCGGCGATCTTTCAATTGTCGGTTTTGACGATGAGGACATTGCCGCGAACATGGACCCGCCACTCTCCACCATGGTTCTGCCGCATGACGAGATGGCACGTTGGGCCGTCGGCCAGTTGCTGGACGGCTTCGACGGCGTGGACGCCGATGAGCGACTGCAAAAGCTCAAGATTGAGTGTGAATTGCTGGAGCGCAATTCAATAGCGCCACCAAAGGGTTAGTTGCCTAGCGGAGATTCGACGGAATCGCGCTCGACGAGCGGACATTCCAGCTTGGTCAATGGATAGCGATCCTCGGCCACGCCATCGAGTATCTGTTCGAATACCCATTGCCCCATGGCGCGGTGCGGCAGCACGGTGGTGGTCAAGCGCGGATGCAAATGGCGCGCAATCTCCTCGTCGTCATAGCCGATTACCGACATATCCTGGGGAATGTCGAGGCCGGCTTCCTTCAGGGCCTCGTAGCAGCCGATGGCCATGCGGTCGTTCTGGCAGAAGATGGCCGTGGGTCCTTCCTTTAAGGCAAGGATCTTGCGCGTTGCGTCATAGCCCGCGCTGGCCGACCAATCGCCGTTGAAAACCAGGTCCTGATCGAAGGGAATATCGGCAGTCGCCAGCGCGCGGCGATAGCCCTTGAGCCGATCCTGCGCCGCTTCCATCCAGATTTCGCCGGTGATTGTCGCGACCCGCCGATGCCCTTTTCTGATCAGGTAATGCGTGGCCCGCTGCCCACCCGCGATCTCGCTGGGCACAACGGCGGGACGGGCTAGACCCGTAGCGTAGCAATTGAGCAAATAGACCGGGATATCGAGGCTTTTCAGTTCGAGCGGCAGCTCCACCTGGCGCGTGAAGATGGTCATGTAGACCAGTGCCGAAACGCCCTGGTCAACGAAAGCATCGATCAGCGCGGACTCGATCTCGGCGTCATTGTCGCTCTGCCCGACAAACACCAGATCGCCCAGTTCCCGCGCCGCCTGGGTAAGCCCCTCGATCGCCTGCACCGCTTCCGGACTGGTCGCCAGCTGATCGACAATGAAACCAATCCGCCGGTTGCGCTTTCCCGCCTGCTGTCCGGATCCATTCTTGCCCGCCGGCACGCTATAGCCCAGACGCCTGGCGGCATCGAGGACGCGGCGGCGTGTCTCATCGGACAGCCTGATGCCCGGCGCATTGTTGATAACGAACGATACTGTCGCCTGAGAACAGTTCGCCTCCCGCGCGATATCGGTCATTGTGACGCGTCGCATGCGACGATCAGGCTGGCGCCTTATGGATGATGTTGTCTTGGTGCCCGTCATCAGTAATCATAAATCCAATTACTAATGGCATTATCAAATATGAGTTGCCGTGTCTCGCGTTAATGACGGGTGCTGCCACGTACCGCTTATCGCTTCGATAGGAGCCCGCCTTGGGCAGGTCGAACTGATAGATGAAAAGGCTGAGCGCCACGCTGCGCAAGGCCCTGGAACGCGCGGAACCGAACGACAACACGTCGAGAATGCGTTCGATCCACGGACGCATCCTTGCTGCCTTCGGGGATCAGCTTCGTAAACCGGGCTGCCATGGACCTGGAGGATGCGGGCTGCGGCCCCGGCAGGCCGACTTGGTCGCCCTGATCCTGACCGGCCTGGCCTCGACCCTGGCGCTGGCCGCCTGCGCGCCGGGCGGCTACACCGCGCCCAAGGCCGATGTCGCCACCGCCTTTGCCGGCAATTCCCCCGCACGCCGCGCCGGCGCCAATGCCTGGTGGGCGGCGTTCCGCGACATCCGGCTGGACGCGCTGATCGCCGCCGGGCTGAAGCGCAACCTCGACGTGCTGACCGCCGTCGCCACCATCCGCGAGGCGCAGGCCAATGCCCGGCTGGTCGGCGCGAATGACCTGCCGCAGGTCGATGCCTCGGGCGCGGGCAGCTGGGCGCGGGGCCAGTCGGGCGCCATCGGCGAAAGCAGCTCGGCCACGCTGGGCGGCCACAACAGCGTTCTCATTTCGTTGGCGATTTTTTCGTACTTATTCATCGGTTTCCTCCGGATTTGCAGAGAAAAACCGGCAAACCTGCGCCTTATCACGCCAGTCGAGGCGCGCT
>JBGTUK010000192.1:0-5319 GCA_041939225.1 Devosia sp.
CCAAGGAGCACAATATCGAAGACACGGCTCTCCAGACCAATCTGGAGGCAGCTGACGAAGTTGCTCGGCAGCTACGCTTGCGCGATCTGGCCGGGCTCATCGTCATCGACTTCATCGACATGATGGAAAACCGGTCCAACCGGGCGGTCGAGCGCAAGCTTAAGGACTGCCTGAAGGACGACCGCGCCCGCATCCAGGTGGGCCGCATCTCCCATTTCGGTCTGATGGAAATGAGCCGTCAGCGCATCCGCTTTGGCGTCGTGGAAAGCTCGACCCACAAGTGCCCGATCTGCGACGGCACCGGCCTCGTGCGTTCCACTGAAAGCCTTGCGCTGATGATCATGCGCCACATCGAGGATCACGTGCTGCGTAAGCAGGGTCAGTCGATCAATGTCCGCGTTCCGGTCGAGGTTGCGCTCTACATCCTTAACTTCAAGCGCGATACGCTTTCGCAGCTCGAAGCCCGCAACAAGCTCTCGATCACGATCACAGCAGACAGCAAGATGACGGGCCACCAGTTCGCCATCGAAAAGGGTGAAACGCGCATTTCGACCTATGCTGACCAGCGCGCTGCCGCCCATGTTCGGGTGGATAGCGCCATCATCGAGGATCCAGACGAAGACGACGACGTCGCTGAAGCCGAAGCCAATGAGGCCGAGACGAGGCCCGCCGATTCCAGCGATGGCGAGGGATCCGGACGCCGTCGGCGCCGTCGGCGCCGTCGCGGTGGTCGCAATAGTGACCAGCAGGCCCAGCAGGCGTCTGAGGGTAGCTCCGATCAGGATAGTGTCGCTGATAACACCGCCGAGGATGACGAGACCGGCGGCGAGGACGCAGCAGCCCGCCAGGCCGTTGAAGGCGACAGCGATGGCGAGACACGCCGCCGACGCCGCCGTGGCCGTCGGGGTGGTCGCCGCAATCGGCGAGATCAGAACGGCGAGGCCGAGAGCGAAACTGCAGAGGCCGCCGTTTCAGCCCCTGAAGATGCGGTTGTCGACCATGTTGAGGTAAACGCCGAATCGACCACCGGGGAAGCACCTGTTGCCGAAGAAAAACCAGTAACGAAGCCCAAGCGGACCCGTCGCAAGAAGGTTACCGAAACCGAGGAATCAGCCCCCGCCGAAACCACTCCGGTTGCGGCCAGCTCCGATGAGGCATCGGCTGAACCGGTGACCGAAGAAAAGCCAAAGCGTAAGCCTCGCGCGCGCAAGCCCAAAGCAGAAGCGACTGCAGCTGCGCCAGAGCCGGCGGTTGCCGAAGCTGCCACTGCCGACACGCCCAAGGCCGACGACAGCGCCGCAGAGGAGAAGAAGCCCGGGCGCACTCGTCGCGTGAAAAAGGAATTGCCGCCTGAGGGCGTCGTCGTCACCTCGAGCGCCACACCGGCCGAAGAGGCTACCGCGCCTGCCGAGAGCGAAGACGAAGGTGAAGGTGAGCCTGCCAAGAAAAAGAAGGTCGGTTGGTGGCAGCGCCGCCTCGGCCTTGGTTAAGCGTAATGAAGGGTGGCCCCCGGGCCGCCCTTCTTTCTTGGCCCCTTGATCGTGGCCAAAGATCCTCCTCACTATCCGGAAAAATACCGGTACACGACGTCACCCTCGTGCTGCGGTACCGCCCGCCGCCCAGCGGACATGTGGCCCGCCAATAGGCGTGACCGGTCCGATGCCACGAACGCAGCATAGGCGGGATAATCCGCCATCACCGGTGGCCGGAGCACCAACCGTTCAGTTCGCAAGGTCGGAATTGCGTCCATGCTTAGCCGCCTGCCCGCAGAAATTCCCGCATGCGTTCCAGGGCATTTTCTACGGTGTCAGATGTGCCTGCATAGCTGAAGCGAACGAAACCATTGCCATCGGTCCGGTCAAAATCAATGCCCGGTGTTGCCGCAACCCCGGCCCGGTCCAGCATGGTGAGGCAAAAGTCCATGGCGTCATTGGAAAACCGCCCGATCCCGGCATAGCCGTAAAACGCGCCATCGCAATCAGCCGGCAAGTCGAAGCCAAGCTCGCGCAAACCCTGCCCCAACACCTGTCGGTTCCGGGCATAGCGCGCTTTCTGCTCTTCCGCGTAATCACGCTCCCCTAAGGCCACGCCGGCCGCTATCTGACTTAGCGTCGGCGCTGAGATAAAGAGGTTCTGCTGCAAGATCTCTGCCCGTCGGATCAACGCTTCCGGCAACACCACCCAGCCAATGCGCCATCCGGTCATGCAGTAATATTTCGAGAAGCTGTTGATGATGATTGCATTTCGGGTCAGCTCCAGAGCACTGACGGACGGCCCCGAATAATCGAGGCCATGATAGATTTCGTCGGAAATGAGCGTGACACCCAACCGCGCGCAGGTGGCAACAATATCGGCAAGCTGATCGCGGCTCACCGACGCCCCAGTCGGATTGGCCGGGCTGGCGAAAAGCAATCCATCGAAAGGCTGGCGCGCATGCTCCGCTGCGATTTGCGCGCCAGTCAGGCGCCATCCACTGTCCGCCGAAACGGGAATTTCGACGACACCGAAGCCCAGCCCGAGCAAAGTGTTCACATAAGCAGGATAGCCCGGGCGGGTGATGGCGATGCGGGCACCCGGCTGGAAGGCGGTATGGAAGGCGAGAATGAATCCCGCCGACGACCCCATCGTCGCCACGATCAGCTCCGGATCGACATCCACGCCATGCTGCTGTTCATAATACCTCCCCAGGCCATCGCGCAGCCCGTCAAGGCCCTTTGCATTGGTGTACCCCTGGGGCTCTGGCAAGGCCCGCGCAACCGCCTCAAGCACCCGCGGTGCCGGCGGCGCACCCGGTTCACCGACCTCAAGATGGCACACAGTGCTCCCCTGCGCTTCCAACTGCTTGGCGCGTTTGAGAATATCCATGGCGAAAAACGGTTTGAGGCCGTAGGGAGGATTGGTCATGCGAGCTCCGATTCTGCCTCGGGCCTAGCGCGAAGTGCCCGGTTTCTCAACAACAATTGATGGTCTTACAAGTCGGCGCGCCACTGTCCCGTGCCACTAGAGATAAAGGTCTGCTAAACAAGACCGGACTGACTCGTCTGGAGCCCAATAATGAACCGCCTGACTATCCTTTTCGCTGCCGTCGCCGGAATTCTCGCCGGTGCCCTGGGCTATGGCTATTTCGACCAGCCTGCCCAGCAAATGGATGAAGTCGCGGTTCGCTCCATCGTCGAGCAAGTGCTCGAGGAACAGGCAGCTCAGGGTGAATCAGAGCCGATTGTACCTGAGGTCGCCAGCATTAATCCTGCGGTGCTCAATCCCATGATCGAGCAGTTCCTGCTTGATGACCCCAAGGTATTGCAGCGCGTCTCCACCGCTCTTGAGCAGACCCTGCGCGCCGAAGAGGCGGCGCGATCCGAAACCGCCTTGGCCGAGTTCCGGGACCAGATTTTCAACGCGCCCGACCAGATCGTTCTGGGCAATCCCGATGGCGATGTCACCCTGGTCGAATTTTTCGACTACAATTGCGGCTATTGTCGCGCTGCCTTGCCCGATATGGCGACCTTGCTTGCTGAGGACCCCAACCTCAGGATCATCCTCAAGGAATTCCCCATCCTTTCCAATGAATCCATCGATGCCGCGCGAATCGGTGTGCTGGTCGGCGAGAGCGACGCGAACTACTGGGATTTCCACTCCGCCTTGTTCACCAGCCGCGGCAAAATCGACAAGTCCGTGGCCCTCGCCGCCGCGCAGGACCTCGGCCTGTCACCTGTTGAACTCGAACTGCAAATGGGTGATCCCCGCGTCGCCCAAACCATCCAGTCTTCCTATGAAATCGCCCAGGCCTTGGGAATTACCGGCACCCCAACCTACATTATCGGCAACGAGATCATCCCAGGCGCCATTGGGGCCGATGAATTGCGGGCGCGCATCGCCGACATGCGAGAATGTGGGAAGACGCAGTGTAGCTGACCACGCCCGGACCTTCAAACCTCGCAATGCCGATGGTGGCGAAGCATTGGTAGCTCTGGTCTTTTCGGTGCATTTCGTGTAACCGCCCTTGCGCTGGCCGAAAGGGCCGGTGCACAAGGCATGGATCATGACAAAACGCGTTCTCGTCCTCAATGGCCCGAACCTCAACCTGCTCGGCACGCGCGAGCCGGAAACCTATGGGGCCGAAACGCTCAAGGATGTCGAAGCTCTCTGTCACGCAGCAGCGGCAGAACTGGGGCTGAACCTCGATTTCCGGCAATCCAATCATGAGGGTGAACTGGTCACCTGGATTCAGGATGCCCGAACCACAGTCGACGGCCTTCTTATCAATCCTGCCGCATATTCGCATACTTCTGTTGCCATACAGGACGCTCTGAGGGCCGTGAGCTTGCCGGTGGCTGAAGTGCACTTGACCAATATCCATCAGCGCGAGTCCTTCCGGCACCACTCCTATGTGTCGTCGGTGGCCTTCGGCGTCATTTGCGGCTTTGGCACGCTTGGATATAGACTGGCCCTCATGGCCTTGGCCGATAAACTCAAATAACGCTTCAAGACGAGAAGCCGGGAGACCGACAGAATGACCAAGTCATCGGTGGATCAGGATCTGATCCGCGCCATCGCCGAACTACTCAACAAGGAAGACCTTGCCGAGATCGAAATCGAGCAGGAAGATTTGAGGGTTCGCGTCACCCGCTCCTACCCCAGCGACACGCCGGCTTATGCGCAAGCGCCCATGCAGTACATGGCGCCACCATCACCGGCACCGGCTGCCGCGCCAACCGCTCCCAGCGCGCCATCCGGCTCGGTTCCGTCCGCCGCCCCTGCCGCTGCCGAGGACTTGGCGTCCAACCCGGGTACTCTAACCTCCCCCATGGTCGGCACGGCCTACCGCTCTCCCGAACCCGGCAAGCCAACCTTCGTTGAGGTCGGCACCAAGGTGTCCGAGGGTCAGACCATCCTGATCATCGAGGCGATGAAGACCATGAACCAGATTCCGGCGCACCGTTCGGGTACGATTACCCGCATTCTCGTCGAAGACGCCCAGCCGGTAGAATATGGCGAACCGCTCGTCGTCATCGAGTAAGGGGACGACCATGTTCCATAAGGTTCTGATCGCCAATCGCGGTGAAATCGCCCTGCGCATCCTGCGCGCCTGCAAGGAAATGGGTATCCAGACCGTTGCGGTACACTCAACCGCTGACGCCAATGCAATGCATGTGCGCCTGGCAGATGAAAGCGTCTGCATCGGCCCCAATGCGGCCAAGGACAGCTACCTCAATATTCCGTCCATCATGGCAGCCTGCGAAATCACCGGCGCAGACGCGGTGCACCCCGGCTACGGTTTCCTGTCCGGAAACGCCCGTTTCGCGAAGATCCTGACAG
>JBGTUK010000193.1:0-5195 GCA_041939225.1 Devosia sp.
AAAAAGCGCAGTTAATTCAGCAGTTTGAATAGTGTCGAGTGCATCAACCCCACAGGCTGCGCTCGTGCGCATGCCTAAAGATTGGGCGGAATGACCACTTTCTGCTCATTATCTGCAGAACGCAAATCTGCAATTGCCGCACAAATGGGCGGGCCTGGAGCGTGACCGCGCGCCAATCAAGCTTTGACTGGCTTACACTCTTCATATAGATGCATCGCCAACCCGGCCGACGGGGACCCTGCGGGTGTGGCGGAACTGGTAGACGCACTGGATTTAGGTTCCAGCGCCGCAAGGCGTGGAGGTTCGAGTCCTCTCACCCGCACCATATGGCCTTCGGCCAACACGATTAATCAATACGGGATCAGACCCCAATGCAGGTAACAGAAACCCTCAACGAAGGCCTGAAGCGCAAGCTGAGCGTCACAATCCCGGCCGCGGATCTCAATTCGCGCCTGGACGTTAAGCTCGAAGAGCTCAAGGGCCAGGCCAATATCAAGGGCTTCCGTCCCGGCAAGGTGCCCACCTCGCACCTCAAGAAGGTGTATGGCCGTTCGGCGATGTCGGAAGTGATGACCGACGCGATCAATTCGACCGTTTCCGACACACTGGACAAGCGCGAAGAACGCGCCGCAGCGCAGCCCAAGGTTGACCTACCCGACGACCAGAGCGTCATCAATGACGTGCTCGATGGCAAGGCTGACCTTGCATTCGAAGTCGAATATGAGGTTCTGCCGCCCGTCAAGCTGATGGACATCAAGGGCATCAAGCTCAACAAGCCCGTGGTCGAAGTTTCCGAAGAGGAAGTCGACGCAGAAGTGAAGCGCGTTTTTGCGCAGAACCGTGGCTATACCGACAAGGGCGAAGATGCCGTTGTTGCCGAAGGCGACCGTCTGGGCCTGAGCTTTGTGGGCAAGATCGACGGCGAAGAATTCGAGGGTGGCTCGTCTGACCACGCGCACCTGACCGTTGGTTCTGGCGAATTCATCCCCGGCTTCGAAGAGCAGCTCGTGGGCATGAAGAAGGGCCAAAGCGGCGACGTAAAGGTAACCTTCCCGAAGGATTACCAGAACGAAGAGTTGGCCGGTAAAGAAGCGGTCTTCGCAGTCACCATTCTTCACGTCGACGGCCCGAACGAAGGCGAACTGGACGACGAGTTCGCCAAGCGTCTGGGTCTGGAAGACGTGGCCGCGCTGCGCAAGGCCGTTCGCGACCAGATGGAAAACGCGCTCAATTCGATGGGCCGCCAGCACATGAAACGCCAGGTTCTGGATGCGCTGGACGAAGGCCACAAGTTTGAGGTTCCGGCCCAGCTTGTGGACGCCGAGTTCAACACCATCTGGCAGCGCGTTGTGCATGAGATCGAACACCACGGCCGGTCCTTCGAAGACGAAGGCACGACCGAGGAAGCCGCCAAGGAACAATACCGCCGGATCGCCGAACGCCGTGTGCGCCTGGGCCTGGTCGTTGCCGAGATCGGCAATACGAGCGAGGTGCAGGTGAGCGACGAGGAGCACCAGCAGGCGCTGATCGCCGAAGTGCGCCGCTTCCCGGGCCAGGAACAGCAGGTTTACGACTACTACCGCAAGAACCCGCAGGCCCTCGCCAGCCTGCGCGCGCCGATCTTTGAAAACAAGGTCGTCGACCACATTATCGAGCTGGGTGAGGTCACCGACAAGCCGATGAGCCGCGACGAACTCGCCAAGCTGATCCAGGCGGACGAGGACGAGGTTCCGGAAGAGCACCACCACTAGGGTGTCTGCAATCAAGACTTGAAGAGGCCGCCTCCGGGCGGCCTCTTTTGTTTGTCGACTATTTGATCGGCGCGACGGCGATGCCCATGAACCAAATCGGCACTTGCCCACTTCTCCTTGAACAGAGGAGACATTGACAATGAACCACTACACAGCCGACGCCGACCGCCAACCCAAGGGTGACCACAACCGCCGACTGTCACTGGGCATGGACCCTGACCAGTTCGCAGCCGAGGCGGGAATTACCACCGAGCAATTGCGGGATTACGAACGGACGAGTCCCGACCATGACTATGATCCGAGCGTGGCCGAAAAGGTGGGCACGACACTCGATCGTCTGGAGCGGCACCACCCAAATCTGCAGACCGGCAGAAGTGACACACCCGGGCACAATGCCCCGGTCATCGATCATGCACGCCATCCACGTCTGCTGGAGCATGAACTCGTGCAGGAAAATCTGAAGGGTGCCACCATATATGGGCAGGGCAATGAGGAGATCGGGAAGGTCTCGCATCTGCATGGCAGCGGCCCGAGCGCGCAGGTCATCGTCGATGTCGGTGGCTTTCTCGGATTGGGTGCCCGTCATGTGTCGCTGAATATGGCCTCACTCGATTTCATGCGCGATGACAACGGTCATGTGCATGCCATCACGGCCTGGACCAAGCAGGATCTCGAGCAAATGCCGGAACATCACCACGGTAATTGACCGGGTGTGGGGCGCCGCGCGCCCTTACCCGGTCAGATGCAGTTAGACTTCCATCTGGGCGAAGAAGTCCTCGGGATCATTGACCTCGACCAGTTTTCGCCGGTCAATGAGCAGGAAGCGCGTGCTGATGGCCTTGAGAAACGCTCGGTCGTGGGTCACCAGGATTGTGGTGGCCCCCTGCTCTGTTATGTCGGCCTCAAGCTGCTCTTGACCCGGAATGTCCAGGTGGTTGGTTGGCTCGTCGAGCAGATAGCAATTGGGGCGTTCCAGTCGCAGGGCAAGAAGCGCCAGCCGAGCCCGCTGCCCAAGTGACATGGTGCGGATCGGTTTGGATTGCCGGTCGGGTGGAAACCCCGCTCCGGCCAGCAAGGCAATGATCCGCCGGTCGCCCTCATCAAAACGATGCAAGAGGTAATCGAGCGGCGACGGGTCGAGTGGCAGCCACCCCAGCGCCTGGTCCATATAGCCCGGAGTCAGTTGCGGGCTGATCCGTAACCCCTGCGGTACCTGTCCCGAGAGAGCCTCGGTGACAACCCGCATAAACTGGGACTTTCCCGTACCATTGCGCCCGAGCAGGACAATGCGATCCCCTTGGAAAATGTGAAGCTTTTCGATGGAAAAGAGTGGCTGGCCGTCGGGCGTGGCGATGGCGACATTTTCGAACGCCATCATCACGCGCGCCTCAGCGCCCGAATTGCCCAGTTTGACAAGCCCCGTGCGGTCTTTATGCGCCTCTTGCACCTGTGTCTCGATCTTTTCGGCGCGGTCCCGCAATTGCCTGGATTTGACGGTTAGAAGGTCGCTGCCTGAATTTATGCCGATATTGGTGAGCTTGGCCGCCTGCTTGCGCAATTGCGCAGCCTGCTTGAGATCGCGATCCCGCGGGGCGGCGGCCGCCGCGTCGATTTGGTCGAGCTCGGCGCGCGCCGCAGAATAACTCAAGGGCAGATAGACCTGCTCGCTGGGCCTGAGAAACAGGGTGCGGTTCGTGGTCTTGTCGAGAAAAGCGCGATCGTGGCTGGCGATAACAAGAGGAATGTTGCGGGCCGCATAGGCCAGCCACTCCTCAAGTATGATAATTCGCCCGAGATCGAGATGGTTAGTGGGCTCATCCAGCAGCAAGGCATCGGGCTGGGTAACCCAGGCCCGGGCAATCAATGCCATGCGCTGCCAGCCGCCGCTGAGCTCCTGCAGCGGCCTATCGCGCAGTTCCTGGGGGATTGAGAGCTCTTCCATGACAACGTCAACGCGCCAGCTCTCACTCGCCAGGGTCTCGGGGTCGAGTGCTGTTGCCACGAAATCCATTGCCGTCAGGTGCAACGCGGTATCGGGCACTTCCTGGGGCATGTAGCCGACGGTCAGGCCGCGCGAGCGCGTCACCTCGCCATCGCTGAGTTCGGCCTGGCCCGCCAAGGCGCGCAGCAGAGTAGTCTTGCCTCGGCCATTGGGAGCAACCAGACCGACGCGGTCCTGCTCGCCAATCGTCAGCGTCAGGTTTGAGAAGAGAATGTCGCTTGCCCTATGGCCGGCATTGCGGAGATTGATATTACCCATGAAGATCGCTCACTGGTGCGGCGCCAGCAGAAGGCGCCAAATGCCTCGAGATCGGTGCCTGGTCGTAACCAGGCCGCCAAGAAGGGCAAACCAGAGGAATGGAACGAGAATTCGCGTCCGGACCTAGACTGGTCAGCCCTGCAGCGTCTGCCACAGGGCACAAACGGGACCACGCGTGCGATGCGTCTGAAACAAGATCACTTGCAGCCTCCCCGTTTGAATGAGCAACAAGAAATACCTAACCGCGTTGCCGAGGCAACGCAAGTCAGGTCAGGCAAGATAGAAGAGCAGGCTGACGCCCACCAGGGCGCCTAAGCGCGAAATACGGAAACTGGCCAGCCGGTACGCAATACTATCTAATCCGGCTATCGGCCAATATCCGAGAGACGCTGAACCGACCTTGACCGATTGATACGCAATACCCGGTTGTTCGGTTCGCATACGGCAACTCCAGACAAAAACCGTATGTCCACTTGTTTATCAGCGCGCACTTAAGAAAGTGCTTTCAAGAAGAAAACGAGCGGTAAATCCGGCGCCCTATCTTGGGACGAAACTGTTCCTATTTCGCGCAAGGCAACGTTCACATCCGTTCCGCTTGACGGCTCGTGATCACCTTGGCTGTGGGAATTGACTGGACGGCCAGACCCGCGGAAATGCTTGCTATATGCTAGAAGTTGGACTTGCCCGATTCGGGCACGAACCTTACGGAAAGTGCATGTCGCCAGATCTCTTCGGAAGCGCCGCTCCCAATCCGGAAACGCCAAAGGAAACGAAGCCGGCCAAGCCGGCCGTTCGTTCCGGCGCGGAGCCGCCGGCGGATTACGGCGCCTCAGACATCGAAATCCTTGAGGGTCTCGAACCGGTCCGCCGCCGTCCCGGCATGTATATCGGGGGCACCGATATCAACGCCTATCACCATCTGTTTGCAGAGGTGATCGACAACTCGATGGACGAGGCGGTCGCCGGGCTCGAAGCGCCGGGCGATTTGTTCGTGGACCTGGGCCAGGCGGGCGGCCTCGCCATGGATGGCCGCGATGGCCCACACACGGGAAACCGCGCGTAGACTTGCGAACTTTGATTTATCGAGCATCAGCCGGACTCCGAACTATGCGGGACCGGACGGATTATACCCCCACCTAAATGAAAGTCGCCACAGCCCAGACTAAGAAATCCTCCGACCGGCT
>JBGTUK010000194.1:0-5178 GCA_041939225.1 Devosia sp.
TAATGACTCCAAGAGCCTTTTCGATCTGATCGAGGTCCGGCTCTCGCTGGAAGTGCAAAGCGCGACCCTGGCCGCAAAACGCGCCAACCGCGCGGGGATTGCCGCCATCGAAAGCGCGCTGTACGGGATGCAAAGCAATGCGGACGCTGCCATAAAGGGGGACCAGGCAGCCGACCGCCGGTTCCACGATTTCGATGTGGGATTCCATGAAGCGGTCGCCCTGGCCAGTGGCAACCGTATCTTGGGCTATCTGTTCGAGGCCATGTCGGCCCAACTCAGGCACGGGATCCAAATCAGTCGGCGCGGACACACCAATCGTGGGCATACGCTGTACGACACCATTGCCTGGCATGAACGCATTCTTGATGCCATCCGGGCGGGCAACGCCCGTGCTGCCGGCGAAGCCATGCGCCAGCACTTGAAAGATACCGAGAACGACATCCGCAATGCACTCTCGAACATGGCGGACCACCCAATCTGATAGCATAATCGGCCCAAGGATACGGCGACGAAGCACTATGGCGGTTGACGCACATGCCGGTGCGCGCTTATCGCCAGTTGTGCAGAATCCGGTGGCGTTGCCACCAAGTGCGATCTGTTGCTGACTGGCCGCGATGCTGAAGCAGGGCGCAGCCCATTTCACGGAGAACTGGCATTTGGCTAGACGTTCGGAGCAAGCTTTGGCCTCGCCCTGGCTGGTCGCCGCCATGCGGCTGGGTGTTCTGGCGATGCTCTTGTTGCTCTGGGCGCTGGCCGCCGACAATGTCAGCCGAAATATCATTCCCTCGCCGCTGGAAACGCTTGAGGCCGCCGAGCGCCTCTGGGCGGATGGCCGGTTGCCGGGAGCACTCGGAGCGAGCCTTGTGACCTATCTCGGCGGTTTCGCGCTGGCCGTCGTCTTTGCATTGCCGCTCGGCATTGTCATGGGCGCGTTCGGCCTGTTGGGCAGAACCATTGAAATCTATGTCTACGCGCTGGCGGCGACGCCGCGGGTGGCGTTCATCCCACTCATCATCCTCACGCTCGGACTTGGCATCGAGGCCAAGCTCTTCGTGGTGTTTCTGGGCGCCGTCATGCCGATCATCGTCAATACCTATGCCGGGGTACGCCAGGCAGACCCGGACCTGGTCGAAATGGCCCGAAGCGTGGGCGCTTCGCGCGGCCGCATTTTCAGGGCTATCGTACTGCCCGGTGCCGTGCCTTATGTGCTAGCGGGCCTGCGCATCGGGGCCACGATCGGCCTGATCAATACCGTGGTCGCCGAGCTCTACACAGCCGTGACCGGCCTGGGCGGGCTTCTGGCCCTTTATGGCAATACCTTCCGCATGGCCGAGTACTTCGTCATCGTATTGACGCTGGCCGCAATCGGGGTCGTCGTCACCGAACTGCTGCGTTTGCTTGAACTTCGCCTGACACGCTGGTCGAACTGAATACCAACGAGAAACGAGACTTCATCCAATGCCATCCAAGCTCACCCGCCTCCTAGCCCCGCTTGTCATTCTGGGTGTGTTTTCCGCCTGTGCCATGGCCCAGTCGGATGCGCCCTTTCGACTGATCGTCACCCATCTCGAGCCACCATTGGTGCCCAATTCGGTGATGGACCTGGCTGAAACGCTTGGCTATTTCGACCAGGAGGGCGTGAATGTGGAACTGGTGCGCGTGCAACAGACACCCTCGGCGCTGGCAGCGCTGCAGGCGGGTGAAGGCGAGATGGCCAATATCGGCGTGGATGCCTTGTTGCAGGCCATTGCCGCCGGGGCGACCGACCTTCGTGCGGTGACCTCGCCCAACAAGGCGCTGCCGTTTCTGATCGCGGCGAAGGACGAAATCACCTCCGTGAAAGACCTGGCCGGCGCCCGCTTCGGGGTCGGCCGGATCGGAAGCCTTGACTATTCGCTGTCATCATTGGTGCTGGACAGCATGGGCGCTGATATCGATCAGTCCCAGATTGTTGCGCTGGGCCAGCCCAATGTGCGGGCCCAGGCGCTGGCGGCCGGCCAGATCGACGCGACCACCATGTCGATCGGCACCTGGCTGAGCCTGCCCAACACCACGGGCCTGCATGTGCTGGTCGACCAGGAGGCCTATTTTGCCGCAGCGCCGCTGGTCAACAAGGTCAATGCCGTACCGGGCAATGTGCTGGCCGAACGTCCCGATGACGTGGCAGCCGTCATTCGCGCCCTGATCCGCATCAGCCGCGATGTTGCGGCCGATCCGCAGGTCTGGGTGGGGGGCATGGCCGAGGCCCTGCCCGATGTCGATACGGCTGTGCTGGAAGCGTTGGTCGCAAGCTTTGCCGCAAGCTGGAGCGTCAATGGCGGAATGAGCGCCGATGAGTTGGCTTATACCGCAGACTGGCTCTTCGGCACTGAAGACTTTTCCACGGCCACTCCGCTTGCGCTGGAAGACTGGGTGAGCTTCGTGCCGGCAGATGCGGCGCTGGCTACATTGGGCACTGTCGAAGACATGGACCCCGCCGATCGATGAACGATCACCCGCCCGTTCCCGAGAAGGTTCATTCGTCCACGCGCGGCCGGGCCATTCGCTTTGCCAAGGTCAGCAAGGATTTCACCACGGGCAATGGCACGCGGACCAGCGCTGTGCGCCAGGTCGATCTCGAGATTGCCGAACAGCAATTCGTCGCCCTGATCGGCCCCTCGGGTTGTGGCAAAAGCACACTGCTGCGTCTGGCGGACGGGCTGCTGGAGCCGGATATGGGCCAGATCAAGCTCGGCGATACTTCCCCGCGCCCGGGCCCGGCTACCGGCATGGTGTTCCAGAACTTCCGCCTCATCCCCTGGCGCAGCATTGCAGGCAATGTCGGCTTTGCCCTCGAAGGGCTAGGCCTAGATACTGCAGAGCTGAATCAGCGCGTGCGATTGCAACTCGAGCAGGTCGGTCTGGCGCAATGGGCAAACCATTATCCGGCCCAGCTGTCGGGTGGCATGCGGCAACGTGTGGCGCTGGCCCGCGCGCTTGTTGGCCGCCCGGACGTGCTGCTGATGGATGAGCCCTTTGCGAGCCTGGACGCCCAGACGCGTGAACTGATGCAGGATGATCTACTGGCGCTGTGGGAGCGTCAACGCCCCACCGTGCTGTTCGTGACCCATAGCGTGGATGAGGCCCTGCTGCTGGCCGACCGGGTGATCGTGATGGGCGGCGGCGCCGTACTCGAAGACCTGACGATCGACCTGCCGCGACCGCGCCGTAGTACCGATGCCCGGAGGGTCGCAGAATATGGTCGATTGCGCGAGCATTTGTGGTCGCGGATCCGGGACCTGGTGCTGGCGGATCCGGCCTCGGCGTTTTTCGGCCGCCGCTAGCCGGACGGACTACCGGAGCGTGGACCTCGCTTAAGCTACTGTTTCCGATAGACCTCCTACGTAGCTCTCCAGACAAGGAGAACTCCGTATGCCTGTGGCCGTACTCAATGTCCGTCCCACTCGTCAGAGATCACTCGACCGCGTCCGCATGGACAATCGCAATAAAAGACTGGCGCTAGCCAGTGTGGGTGAACGGGTTCTGCTCTATGCGCCGCGCGACGAACCCCGCCATGGCTATTTCGCCACCGCGGTTCTGACCGATGTGATCCCCGACATGACGCAGCGGCGTTTCATGTTTCTCAAACTTGAAGATGTCGCCCGCTTCACACGCTGCGTCTCGCTCGAAGCGCTTGCGGCTCCGATTGAGAGCCGGGCCTACCGGCATGATGGCAGCCTGGACTTTAGCCACTTTTCTCCCAGCATTCGGGCTCTCCTGCCAGAGGATCAAATTGCCGCTATGGCACTCGCCAACCAAAATGGCGCAACAGACGGAATCCAGTTGCCGCAGGCGCCGGCATTGCACCATCTAGATGACGCGCCGCCCGCGCGTCGCGGCAGGGTCGCCATATTGCGCAATGTGCAGTTGCGATGGTCGGTTCTGCAGGCTTATGGCACCGCCTGTGCAGTTTGTGGTGATGACAATTCGATCCACGCGATCGGCGCCCATGAGGTCGAAGTCTGTCACCTCAGGGCGCTTGAGCATGGCGGGCCGGATGAGTTGACCAATGCCATGCCCATGTGCCGGACCCATCACTGGTTCTATGACCGCGGCGGTTTCACGCTGGCTGACGCTGGCGGGATCATCCTGAGCAGTCTGGCACCGCCCGCGCTGCGCCGGCAACTGCATGGCCGGCAAGCCGCGCGTTTTCCCAATGCAGTGCAGGCCTGGCCTCGGGCCGAGCATCTGCAGTTTCACCGCGATCACGTGTTTCTGGGATAGACACAAAGCGCAAGCCAGAACGCAAAACGCCCCCGCTTTTATGCGGGGGCGTTTTTGAGTTTGTTTTGTGAAGAGATTGTGTGTTTTTGGCAGACCTTGCAGTGACCTACTCTCCCAAGTCTTGAGACTTAGTACCATTGGCGCGGAGGGATTTGACGGTCGAGTTCGGGATGGGATCGGGTCCTGGGCCCCTCGCAAGAACCACAAGGTCAGCGAAAAACACACATGTGAAGATTGGTTTTGTTTTGATCTGCGAGGCAAACGTTTTGTCGTTTGCGGGCATAGATTAATGAGAACGATCAAGCCGATCGAGCTATTAGTACCGGTAAGCTTCACACATTGCTGCGCTTCCACACCCGGCCTATCAACGTGGTGGTCTTCCACGGCTCTGATAGGGAATACTCGTTTTGAGGGAGGCTTCCTGCTTAGATGCTTTCAGCAGTTATCCCGTCCGAACTTAGCTACCCTGCAATGCGGCTGGCGCCACAACAGGTCCACCAGAGGTTCGTCCATCCCGGTCCTCTCGTACTAAGGACAGCTCCTCTCAAATTTCCTACGCCCACGACGGATAGGGACCGAACTGTCTCACGACGTTCTGAGTACCGGCATTATTGATGCGAGGGGGAATCGATGGAAGCCGGAAGTGTATGCGGATATGGTTGTCCGTACAAAGATGATGGAAACCTATCGGGAGGCCCATACGAATGAGGCGGTAAGTCGTGGCGCATATTATGCGCAAATTTCGTCGCACGGAGCGAAGGCTCCCCCGCCTATCGCCATCATCCGCTGCTGGTCGACGCGCAGGGGCGGCGGCTGGCCAAGCGCAGCGGGGCGATCGCGATCGCCGCGTTGCGGGCGCAGGGCATGGACCCGCACGCCCTGGCGACGGACCTGCGCGCCGGGCGCTTTCCGGTT
>JBGTUK010000195.1:0-5172 GCA_041939225.1 Devosia sp.
GCCCCGTCTCCACTTTCCCAATCGACCCAGGTGATCTCGTTGTCCTGGGCATAGGCATTGTTATTGCCCAATTGAGTTCGATACATCTCGTCACCCTGCTGAATCAGGGGCGTGCCTCGGGAGAAGAACAAGGTCGCCAGCAATGCCCGCACATCGCGCCTGCGGGCATGATTGATCGCTTCGTCGTCCGTTTCGCCCTCAACCCCGCAATTCCATGAGGAATTGTGGTTGTGTCCGTCGCGATTGTTCTCGCCATTCGCCTCATTGTGCTTGTCGTGATAGCTGACCAGGTCGCGCAGGGTGAAGCCGTCATGCACCGCCAGCATGTTGACGCCGGCACTGGGCTTGCGCCCCTCCACATCGAAGATCTCCGCCGATCCGGCAACCTTGCTGGCCAGCGCCCCGATCTTGCCGTTCTCGCCCTTCCAAAAGGCGCGAACTTCGTCGCGATAAGTGTCGTTGTGCTCGGCAAACTCCTTGCCGAACTTCCCCAGGCCGTAGCCGCCCGGACCCGGATCCCACGGCTCAGCCACCAGGATCGCCTTTTTCAGCACCGGATCGGCCTTGATCTTCTTCAGCATCTCGGCTTCCGGGTTGAACCCCGGATCGCGGCCCAGAATGGTTGCCAGGTCAAAGCGAAATCCGGAAACCCCCAGCTCTTCGACATAATAGCGCAGACTTTCGATCACCAGGCGTTGCACAGCGGGATGATCGCAGCGCAGCGTGTTGCCGGTGCCGGTATCGTTCACCAACTGCTTTTTGCCATCCACCTCGACCCAGTGATAATAGGTCTGCGGATCGAGCCCCATCATGGAGAGGATTGGGCCCTCGCTGTCGCCCTCGCCGGTGTGGTTATAGACGACATCCAGGATTACCGAGATGCCGGCCTTGCGATAGACGTCCGTCATCACCCGCATCTCCTGCGGTCCGCCTGGCGCCAGGCGCGGGTCCAACGCAAAATACGCCACCGGGTTGTAACCCCACGCATTGGTGAGCCCGAGCTGGGGCAGATGCCCCTCATCAATCCAGGCCGCCGTCGGCATGAGTTGGATGGTGTCGACGCCCAGATGCTTGAAATGATCAATCACCCGCCGCGTCGTTAGCCCTGCCAGCGTGCCGCGCAGCGGCTCCTGCACGCTCGGATGGCGCATGGTAAAACCACGCACATTCAGTTCGTAGCAAAGGCTTGGCGACTTCCTGCGCGGCAGCGCCGGGTCATTGCCGCCGCCCGGCACGATGGCCTTGGGCACCAGCTCAGCGGTATCCACCGCCTCCTCGCGCGCCAGCCTCAGGCGTGGCGAACGCACGAACACCCGGTCGAGATGGCGCGCATAAGGATCGACCAACAGCTTGTTGGGATCGAAAAAGAGACCCTGGTCGGGGTCATAGGGGCCATCGGCGCGCAACCCATATCGGGCGCCCGGCCCGATATGGGCGATCAACCCGGCACGGATATTGTTCTCGTGCACGTCAAGTTCGAAACGCTCGATCTCCTTGTCCTGCGCATCAAACAGGCACACCCAGATCGCGCTGGCGCTTTCCAAATAGACGGCAAAATTGACACCCTCCGGCCTGACCGTAGCGCCCAGATGATCGGTGTGCCCGCCGCGGGGCACCAATACTGGTTTGGTAGACAAGGCGGACCTAGGTAACGACGCTGGGAGCATCACGCCCGGTTCTGGACCTGATCCCGGCAAGGGCCTCGGCGATCCCGATAAGCGGCTCGAGAGCGAGCTGGGTATCGAGATCGTGGCGCCCATCCGCAGCCTCATAGCGTTCAAGATAGAGCCGCAAAGTGGCGCCCACTGTGCCGGTTCCAGACAGTCTCAGGACAATTCGTGATCCATCGGTGAACCCGATGCGAATACCCTGCTTGGCGCTGGTCGAGCCATCGATCGGGTCGTGATAGGTGAAGTCGTCCGCGAAGGCGACCTGCAGGTCATCCTCGAATGTTTTGCCAGGCAGGCCAGGCAATTGTGCCCGCAGATCGTCGACCAGCTGGCCAGCTATGGCCGCGTCGACTTCTTCATAATCGTGCCGCGTGTAGTAGTTGCGGCCATAGATCTTCCAGTGCTCGCGCACGATCTCATCGACGCCCTGCTTGCGAACTGCCAGGATGTTGAGCCACAGCAGCACCGCCCACAGCCCATCCTTCTCGCGCACATGGCTTGAGCCGGTGCCCGCGCTTTCCTCGCCGCAAATGGTGACGCGGCCGGCATCGAGCAAATTGCCGAAGAACTTCCAGCCGGTCGGCGTTTCATGCATCTCGATACCGAGCTTTTCGGCCACGCGATCCGCCGCCGCGCTGGTTGGCATGGAGCGGGCAATGCCGGCGATCCCATCCTTGTAGCCCGGCGCCAGATGCGCATTGGCCGCCAGCAGCGCCAGCGAATCCGAAGGTGTTACAAACCGGTTCTTGCCGATGATCAGGTTCCGATCGCCATCACCGTCAGACGCCGCGCCGAAATCGGGACCGTCCGAGGTCATCAGCAGGTCGTGCATGTCCTTGCAGTAGACCAGGTTGGGGTCCGGGTGCCCGTTGTTGAAGGTGGGCGAGGGCTTGCCGTTGATGACTGTGCCCTTGGGCGCACCAAGCATGCCTTCAAGGATTGCGTGAGCGTAAGGGCCAGTCACGGCATGCATGGCGTCAAAGGTCATGCGGAAGCCGCTGGCGAACAGCGCGCGGATGGCGTCGAAGTCGAACAGGCTCTGCATCAGCGCTGCATAATCGGCCACTGGATCGATTACCTCGACCACCATGCCGCCGACCTGCTGCGTGCCAATAAGATTGAGGTCGATGTCGGGCGTGTCGAGCGTCTTGTAGCTGTGGATCACCTGGGTTCGCGCATAGACCGCATCGGTGATCCGCTCGGGCGCAGGCCCACCATTGCCCACATTGTATTTGATGCCGAAATCGCCATCCGGCCCGCCCGGATTGTGGCTGGCTGACAGCACCAGACCACCAAAGGCCTTATAGTGGCGGATGATATTGCTGGCCGCCGGTGTGGAGAGAATACCCCCCTGCCCCACCAGCACCTTGCCAAAGCCATTTGCCGCCGCGATGCGTATGGCCTTCTGGATGGCAACTTCATTGAAGAAACGGCCATCCCCGCCGATGACAAGCGTCTGACCGCCAAAGCCCTCCAGGCTGTCGAAGATCGATTGAATGAAGTTCTCGACATAATTGGGCTGGCTGAAAACCGGCACCCGCTTCCTCAGCCCGGAGGTGCCGGGTTTCTGATCGGTATAGGGTGTTGTCTCAATCGTCTTGGCTGTCATCTGTCGAATATCCGATCAACGAGGTATAGAGCTGGGCATAGCGGCTGGCGCTGGTTTCCCAGCTCACATCCGACTTCATCCCTCGCCTCTGCATTTTTTTCCATGATTTTCCATCGGCATAGAGCGCCAGCATGCGCCGGATCGCATCGGCCAGTGCCGCCTGGCTGGGCGGCGCAAACTGCACGCCGGTCGCCACCTCCGCCTGTATCGCCGCTACATTGGCGTCGATGATCGTGTCGTTGAGCCCGCCGACCCGGCTGACCAACGGCACGCAGCCATAGCGCAGCGCGTAAAGCTGGGTCAGCCCGCACGGTTCGAACCTGGAGGGCACCATCATCACATCGGCCCCACCCTGCACCAGATGGCTGAGCTTTTCATTGTAGCCGGTGACCAAGCCCACCTTGCCCGGATGATCCTTGGCGGCGCTTCGAATGGCGTTTTCAAGCTCGGCATCGCCGGAACCCAGAACCGCCAGTTGCGCCCCCGATTCCACCAGAAGCTCGATATTGGCGGCGAGCAGGTCGATACCTTTCTGCCAGGTCAGTCGGCTGACCACCGCAAAAAGCGGACCATCCAGAGGCTCAAGGCCGAACGCCTCCTGCACGGCGCGCTTGTTTATCAGACGCCCCTGCATGGTGCCCGCCGTGTAGGTCTGCGCGAGTGCCGGATCGGTAGCCGGGTTCCAGGCATTCATGTCGATGCCGTTGAGCACCCCATGCACCGTAGCCGAGCGATTGTTGAGAAGACCTTCAAGGCCCATACCGAATTCCGGCGTGCGGATTTCAGCGGCATAGGTGGGTGACACCGTGGTCACCACATCGGCGCATTCGACACCGGCCTTGAGATAGCCCACCCCGCCATAATACTCGACGCCCTCCATAGAGAAGGCGTGCGCCGGCAGTTTGAGCTGCGGGAAAATCTCGGCCCCGAACGTGCCCTGAAAGGCCATGTTGTGAACGGTCATCACCGTCTTGATATTGGAGGACGGACCGAATTTGACATAGGCCGGCGCCAGTCCGGCCTGCCAGTCATGGGCGTGGATGATTTGCGGCCGATAGCCGTCCACCAGCCCCAAGCCCAATTCGGACGCCACCCAACTCAACGCCGCATAGCGCTTCCAATTGTCCGGCCAGTCCCAGCCTTCCGGGCCCATATAGGGGTTACCCGGCCGCTCATACAGCGAGGGGGCGTCGAGCACGATCAGATCGAGACCTTCGACCCGCCCCGCAATCAACCGCGCTGACACGCCGAACAGGTCGTCGAACTGCGCCACCTCCCGTCCACCGGACATATTGCCGATGACCGCCGGATAGCCGGGCACCAAGGTGCGCATGGTCACCCCGGATTCACTGAGGGCACCAGGCAGGGCCCCGGCCACGTCGGCCAGGCCGCCAGTCTTGATCAGCGGATAGATTTCGGAGGCGACCGAGAGAACTTCGATCATCGATCCGCCAGATATTTGTTGATCATGGCCTGGGTTATCAGCGTCACGCCCTCGTCGGACCGGCGGAACCACTTGGCGTCGAATTCAGGGTCTTCGCCCACCACCAGCCCCTCGGGGATGTTAACGCCACGATCGATAACAACCTTTTTCAGCCGAGCATTGCGACCGACATCGCAATAGGGCAGCACCACCGCCTCCTCGAGCATGGAATAGGAATGTACCCGGCTGCCGGTTGAAAGCAGGGTTCGTTGCAGATGCCCACCCGAAATGATGCAATCGCCCGAAACCAGCGAGTTGACGGCGGAACCGCGGCGCCCGTCGAAATCATGCACGAACTTGGCCGGCGGCGTAATCTCGGCATAGGTCCAGATCGGCCAGTCGCGATCATAAAGATCGAGCTGCGGCTTGATATCGGTCAAATCGATGGACGCCTTCCAATAAGCGTCGAT
>JBGTUK010000196.1:0-5110 GCA_041939225.1 Devosia sp.
GGTCGAGGGATGTTCCCTCAGACGACGTGCAACCTCCGCGACACAGGCATTTGGATCGGACCAGTCATCGCGAAGGGCCACCGGCAAACCAATGACATCGCAGAACGACTGCCAGAACTTTTCTTCCAACGCGCCGACGGCGATCTGACGCCCGTCCGCAGCCGTATAAAGCCGATAACGGGCCAGGCCACCCGTCAGACGGCTGCCACCGCTTTCGATGTTCTGCCCGGCAATCACACCTTCGGCATGGGCCCAATAGGCAAAGGCGAACGCCCCCTCGGCCATTGCGATATCCAGATGCGTCCCCTGCCCGCTTGCCTGCCGCGCAATCAGGGCCAGCAGGATATCCTTGAGCGGTTGAGCCATCTTCACTGCCTCAGGCGAAGCGCGCCGCGCCGTTGTTCAGAACAACCACGTCGCGTGCCGGAATAGATGCTCGAAACCGGGCCTCGCCGTCCTCTTCCCAGATTTCGAACCGCACGGTTTCGCCGGGATAGACCGGCGCCGAGAACCGAACATCCAGACCGACAAGCCGGGCAGAATCATAGTCCAGCAACGTCTTGAGAATCGCCCGGGCCGCCAGCCCATAGGTCGCCAGACCATGCAGGATCGGGCGGTCAAACCCGACAGAACGGGCGACATCCGGGTCAGCATGAAGCGGATTGAAATCACCGCTGAGACGATAAATAAGGGCTTGGCGCGGCAGGGTATCGATATCACATACATGATCAGGCGCCCGACCAGGCAGCACTGCGGGTGCCGGACCCGCCTGGTTTTCACCGCCAAAGCCCCCATCGCCGCGACAGAAGGCCGACATTGCCACGCGCGCCAGCCTGTCACCGCTGTCCGCGTCGATAATATCGCGGCTTTGGTAAATGACGGCTCCCTTGGCCTCGCCCTTGTCGGCGATGAAGTCGATCTTGCTGCGGCCGACAATCCGGCCATGCGTCGGAAGCGACTTGTAGATGTCCAGCCACTGTTCGCCGTGCAGCACATTCTGCCAGTTTACACCGGTCTTGGGGTTGCGCAACCAGAAGCCGGGATACCCCAAAATGACCGCCATCGAGGGAACTGCCTTCAGCCCGTCTTCATAGACATAGGCCAGCTCCTTTTTGTCGGTCGGATCCTCACCGAACCCGAGGCCGAGCGCATACAGGATGGTATCCCGCTCGGTCAGCGTCTGTTCGATCTCCTCAAAGTCCCAGTTCGACAGTGCCTCGAAATCCAACGGCATTTGCTTTCCTCCCTTGATTGCCGTCAGAGCGTGTTTTGCGATCCAAGTATCGCCGTGACCTGGCTGGACAGCACACCGCCGTTGCCGTGCGCCAGCGCCAGGTCAATATCCTTCTACTGAATGCCCGGCGCATCGCCACGGATCTGACGGGCAGCCTCGATCACTGTGAAGATGCCGTACATCCCGGGGTGCACACAGGACAGGCCGCCGCCATTCGTGTTCACCGGCAACACGCCGCCAGGCGCGATGCGTCCGCCCTCGACAAAGGCCCCTCCCTCGCCCTTCGCGCAGAACCCAAGATCTTCGAGAAACAAAATCGTGTTGATGGTGAAGGCATCATAGAGCTCGACCGCCTGGATATCCGCAGGGGTCACTCCGGCCGCCGCAAAGGCGCGCGCGCCCGAGTCGCGGGCCGCGGTCACGGTGAAATCCTTCATCTGGGAAATCTGCCGGTGCGAGCTTTCCGCCGCACTGCCCAGCACATAGACTGGCACCTTGGGGAAATCCCGGGCGCGGTCCGCGCGGACCATCACGATCGCGCCACCGCCGTCGGTGACAAGACAGCAGTCACGCACGGTCAGCGGATCGCCCACCATGCGCGCGCCCAACACGTCTTCTCGGGTCAGCGGGCCGCGTTCGAACGCTTCGGGGTTGTGTTGTGCCCATGCCCGCGCAGCAACGGCCACGTCCGCCAGATGCTCTCGGGTGGTGCCGTATTCATGCATGTGCCGGGCTGCGGCCATCGCATAGGCCGAAATCGGATAGCGCGGATTATACGGCGCCTCGTAGGCCGGCGGGCGCGAGGCTGTCACCAGTCTGCCCGACGCGGTGCGCTGGTTGGAGCCATAGACGATAAGAGCGACATCACACAGACCGGCATCAAGCGCCATGGTCGCGGACGTCAGGTAGTTTACAAAGGAGGAACCGCCTGACATCGTACCATCAATGAACCGGGGCTGAATGCCCAGGTATTCAGCCGCCATAAGCGCCGGCATGTTGTCTTCCATCATGGTGCAGAACAGCCCGCCCACATCGGACAGTTTCAGCCCGGCATCGCCAAGCGCTGCAAGTGCGGATTGCGCCATGACATCATAGGCCGTCAGGCCATGGGCCTCTCCGAAACCGGCATGACCGGTTCCCACGATGGCGGATTTGCCCCGAAGTTCAGTGGTCATGGCCTATCCCTCCGACGGCTTGAAAAGCACGGCCGGAGAGCCCTCGGCCTCGCCCACGAATGCAGTTACAGGCATGTCGATGACGACCTCACCCGGGGCAATGCCCTCGACCCGGCTCATCATCCGGACACCCTCGTCCAGCTCGACGACGCACACGTTGTAGTCGCCGCCCCGTTCGGGCTTTCGGCGCACAACTGTTGTGGTGTGGACCCGTCCCTTGCCGCCAGCCTGCTTCCACGAAATCGCGCCGCCATGACAATGGGGACACAAGACTCTCGGGAAAAAGTGATATGCCCCGCAGTCGTCGCACTTGGGCAGCAGGATCTCTCCCTCTGCCAGCGCGCGCTGGAAAAACTGGTCTGGTCCTATGGCGTCCTGCACCGGCGTTCTCCTTCAAGCGATCCAGTCTTTGTCTTATCGTATTGATTATGTTTCTAACAATTGTTAGATTTAGTCAACCTTTCAGGATCAATTGCGAGAAACTCATGCCAGGTTCAGATTTAGCCCCCCTTTCCGGCAAACTCGTCGTTGCGCTCGAACAGGCAGTCGCCGCGCCTTTTTGCTCCTCGCGGCTGGCCGATGCCGGCGCGCGTGTGATCAAGATCGAACGCAAGGGCGCAGGCGATTTCGCCCGCGCCTACGATACCGCCGCCAACGGCGAAAGCGCCTATTTCACATGGCTTAACCGGGGAAAGGAATCGGTGGCGCTGGACATTAAAGCCGGCGAGGACCGGGAAATCCTGCTCAGGATGCTGGAAAACGCGGATGTGTTTATTCAGAACCTGCTGCCGGGCGCGCTGGCCAAACTCGGGCTCGATTCCGCAAGTCTGCGAGAGAGGTTCCCGCGCCTCGTGACCTGCGACATCACCGGATACGGCGAAGACGGCCCAATGCGCAACGCCAAGGCCTACGACCTTCTGGTGCAATGCGAAAGCGGTCTGGCATCAGTGACCGGCACTGCGGACGGACCGGGACGGGTGGGCGTGTCGGTCTGCGATATCGCCACAGGTATGACAGCCCATGCCGGAATCTGCGAAGCGCTTGTCGGGCGTGATCGCACCGGCAAAGGCAGCGGCGTTTCCGTGGCAATGTTTGATGTGATGGCCGACTGGATGTCGGTTCCGCTGCTGTATCACGATTACCTTGGCAAGCCGACACCGCGTGTCGGGCTGAACCACACGGTCATCTGCCCCTACGGGGCCTATCAGTGCAAAGACGGTCAGCTTGTCGTCATTACCGTTCAGCACAGCGGCGAATGGCAAAGGTTCTGTGAACACATACTGGGCGATGCGGCTTTGGCAACCGACCCCCGGTTCCATGACAACACGTCGCGAATTGAAAACAAACCCGCGCTCGAAGTTCTCATCAAGACCGTATTCGCCTCGCATGACCGCGCCGAGATGCTGAAGCGGCTTGACGCTGCGGGCATTGCGTCTGGCGCGGTGAACGATGTGGCGACCCTGTCCGATCACCCGCAGCTTGACCGATCCGTGATTGCCACGCCGTCCGGTGAAATCAACGTCCCGTCACCCCCGATCCGTCGCAGCCTCGGTGAAACGGCACTGGGTGCCTGCCCGGCCTTCGATGCGCAAGGCAAAGCCCTTCGCGCTGAGTTCGGCCGTTGTTCATAGAAAACGGTAGGCAACTAAGTGGACAATCAAATGACCGATGAGAACAATCCGGCGATCCTTCAAGACGTGAAGATCGTCGATCTGACTTCTGTAGTTTTCGGACCTTTGGCGACGCAGATGCTGGGCGATCTGGGGGCCGATGTGATCAAGGTGGAAGGCCCCGAGGGCGATCTTCTTCGCCAGGTCCAGCCATCGCGCAACAAGCTGATGGGGGCCGCTTTTCTGGGGACCAACCGTAACAAGCGCAGTGTCGTACTCGACCTCAAAACACAAACTGGTCGCGATCAGTTGCGCAAACTGCTCATCGATGCCGATGTGATGATTTCGAGCATCCGGCCTGCGGCGCTTGCCAGATTGTCTTTGGATCCCGAAACCCTACGCTAGGAAAACCCGAGCCTGATCACGGTATCCGCCACCGGTTTCGGGCAGGACGGGCCCTATGCCGCGCGATTTCCGACAGTTCTTCGAAGACCACGCTGATGCGTTCCGGACAAACTGAGAATTGAAGCGTTTCGAAAAAACCTGAGTCACTGGTTTTGCTCGAAACGCCCACAACACTGAAACATGTCGCGGCGTTTCCGCTCAAACCCTTCTCAGGGTTAAGTGGAAACGCTTTCAGGTGACAAGATTACCTGCTCTTTTCCTGCCCCGCATAAGCGGCTTGCGAGACCAAAAAATAAGGCCCGCCGGTTTTGGCGGGCCTTTCGATTGTCTGTCCTGCGTCATCCGCGGTTGATCAGAGTTTCTCGAGCAGCTCGGGCACGGCGGTGAAGAGGTCGGCGACCAGTCCGTAATCGGCAACCTGGAAGATCGGGGCCTCTTCGTCCTTGTTGATGGCGACGATGACCTTGGAGTCCTTCATGCCGGCGAGATGCTGGATCGCCCCCGAGATGCCGAAGGCCATGTAGAGCTCCGGCGCCACGATCTTGCCGGTCTGCCCCACCTGGTGGTCGTTGGGCGCATAGCCCGCATCCACCGCCGCGCGCGAGGCACCGACCGCGGCGCCCAGCCCGTCCGCCAGCTTGTCCAGGATCGCGAAGTTCTCCGCCGAGCCCATGGCGCGGCCGCCC
>JBGTUK010000197.1:0-5102 GCA_041939225.1 Devosia sp.
AAAAGTTCCACCGCGCCGGAGCGGTTCTGCTCCTCCTCGATGATCTTCTGTACCTTCATCAGCACCTTGTAGCCCATGGGCAGCCAGGAATAGAGGCCTGAGGCCTGCTGGCGGATCATGCCGGCGCGCAACATCAGGCGGTGCGAAACGATCTCGGCTTCCTTGGGCACATCACGAAGCACCGGCATAAAGTAGCGGGAAAAGCGCATTGGAACTCCGACTGATGTTCTTTTTTAGCATGTCCCTGTCGGAAAACCGGCGACCAGTTTTCCGGAACATGCTCAGGTCGACTCGCAGGATTTGCTGATGCACACTCAAATCGCAACCGTCCATTCGATGCAAGCATGCAAGCTATGCAGAATGTACTTGGCAGAGCGATTTTCTGTTGTTAGGGTCCGCCCCAATAAAACAAAGGTGGCCCAAACCGCCGGACGTCGACAACGTCAAGGGAGGAGCGTTGGCAGCCGCTTCGTAGCGCGCCTAAGACCAACGTATTGTCGAACAAACTCATTCAAGCAGGGCCTCGTGCCCTGCTTTTTTGTTTGAGGAACAAGTTGTTATGACCGATTCCGCAACGTTCACGCGAATTGCTTTGAGCCTGCCGGGCGCAATCTCCGCGCCGCATTTTGACAGGGTCGCATTCAAGGTGAACCGCACATTCGCGACCCTGGCAGCCGATGGCCGGAGCGCCAATATCAAATTCACGCCAGACGAGCAGGAATTGAAGTGCATGGTCGCGCCGGAGATATTCCGGGTCATCGACAATGGCTGGGGGCGCCGAGGCTGGACGACCATGACGTTGGCGTCAGCCAAAGAGGCGGACATCGTGGCGGCACTGAAGTTGGCGCATGCCCACGCGGCGGCGAAGAAACACTGACCGGACATGACAAGGCCGCGATGCACACTGCCACACCCAGTTCTGCGAGCCCGCCCGGCAGGGAGAGGTACGGATCAGCGATTCCAATAGGCCTGTAGAGTTTCGTTGCTGATGCCCCAGAGCAGGAGCGCAGTGAGAACAGCGGCCAGAGCAGTGGTGATCAGCGCTTTAGCGATCAAGCGGGGCGCAACCGGGGCCCCGGGATCGGAGCCGGCGACAATTTCTGCGCCGGTTTCGTGATGACTGTGACTGCCGATGGGCATAACCGCCACAAAGGTGAGCCACCAGACAACGAAGTATACGGCGATGATCGATCCGATTTGCATGGGGCTACCTAACGCGGGTTTGGGGTCGGTGGGAAGCCGTCAGCATGTCGCAACCGAGGTCGTTCAAGTTACATTAACCATTGTCGAGCAGATGGTGCGAAGGCGGCGAACGCTACCGGGCCAACAATCATTGCTGAAAGCATGAGCCAGCCCGCCCAACGATACGTCTTTCGCTTCATTCACCAACCCTGTCCCAAAGGGTGGACTGTCAGGGACACCGTGTCAGGGCAGACCAATGGTATCTATGCCTCAGAAGACGAGGCGGTACTCGCTGCCCTGGCGCAAACCAGCTTGAGCAGCGAGTATCGAAACGAGTGCACCTGCGATGCGGCTATTCCTCTGGAGTAGCGGCCGACTAAACCCGATGCACGAAGACCGAGACGTTGGGCTTGCGGCCCCAGAAGGCGTTGACCTCGTTGCGGATGGCCTTGAACAGGGCGGAGTTGAGCACTTCGGTGTCGCTGCGGCGCTTCGCGGGCATCGACTTGATGACGCCGGCAATAGTGTCCTCGATGAGGTCGGTAACCGATTCATCGTCGGTTTCGGGCAGGCCCTCGACGACCAGGTCGGGGCCAGAGACAACCTGACCACCGCCATTGACGCAGAGGCTGACGATGACCATGCCGCCAAAGGACAGGCGGCGGCGGCCCTTCACGCCGCTTTCCTCGGGGGTGCAGAGCACTAAGCCATCGAGATAGAGCTCGCCGGTGCGCACTTCGGCGGGGTAGGCCATAGGCTCAGGGAAGAGCCGAACCATGTCGCCATTGCGAGCTTCACAGACATTGGGAATGCCCTCTTCCCGGCCGAGTTTAGCATGGGCCTGCAAATGCACGGACTCGCCATGAACCGGCACAAGCACTTCGGGCTTGACCCAGGAGTAGAGCTTCTGCAACTCGCCGCGCCGGGGGTGGCCGGTTACGTGGACAAGGGCGTCATTGGCGGTGATGAGTTCGACACCCTTGTCGATCAGGAGGTTCTGAATGTCGATGACTTCACGCTCATTGCCCGGGATGGCCCAGGACGAGAAGATCATGCGGTCGCCAGCATTGAGGTCGATCACCGGGTGGTCACCGCGGGCGATACGGGCAATGGCCGCGCGGGCTTCGCCCTGGCTGCCGGTGCAGATCAGCACGCACTTGTCGCGCGGGATGGACTTGAAGGCATCCTGGTCGTGCAAAGTCGGCAGGCCTTCGAGCATGCCCAGCTCGCGGGCAATGCCCATGATGCGATGCAACGAGCGACCGGAAAGAACCACCTCGCGCCCAGCCTTGTGGGCGGCACGAACGATGGACACCACGCGTCCGACATTCGAGGCGAAGGTGGTGACGGCGACGCGGTGCGGGGCATCGGCGATCAGCTTTGCGAGATTGTCGCCGACTTCCTGTTCGCTTGGGCTTTCGCCTTCCTTGGTTGCGTTGGTGGAGTCGCAGATCAAAGCCAGCGGTGAGGAGGTGTCCTCGCCGATCTTCTTGAGGCGATCAAAATTGGTTGGTGCGCTGATCACCGGGGTCGGATCGAGCTTCCAGTCGCCCGTGTGCAGGGCGCGACCAATCGGCGTGGTGATCAGGATGGCGTTCGATTCCGGGATCGAGTGCGCCACATTGATCGGTTCTATGCTGAAGGGGCCGACTTCGAACGGCTTGCCCGGCTGCATGATGGTGACGTCGACATTCTCGACGATACCGTCTCCTGCCCGCTTGGCGGCCAGCATGGCGGCGGTAAACGGGGTCGCATAGACCGGCTTGTCAAAGACAGGCCAGAGGTCGAGCACCGCGCCGTAGTGATCTTCGTGGCTATGCGTGAGGATCAGCGCCAGAACGTCGTCGGCGTTCTCCTCGAGGAACTCGGGATTGGCCATGATCAGTTCGATGCCCGGCAAATCAGGGCCGCCAAAGCTGACCCCGCAATCGACCACGATCCACTTGCGACGATGCGCCGGGCCGAAGCCGTAGGCGGCCATGTTCATACCGATTTCGCCAACGCCGCCAAGCGGCACAAAGACGAGTTCATCCCTTTGGTTCTTAGCCATGGGTATTTTTCCTTGTCTGGGAGAACGCCGGACGATCTCGAGGTCGCCGACCGCCCTGCCCTTATGTTTGTGGTCAGCTTCGGGCGCTGGCCGTTGCCCCAAAATGCACATCGCCCGCCGTGATCGGATGCCGCGCGCCATCGTCGTCGCGAATGATCAACCGACCCGAGGAGTCGATGGTTTCAAAAATGCCCCGGCGTATTATGCCGTCCTGACTGATCGCCACCGGCGCACCAATGCCGGCAGCAGAACCGCGCCAGCGGGCGAGCACAGCGCCAACGCCCTGCCCGTCGTTCCAGAGACCAAAGGCGTCCACCCAGGCGTTTGAGAGAGCCTCCAACACGTCTTCGGCCGAGCGCTCGACGCCCAGGGCCCGCAGCGAGGTTGCGGGATAGGGCACCCCTTCGGGCGCGGCAACTACATTGACGCCAATGCCGATGATAACGGCCTGACGCCCATCTGCGGTTTTGGTGGTTTCGAGCAGGATCCCTGCCAGTTTGGCCCCGTCTGCCAGAACGTCATTGGGCCATTTGAGCGCTATGCGCGAGCGGCCATCAGCGCCGTCGACCCCATCGATGCCGATGCGAACCATGCCCCCGGGCAGTATGGCAGACAGGCCGGCATTGAGCGCAACACCGGCCACAAAGCCCAGAGTGGCGATAGTGTCCGGCGAAGCATCCGGCACGACCAGAAGGCTGGCCGCCAGGTTGCCGTGAGGGCTGTGCCACTCCCTGCCCCGCCGACCGCGCCCTGCCGTTTGCTGCAGGGCGGCAAACCAGATGCCGCCGGGATCGCCTGCGGCCGCCGCAGCGAGCGCTTCGCTATTGGTGGAGCCGATGGTGTCAAAGCCCGCAAGCCGGTATCCGGCGTCGCGGGCTTTGCCACCAAGCGTGAAGCTTGCCACCTAGAACAGGCTTCCGGCCGCGCTGTGCGCCCAGTATGCGAGCGGATTGCCGACCGTGAAGTAGTAGGTGACGACCAGGAAGCCCGAGGCCGCCATGAGGATGTTGAGCTCTCCGGGGACAGCAGCGAACTGCTTGATCGGTGCGTCGAAGAACATCACCTTGACCACGCGCAGATAGTAGAAGGCACTGACGGCCGAAGCGAGAACGCCAATTACCGAAAGCACATAGAGGTTGGCTTCGATGGCGGCGAGGAAGACGTGCCACTTGGCGAAGAACCCGGCAAGCGGCGGCAGGCCGATCAGCGAGAACATCAGGATGGCCATGATGGCGGCCACGAAAGGCCGGGTCTGCGCGGCGCCGGCCAGATCGTCGATGGTTTCGACATAACCGGTATCGGTGCGGAACGAGAGCAGACAGGCGAACAGGCCCACAGTCATCGCCACATAAATCGCCATGTAGATCGCCACGCCTTCAACGCCCACCTGGGTGCCAGAGGAGAGGCCCACCAGAGCGAAACCGACATGGCCGATCGACGAGTAGGCAATCAGGCGCTTGAGCGATTGCTGACCGATGGCGGCAAAGGCGGCCAGGACCATGGAGGCGATCGAAAGGAAGATGACGATCTGCTGCCAATCCGAAGTGATGGGCGCAAAGGTGTCCATCACCAACCGGATCATTAGTGTCATTGCCGCCACCTTGGGAGCCATGGCAAAGAAAGCGGTGACCGGGGTGGGAGCGCCTTCATAGACGTCGGGCGTCCACATGTGGAACGGCACGGCCGAAATCTTGAAGGCCACGCCGGCAAGAAGGAAGACCACGCCAAAGATCAGGCCAATCGAGCGCCCTTCATTGGCGATGGCAATGACGATCTCACCCAGATTGGTGTGGCCGGTAAAGCCATAGATTAGGGAAGCGCCATAGAGCAGCAAACCAGAAGACAGTGCGCCGAGCACGAAGTACTTCAA
>JBGTUK010000198.1:0-5079 GCA_041939225.1 Devosia sp.
CGATCTGGTCCTCCTCGCCATCGGCTTTGCCGGTCCGGTCGCCGAAGGCATGCTGACCGAGCTGGGCGCCGACCTCGACAAGCGCGGCAATCTGTTTGCCGACACCATGAGCTACAAGACCTCGGTGCCCGGCGTCTATGCCGCCGGCGACATGCGCCGCGGCCAGTCGCTCGTCGTCTGGGCCATCCGGGAAGGCCGCCAGGCCGCCCGCTCCATCGACATCGATCTGATGGGCAAGACGGACCTTCCTCGCTAAACGACCGTACCAACGAGTAAATCGCGCCACTGGCGCGATTTCAGGCGAGCAGACCACGAGCACCGTGCTCGAATGGCCGTGTACGGGCAGCCCGCACGGATCTAGCCCACACCGGCCGGTCCCGCCCCCTATCAAGGGGACTTCGGAACGGCCAAAGGCAAAATCACGCCAGTGACGTGATTTTAGATTCGAAGGCCGGAAGGGCTACGCCCGCACGGCAGGTGGGGGTATGGTCCCGCAAAAGCGATTCCGCGGAGCCATTCATGCCCCAAGCCCCCTACACCGTCGACCAGCTCATTTCCGCTAAGGCCATTGCTGCCCGCGTTGAAGAACTGGCTGCCGAGATCACCGAGAATTTCAGCGACACCGACAAGCTCGTCGTCGTTGGCCTACTACGCGGCTCCTTCATCTTCATCGCCGATCTGGTGCGCGAGATCGACTTACCGGTGGAGGTCGATTTCCTCGAAGCGTCCTCCTATGGCGACGCCATGGAATCGAGCCGCGAAGTGCGCATCCTCAAGGATTTGCGCGGTGAAATTCACGATCGCGACGTGCTGGTGGTGGAAGACATCATTGACACCGGCCACACGCTCAAACACGTGCTCGAAATCCTCGAGACCCGCCACCCGCGTCGCATGGAAGTGTGTGCCCTGCTCAACAAGCCATCGCGCCGCGAAACCGACGTCCCGGCCCGCTGGATCGGCTTCGACATCCCCGACGAGTTCGTCGTCGGCTATGGCATCGACTACGCACAGCGCAACCGGAACCTGCCCCATATCGGCAAGGTGCGGTTCGTCGAGGAATAAAAGGCAGCGCTGTTACGCTTTGCTCTGTCGCTTGCGGAAGGTGCTGAACTGGAATTTCTGCACGCTTCCCCATGGGGTAACATGCTCGTGCCGGGCATGGCCGATAAGCGAGAAACGGTCGCCGAGCAGTGCCGAAAGACTCTCCCCATCATGCCGCACCACCGGCAAGCCGCTGCATTTTTCCGGACCATCCGGCGCGAACGTTCCGATAACAGCGACGCCCCCGGCAACCAGCGCCCGGTCGATGGCCTTGGCATAGCGCGCCTGGTGATCCGTCTCCGTAAGGAAATGCAAAGCAGCACGGTCATGCCAGAAGTCATAGGGGCGATCAGGCTCCCATTGGGTGACATCGGCAGCGATCCAGCCGACATTGTTGGCCTCAGGCAGGCGAGCACGGACGATGTCGAGTGCCGCCTGCGACAGGTCCAGCACGCTTACCCATGCCTGGCCACGCGCCACCAACGCATCCACCAGCCGCGAGGCACCACCCCCGATATCGACAAGGGCGTGCTCCTGACGAAGGCCGGCGGCATCGAGAAGCCCAAGCGAATAGGCGGGGCTCTCCTCGAACCAGGACACCTCGTCCTCGCCCTTGGTGGAGTAAACGCCCTGCCAATGGTCTTGGCGCTCGCTCACATAACCGCCCCGACCTGCCATGGTACGAATTCATTGTCGCCATAGCCCAGTGTCTCGGACTTTGTCCGCTCGCCCGAGGCAACCTTGAGGATGTGCTCGAAGATTTCCTGCCCCTTGGCCTCGATGGAAACACCCTCGACGATATCGCCGCAATTGATGTCCATATCCTCGCTCATACGGGCATACATGTCCGAGTTGGTCGCCAGCTTGATCGACGGTACCGGCTTGCAACCATAGGCCGAACCGCGCCCGGTGGTGAAGGTCAGCACATTGGCCCCGCCGGCCACCTGGCCGGTGGCCGAAACCGGGTCAAAGCCCGGCGTGTCCATGAACACAAAACCCTTCTCGGTAACCTTTTCGGCATATTCATAAACCGCCGTCAGCGGCGTCGAGCCGCCCTTTGCCGTGGCGCCAAGGGACTTTTCCAGAATCGTGGTCAGCCCGCCCAGCTTGTTGCCGGGAGACGGATTGTTGTTCATCTCACCGCCATTGCGACGTGTGTAATCCTCCCACCATTTGATGCGCTCGATCAGCTTTTCGCCCACTTCGCGCGTCACCGCACGGCGGGTCAGCATATGTTCGGCGCCATAGACTTCCGGCGTTTCCGAAAGAATCGCCGTGCCGCCATGCTTGACCAGCGTATCGACCGCCACGCCCAGCGCCGGATTGGCGGTAATGCCGGAATAGCCGTCCGAGCCGCCGCATTGCAGCGCCAGAGACAGATGGCTGGCATCCACCGTTTCGCGTCTAGCCTTTGCTGCCACCGGCAGCATCTCCTTGATGCGCTCGACGCCCCACTCGATCATCTTGCGCGTGCCGCCGATCTCCTGGATCGTCATGGTCTGGAAGGTGTCGGTCTCCGAAAGGTTATAGGCTTCCTTCATCCGGTCGATCTGGAACGCTTCGCACCCCAGGCCCACCAGCAATGCTGCGCCCAGATTGGGGTTGGAAGTATAGCCCCACTGCGTGCGCCGGAAAATCTGATAGCCCTCGCCGCTCAGATCCATGGCGCAGCCCGTGCCATGCACGAACGGGATAACCCCATCGATCTCCGGGTAGTCGTCCAATACCCCCGAACGGTTGATCGCTTCGGCCATGAATTTTGCGACGGTTGCCGAGCAGTTCACCGAGGTCAGGATGCCCACATAGTTCCGCGTGCCCACCGAACCATTGGCGCGCTTATAGCCTTGGAAGGTCGCTCGCTGGCTGGCCTCGACCATCTCAACCGGCACCGCGCCCTCGGCAAAGGCATAATCATGCGCCAGCGACCCATCGGGGCCACCCATGCCGCAATTGTGCTCATGCACCCAATCGCCCGGCGCGATCCCTTCCTTGGCAAAGCCGATGATCTGCCCGAATTTCAGCACAGCCTCGCCTGCCGCAATCGGGCGCGTGGCGAATTTGTGCCCGCGCGGCACCCGGCGGATGATGGCAACACCCTCGGGCGTGCCGGTGCCCACCTCGAGATTGGCCAGCGCCACCGCAATATTGTCGGCGGCGTTCAGCACCAGGGTCTTGCCTTGCGGCTGGGTCACTTGCTCATTCATCGATAGGGGCCTTTGGCAGTCGGTTCTCAACGCTTTACGCCAGAGGATAATCTCGTCAGATTGCGCACGCGCTTCGAGAGGTCCGGCATTGTCATTCAAGACATCACTAACTAACATGTTAGCATGAAAACGGAAGCCAGTCCCTACCAATTTCTAGGACAAGCAGGCGATTTCTCGCGCGGCACGGTTACGCTTGACGTGACCAATGCCCTGCGCCAGGCCATTGTCACCCTGGCCCTGCCGCCCGGCACCATGCTGGACAAATCCGCCATTTGCAGCCAATTGGGCGTCTCGCGCTTCCCGGTCAGCGAGGCGCTGGCCCGGCTGGCCGAAGAAGGGCTGGTCGATATCGCGCCGCAGCGCGGCTCCACCGTGTCACTGGTCAAAATCGCCGACGTGCGCGAATACATGCTCATCCGCAAGGGTCTTGAAAGCGAGGCCCTGCGAGTTCTGATCGGCAAGCACGACACCGAAGTCATAGCGGCGCTGCACGCCAACATGGCGGCCCAGCGCGATGCCGCCTCGCGCGACGATGCCGAAACCTTCCACCAGATCGACGTCGATTTTCACGACATCATCTTCCGCTCCATGCGGCTGACCAAGGTCAAATCGATTATCGACAAGGCCCGCGCCAACCTTGATCGCGCCCGGCGCCTGATCATCACCCCGCGCCGGCTCAACCATACCATTGCCGAGCATCAGGCGATTTTCGATGGCATCCTGGCCGCTGACGCGCCTCAGGCTATTGCCGCTATCCGCGCCCATATCGACGCGGTCATGATCGAACTGTTTGCCTTCGCCCAGGAGCAGCCCGCGCTGTTTGCCGACGGCGCCGAATTCACCACCAAAGACAATGATTTCCCTTTCGGCTAACCAAGAGACCTCTTTCATCAATGCTCAAGAATATCCCGCCCCTGCTTGGCCCCGAATTGCTTTCCACCCTGCGCGCAATGGGCCATGGCGACGAGATTGCCATCGTCGACGCCAACTTTCCTGCCGAGTTCCTCGGTCCATCCGTGATCCGGGCCGACGGCATTGCCGCTACTGACATTCTGGATGCGATGCTGACCGTGATGCCGCTCGATGATTTTGTCGACGAATCCGCCATCGGCATGGCCGTTGTCGGCGATGCGTCCGCCGTCCCGCCGATCTTCGGGGAGTTCGAGGTGCTCATTGCCCGCCACGAGCCAACCCGGCGCTTCTCCACCATTGAGCGTTTTGCCTTTTACGATCGCGCCAGCAAGGCCGCCGCTCTCGTGCAGACCGGAGAAGCGCGTCTCTATGGCAACATCATACTCAAGAAGGGTGTGATCCGCCCCGAATCCTGACCGGCCGAACGGCTTTGTCACTGGCCGCCCTCGACAGACTAACATGTTAGCTCTATGACGCCGACAAACTCACTTGGAGGACTCCCACAATGAAACTGCTTCGTGTCGGTGCCAAGGGCGCTGAAAAGCCTGCCATTCTCGCCGAAGATGGCTCGATCCGCGATCTCACCGGCGTCGTCGCTGACATTGGCGGGGCCACCCTGCTGCCCGAGGGGCTGGAGATCATCGCCGGCACCGACATCGCGTCCCTGCCTACGCTGTCCGCCGATGAGCGCATCGGCCCTTGCGTGGCCAATGTCGGCAAGTTCATCTGCATCGGCCTGAACTATGCCGACCATGCCGCCGAAACCGGCGCGCCGATCCCGGAAGAGCCCATCATCTTCATGAAGGCCACCAGCGCCATCATCGGCCCCAATGACGACGTCATCATCCCAAAGAATGCCATCAAACCCGATTGGGAAGTCGAGTTGGCCGTCGTCATCGGCAAGGAGGCCCGCTATGTCGAG
>JBGTUK010000199.1:0-5007 GCA_041939225.1 Devosia sp.
CACCGGACATGCACCACAACAGGTTCGCAGCGTGACTCAGTGTCGGATCCGGATCGACAGGGTCTTTGCTGTCAAGGGCCATTTGATGCGTGCCGATGATCGTTGGAATCATGGCGAGCAGTCGCTTGGACTTGCGTAGCTCAGCCTCGGGTGAGTCGTCTTCGCAATCTGCTTCAAGGTGCGATGACATGGACACGGCCGTCCGAAGCACGCTCATGGGATGCGTGTCGGGTGCAACCTTGGCGATGTTGATCACCAGATCCTTCACCTCGGTGGGAATGGCACGCATCTCGACAAGCTCGGCGCCAAGCTCACCAAGCTGACCAAGACCCAGGCCGACTATATCGGCGTGCCGGTCGAGGGTCCGTTCAAGTCGGGCGAGTATCGCTACTAAGCCTAAAAGCCACGGGGCCGATCGCGTCAGGGGGGCGATTGGTCGGTGCAAAAGGCGCCCGAACATTAACCATTGATCGAAAAAAAGCCCGGGCATTGTCCCGGGTTTTTACTTTTCTGAAAGGTTTCTGTTTCGTTCACGGGTCAAGCCCTTTCCTTGCGCTTTGCCCGCAACGCACAGCCATCAAGACTCTTTTGCGCGATTCCACGGCCCGGTATGGTCTTAGTGATTCGGGTTGTGGGGGGACACGCAAGCCGTTTTTGGGGGCAGCTTGAGCCAGTTTTGGCTCTGAGTCAGCGGCCTGTTTGAAGTTGAGGCGTACCGGTCGTTCTGGCCGGGTTGGCATCGCAATCAAAGCGAAAGAGGGCTGGTATGACGCCGGATCATTTCCGGAAACAATTGGGATTCGCAGGCCTGTGCGCCGCGCCCCTCACTCTGGTCACGGCCGTTCCCGCCCTGGCACAGGGTCTTGTTCCGGCAAGTCTGGGCGGTATCGCCCCCTTTGCAGTTGCCATTGGCGCAGGCGGGTTTGCCCTGTTGTCCATGGTCCTGGTCCGCACCCTCTTGACCGACAGCCGCGCGGCACGCCGCCGCGCCGCCGAACAGATTGCCGATCTGCGCGCTCTGGTCGATGAGTATGAGAACCTGATCGCCGGCACCCGCGAACTGACTGTGCTCTGGCAGGGTCACGAAGCGCCGCGCATTTTGGGTCAAACCGGCGCCGTGCTACCATCGGGACGGCAGCCGCAAAGCGTGCTCAATTTCCACACCTGGCTGGGTCCGGCCGAAACCAATCGCTTGACCAGCTTGGTGGAAGATTTGCGCCTGCATGGCCACGCCTTCGTCACCAGCCTTGATACCCGCGATGGTCGCCTGGTTCGCGCCAATGGCTGGGTGATGGGCGGGGCCGTGGCATTGCGGCTGCGTCCGGCCTTCAGTCAATCCGACGAGCACGCCGCCTCAAGCGCCGAAGCGCAGGGCGGGGACAGGGAAAGTGCCCGCGCCATTCTCGCCCTGCTCTCCAAGCCGGCTTTTCTGCGCGACGAGGCCGATCGCCTGATCTATGCCAACCCCGCCTATCTCAAGCTCGCCGCTGATCTGGGGCGCGCCACCGGTGATACAAACCCGCCCGAATTGCTCGACGCCACCCAATTGGCGCTGCATCTCAAAACCTGCCATGCCGATGCGGCGCCGGTGAACCTGCCGCTCGATTTCGGCAGGCACGGCCAGTTCGAACTGGTGGATTTCCCAGTGCCCGGTGGCCGGGCCGGCTATCTGCGGCCCAATGAAAAAGGCGGTGCGTTGCCCGCACCAGGCGAGCACGACGCGACCCATATTGGCGGCATCATCGATGCGCTGGGGACCCCGATCGCCATTTTCAATGCCAAGCGCGAACTGACCCAGTTCAACGCCGCCTATGCCAATCTGTGGAACCTGGATCGCAAATTCCTCACGCTTGGACTGGACGAGCGCGCCATCCTCGACAAGTTGCGCACCGAGGGGATGCTGCCCAGCCAGGTCGACTATCACACCTGGCGCGCCAAGCATTTGGAAAGCTACGCCCGCAAGGAGCCGCACGAGGCCGACCCCTGGCACCTGCCCGATGGTCGCACCATCAAGGTGATTTCGGCGCCTGCGGCCCCGGAGGGCGGCGTCATTTATGTGTTCGAGGATCTGACCGAGCGGCTGGAGCTGGAAAGCACCAACAAGGCCTTCACCAATGTGCTGCGCGAAACCATCATGGCGCTCAACGAGGCCGTGGCGGTGTTCGGCACCAATGGCCGGCTGACCCTGTCCAATCCGCAGCTTTCCAAGCTCTGGAAGCTGCCGATGAACGAGCTTGGCACCAATCCCCATATCGACCGGCTGGCCGAGGCCAGCGGGCGGGCGATCCCCGAGGACGGCGCCGCGATCTGGCGCGATCTCAAGCGCACCATCATCGATCTCAACCCCACCCGCACTGATCGCCAGGGGCGGATCACGCGCTCCGACGGGCGCCTGATCGACTACGCCATCACCCGCCTGCCCAATGGGCAGACCATGATGACCTTCCTCGACGTCACCGAAAGCGCGGGCTATTCCAAGGTGCTCAAGGAGCGCAATGACGCGCTGGTGGCGGCCGACCGGCTCAAGGACGCCTTTGTCGAGAACGTTTCCTATGAACTGCGCTCGCCTCTGACCAACATCATCGGCTTTGCCGACCTGCTGGCCGATACCGAGGGCGCGAGCCTCAATGAGCGCCAGCGTGAATATATCGACTATATCCGCGCCTCATCGGTCACACTGGGCGTGCTGATCGACAACATCCTCGACCTCGCCTCGGTCGATGCCGGCATTGCCGAACTCAACCCCGAACCGCTCGACGTGACCGCCCTGGTCGACAAAGCCCGCGCCGGCATGAGTGCCAGCTTCCCCGAAGTTTCGGGCGAAGCACCCCATCTGGTGGTCGATATCGCGCCGGACCTGCCGTTGTTCATCGCCGATGGCACGCGGCTGGTGCAGGTGCTCTATAATCTCCTCTCCAACGCGGCGCGCTTCTCCCCGCCGGGCGGGGAAATCCGGCTCGCCGTCAGCCAGCGCGGCGATCGCATGCTGTTCGTCATCGAGGACGAAGGCCCCGGCCTCACCGACGAGATGAAATCGGCCATTCTGACCCGGCTGGACAACCCGGCCTCAGGCGGCCGGCAACGCGGTGCGGGGCTGGGCCTGTCCATCGTGCGAACTTTCGTCAACCTGCATGGCGGCACCATCTCGGCCGAACGGCGCGAGCCCAAGGGCAGCCGCATCATCGTCAACCTGCCGCTGGACAGCGCCCTGGCAGGCGTGGCGGAATAGGGTACTGAAGATTGTAGTCTTGTCTCCGCCGCTTCTGGGGGAGACGCCGGAGGCGATTAGCTTTGCTGTCCCAAACCTTCCTCCCTGATGATGCGGCCACGGCCCGGTTCGGAGCCCAGCTTGCCATGAACCTGAAGCCCGGGGATATCGTTAGTCTCGAGGGCGATCTGGGGGCGGGCAAGACAGCGATGGCAAGGGCCATCTTGCGGGCGCTGGCTGACGATCCGGCGCTCGAAGTGCCCTCGCCGACCTTTGCCATCATCCAGCCTTACGACACCCCCATTGGGCCGGTGCTGCACGCCGATCTCTACCGGCTGGCCGACGCTTCCGAGGCCGATGAGCTGGGCTTGTTCGATGATCCAGAGGCCATTGTGCTGATCGAGTGGGCCGAGCGCGCGCCGCAGGTGGCCGAGGCGGTGCGTCTCGTCGTGCATCTGGACATTCCCCCCGGCGGCGAGGGGCGCAATGTGCGCCTGACTAAGCGCGATCAGTTGACATAGTGGGCCGCAATGCCGCGCTGCGGATCGCGCAGCACCTGAATGCGCCGATGCTCGGTGCCGCCCGGCACGCGCCGTGGGTCGCCGCGGCTGACCCGCTCCAGCCGCCGCCGGTCCGGTCCGAAATAATGCGGTGAATCGATATAGAGCACCTCGTGCCCCAACTGGTCGGTGAACGTCTTGCTGATCTGTTCGATCGGGTCGCTGAGAAATACCACGTCGTCAAAGCCCATTTCGACCTGCGGCACCATCTGATGTCGCGGCCCCTGGGGAATGATGCAGATGATCGGCGCATATTTGCGCAGCGGCTCGTCGGTCGCCCGCAAGCCGCGCAACAGGCGCTGCTTGAGATGGCCGGCAACGCCATTGTGGATCAGGAAAAACGGCAGCGCCTTTTCAGGCACGGCGTTAAGCTTGGTATGCTCAAGCACATGACCGAAACCCAGCGTACCGGCCAGGGTGGCCATCTGATCAAAGCTGCGTCCGTCCGGGACGAAAATCAACGCAGCGCAGTCGGTAAGAGTAATCGCAGCGGACATAGTCTGCTTCCTTGACGCTTTGCAGATGCCAATTACGATGCGCCTGGAAGTATAACGAAATATAACCGCACGATTATTTATGTCGAAATCGCTAGTACGTTCCTTCGTATGATTCCCCATCGATAGACCACGGTCAGGCACCGAGCAGGGCCACGGTCCGCGCATCCTCATGGCCATCGTTGAAGGCACTGAGCGCGGCGCGGAACAGGCGCTGCTCGGGCTGCGCGCGGGCAAACAGGGTCATCGAGGAAATGAACTTCTTGTCGTCGGGCGAGCCAAAAATGGTATTGAGATCGCGCGGCGCCACGCCCTCGGGCGCATGAAGCAAAACCGCTTGTGTGCATTCGACAAGCCGGGCGCCCAGGAGCGGGTGTTCGGCATAGGCCAGGGCCTCCCCGGCGCCATGAAGTGCGTAACGCCGGGCCATCTCGCTGCTGCCCAGCCCGGCCATCTGCGGGAAGATGAACCACATCCAATGCGTCCGCTTCCGCCCGGCCCGCAATTCATGCAGCGCCTCGGGATAAACCCGGTCCTGCGCGACCAGGAATTTTGCGATCATCGCACCGTGTGTCTCACTCATGGCTGATCCCTCCTGCAGTCTGGACATTCTAATCCCAAAGCCGTCCGGGGCCAAAACCGGGACTTCGGGCATGGCTCGAAGCCGCCCGGCCTCTCGGCTTGCGGATACACGGTAACGAACGGCCAGTGGCCCTTCCGAAACAAGGTAGAACGAGCCACTGGC
>JBGTUK010000200.1:0-5001 GCA_041939225.1 Devosia sp.
GCAACCGTTCTGCCTCTTGCCGTATCCCCTTCGGTCAATCGCCGAAGTCCAAGCGCGTCGAAGTGCGCTTCCCCGATCCGATGGCCAACCCCTATCTCGCGTTCACCGCGTTGCTGATGGCGGGCCTGGACGGTATCAAGAACAAGATCCACCCGGGCGACCCGATGGACAAGGATCTCTATGAGCTGCCCAAGGAAGAGCTCAAGGAAATCCCGACCGTTTCCGGCTCGCTGCGTGAGGCTCTGGAGAGCCTCTCGGCTGACCGCGACTTCCTCAAGGTCGGTGGCGTCATGGATGACGACTTCATCGACAGCTATATCGACCTCAAGATGCAGGAAGTGATCAAGTTCGAGCACACACCGCATCCGGTCGAATATGAGATGTACTACTCGGCCTGAGGCGAGCAGATATCAACATGGGGAAGGGGCCTTTTCGGCCCCTTTCTTATTGGCTTTTGCGAAGCCGCTTGCTGTCGAAACGCCGTCAGACCGCCTTGAACGTCCTTCGCATCACCTCGCGCCATTCATCCGGCGCCTCCAATAGCCCCTCCAGATGAGCGGCATTTTGCGGCTCGAAGAAGCGTACCGCAAAGCCGAAATCGAACTGGCGCACCACTTCGCCGGTGACCTGGCCCACTGTGACGATCTCCCCAACCTCGGGTTGAAAGGCCGCTGACACGGCTGCACCCGAAATCGAGTAGTCGACAATCAGGCATGGCTGGGACCAATTGTCCGGACGGGCGATTACGGTGCGCGGATTGCTGGGCATGATACGTTGCGCCGCCCGTCGATCAGTCTCTGCCGTCCAGATTTTGTCACTGAAACTGGTGATGCGGGCATTGAGGCTCTCTCGGCCTCCGGCATCATGCTCGATGCTCATGCCGAACCCGTCCTCGAGTTGGCGGGTGACCCGGCCGGTCAGGGTGCCGAAGGAGTTGAAGCTGGTTGTAACCTGCTCACCCATTTGTGGAATGACCGGGGCCGTGACCCTCAGATTGTCGCTGCCAATCATGCGAAGTCGACAGGCGAACAGGTTGATCCCGGGAAGGGTTTTCTGCTCCCCGATAACATAGCGCCCTGCCACGCTTGTGATACCGTGCAGAGCTATCGTCGGGCGTTCCAGAACTTCGGGCAAGTTCAACCTCCGTTTGGTGGTCGAATGAGCATGCATCAGTCGCGTCACCGCAGTATTGCAGTGCTTGATCGCATCTTATCGAACTCGGTGAGGATCAGTATACGCTGTTAGTCGGCGCCTTAGCTGGTTTGATCGGGTGTCCGAGGTCGTCGAACCCATGGGGCTGGTTAAACTGGACGGCGAACACCAAAGCAGGGGCATAGCCACCCGCTAGCGCCCAATGAGCCGACTCCTTAAGGAGTTTTCCCAATCGATGGTCAATCGGCGCATCTGATGTAAATTCGTTCCTGATCTGATGTTTCCGATCGTCCACATTTCCACTTTTTTGGCCACCGGCATGTCCATACAGCACCTCAATGCCTTACTGACGCCCGCAGAAATGGCGCAAGTCGACCGTCTGGCGGTGCAGTCCGGCGTCGCCTCCCTAGACCTGATGGAACAAGCCGGTCGGGCCGTCTGCGATACGATCGTCGCCGATTTTCCGGTCTGCCCTGTGCTGGTGCTGTGCGGGCCAGGCAATAATGGCGGCGATGGCTTTGTTGTCGCGCGGCTGCTGCAGGAAATGGGATGGCCGGTGCGTCTCTGGTGTGTCGCGGAGCTGGGGCGGCTGCACGGAGATGCTGCAGAGATGGCGGCCCGCTGGACGGGCCCATGCGAAACAGGTCCGCTATCGCTTGAGGGTGCTGCCCTTGTCGTGGACGCTCTGCTCGGTGCTGGCCTCGACCGGGACATCACTGGTCCGCTCGGCGCGGTCATAGAGGCCGTGAACCGATCCGACCTGCCAATTGTCAGCATCGACGTGCCCAGCGGCGTCGATGGAGCCACGGGGGCAGTCAGGGGCGTCGCAATCAACGCCCGTTCAACCGTAACCTTCTTTCGACGCAAGCCAGGCCATCTCCTGATGCCAGGGCGCGATTTGTGCGGCGCGTTGACCCTTGCCGATATCGGCATCCCAGCCAGCGTGCTGGACGTCATCCGGCCACAGGCTTGGCACAACTCACCCGGACTATGGAGGCTGCCCCACCACGCCAGCGACGGCCACAAGTTTGATCGAGGGCATGTTGTTGTCCTGTCTGGAGGTCCTCTACAGACGGGTGCTGCGCGTCTGAGCGCAACAGGCGCCTTCAGGATCGGTGCGGGACTTGTTACGCTTTGTGGCTCGGAAGAGGCCCTCCAGGTCCACGCGGCTCATGTCACCGCTATCATGCTTCGTCCAGCGTCGAGCGCAGGCGAGCTGGGGGACATACTGGCCGACGAGCGAAATAACGCCTGTGTCATCGGCCCCGCGGCCGGTACCGGGCCGGCAACCAGAGAGAAGGTTGAGGCCGCCCTGGGGGCAACAGCAGCCCTGGTGCTGGATGCTGATGCACTGACCAGCTTTGCAGATCAGCCCGAGCAGCTATTCAGCCAGATCCGGAAACGAACTGCGCCTGTCGTGTTGACCCCACATGAGGGCGAATTCGGGCGCCTTTTCCCTGATCTGGCGGGCGACAAGCTCGCTCGGTCGCGCAGCGCGGCCAGCCAGTCGGGCGCCTTTGTGATTCTGAAGGGGCGCGACACAGTCATCGCCGCGCCAGATGGGCGTGCGGCGATCAACGATAACGCTCCACACTGGCTCGGAACCGCCGGGGCAGGGGACGTCCTGGCGGGTATGGTTGCAGGACTGCTCGCTCAGGGTATGTCCGGCTTTGAAGCGGCGTGCGCCGCCGTGTGGCTGCACGCCGAATCGGCCAATCATTTTGGCGGTCCGGGCATGTTGAGCGAGGATCTGCCACCTTTGCTGCCCAAAATACTCGCCACACACTCATCATAGAAAGTGGGGCGGCTTCCTGCCATGCCGTGTCACGGCGCTAGGCCATTGCCGTTGCCGCCGATAGCCGCTTTGACTACATCAGCTTGATCAACCGGGCTGGACCTCAACTGCGCTTGCCGTCCTATCCAGTGCGGCGCGAATGTCTGGAGCTGCCCTATGAACAAGGCGCTGATCGTTATTCTCGCCGCAGTCATGCTCGATGCGGTGGGTATCGGGCTGATCTTCCCCATTCTGCCGGCCCTGTTACGCGATGTGGGTCACACCAATGACATCGCCACACTCCTGGGCGTCATGCTGGCGCTCTATTCTGCCTGCCAGTTCCTGTTTTCACCCATCCTGGGTGTCCTGAGCGACCGATTCGGCCGGCGGCCGGTTCTTCTGGTCTCTTTGGCAGGGGCAGCCATCGACTATCTGGTCATGGCCATGGCACCCGAACTCTGGCTGCTGGTGGTCGGCCGCGCCATTGCCGGCATCACCAGTGCCAATATGGCTGTGGCAACCGCCTACATCACCGACATCTCGGCCGAAGAACAACGGGCCAAACGATTCGGCCTGTTCCATGCCATGTTCGGAATCGGATTTATCATCGGGCCCGTGCTTGGCGGCATTCTCGGCGACATCTGGCTGCGCTCGCCCTTCCTGATTGCCGCGCTGCTCAACGGCGCCAATTTTGCCCTGGCATTGTTTCTACTGCCCGAATCCCGCCCCGGTTACAAAGGCACACGCTTCACCTGGAGCACGCTGAACCCGTTCAAGCCCCTGGCCTGGGCGCTGACCTTCAAAGCGCTTATCCCGCTCATGGCGATTTATCTCATCATGAATCTGGTCGGCACGGTCTATGGCACCGTTTGGGCCATCTTCGGCGAGGATGTCTTCGCCTGGAACGGCATGATGATCGGCCTCTCACTGGGGGCATACGGTCTTTTGCACGCCATCGCGCAGGCCTTTCTGACGGGTCCTGCCGTGTCGCGCCTAGGCGAACGCTGGGCCTTGCTGCTGGGCATGGCCTGTGAGATCGCCGCCATGCTGGTCATGGCCCTGTCCGGGCAAGGCTGGCTGGTCTTTGTTATCATGCCCATCTTCGCTCTCGGTGGGATCGGCATGCCGGCTTTGCAGTCTTTACTGACCCGGCAGGTTGATTCGGAACGGCAGGGCCAGCTACAGGGCGTTCTGGCCAGCCTTGTAAGCCTCGCATCGGTGTTCGGACCGCTCTTCTTTTCCATGAGCTATCATGGCCTGCGTCCGAGTTGGCCGGGTGCAATTTGGCTGGTCGCGATCTGCGTTTATCTCCTGGCAGTACCGTTGATGATGGGCGTTCGACGTACCCCGACCGTGCAATCGGTACGCCGCAGTTAGGCAAAACGGGGACAATCCCCGGAATACGGGGGTTTTGACCCGATGCGGGCTTGCGGGGGCGTTTTTTCCGGTTCATTAACAGCTTTGCACCGTCGGGCAGCCGAAAACCCCCGGATTTCCTTGCGCCAAGCGCAGAATCACAAAAGGTTGTCGGCGTTTTCGTTCGCCAGAGACGGCGGGCATTCACTGTGAGGAAACGCTATGAACAAAAACGATCTGGTTGGCGTCGTTGCCGACAAGGCTACGATCACCAAGGCACAGGCCGCCGAAGCGGTTGACGCAGTGTTCGAAGCCATTACCGCTGCTCTCAAGGGTGGCGACGAAGTTCGTCTGGTCGGCTTCGGCACTTTTGCCGTCTCCCAGCGCAAGGCTTCGACTGGCCGCAATCCGGCCACTGGCGCCGAGATTCAGATTCCGGCTTCGAACCAGGCTAAGTTTAAGCCCGGCAAGGGTCTGAAGGACGCCATCAACTAAGATTGCGTTCTGCCGGACTTTGGCAACCGGCCCCGTGCGATTTCGCCGGGGCCGTTTTTATTCCTGCAAATGTTAGTTGACGGGCAGGGACTAGCGCCCTAATCAGGGCGCCATTCAGTCGGCTCAGGCCGCTGCGGGCGATTAGCTCAGTTGGTAGAGCGCTTCGTTTACACCGAAGATGTCGGCGGTTCGAGCCCGTCATCGCCCACCATTTTTTCCAAGCA
>JBGTUK010000201.1:0-4880 GCA_041939225.1 Devosia sp.
CGCGATGATGTCGTCATACTGCGCCTTGGTACCGAACCCGTCCGCTCCTTTTGGTACGCAGGGCCCGGATATCGACTTCGTGGCTCATCGGGTTAGCGAATTGAGACGCGAGGCCGCCGATGTGAAGTTTATTGATCTGTCCGAGGCCGATGATGCCGCCGGTGCGCCCCTCCGATTTCTTAATTGCGCGAACGATCCGACCTGTTCGCACCATGCCTTTCTCCCACCGCGCCATCATCGCTTTCGCCAGCCATCTTCGCTTCGGGGCACCGCCTCCGTCCATCTTCGTTTATATCCCGCTTCGTTTTCTGCATGGCCCATCCCGATGCGCTGGTGATCGACATTGCCGGCGAGGCCTCGGTGCAGATGACCATGCAGGAGCTCTCCACGGCGGTACAATATCGGCTGCCGGTCAAGATCTTCATTCTCAACAATGAGCGCATGGGCATGGTTCGCCAATGGCAGGACCTGTTGCATGGCTCACGCTATGCACATTCCTACTCGGAATCGTTGCCCGATTTCGTCAAGCTCGCGGAAGCCTATGGGGCCAAGGGCATTAAATGCGACACGCCGGCTGAACTCGATGCAGCCATTGCGGACATGCTCGAATACGACGGTCCGGTGCTGTTCGACGTGCTGGTCGAAAAGGACGAGAACTGCCTGCCCATGATCCCCTCGGGCAAGCCGCACAACGAGATCATCCTGCCCGATACGGCCAATATCGGGGATATCATCGACGAGAAGGGACGGGCGCTCGTCTAGAGCGCTGCGGAGGACACGAAAATGAATGCACATTTGCAGCCCACCGGTTCGGCCTATTTCCTGACCCAGGAAACCCAGCAGACCGAACGTCACACCCTTTCCGTGCTGGTCGATAACGAGCCCGGCATTCTCGCCCGGGTCGTCGGCCTGTTCTCGGCGCGTGGCTTCAATATCGAAAGCCTGACCGTCAGCGAGACTGAACACGACAAGCGACTTAGTCGCATCACTGTTGTTGTTATCGCCACGCCCAAGGTGCTGGTGCAGATCAAGACCCAGCTCGAACGGCTGGTGCCGGTGCACCGGGTGCACGATTTGACGGCGGAAGGCGCTTATCTTGAGCGCGAGTTGGCGCTGATCAAGGTCAATGGCACGGGCGACCATCGCGCCGAGACGCTACGTCTGGCCGACGCATTCCGGGCGCAGATCGTCGATGCGACAGTTGAGAGCTTTGTGTTCGAGGTGACCGGCAAGCCAAGCAAGATCGACAGCTTCATCGCGCTGATGCAGCCGCTGGGGCTGGTCGAAGTGGTTCGCACGGGGCTCGCTGCGATCAATCGCGGCCCGGAGGGGATGTAGTCAGCAAGACGCTGATTGCACTCATCAAAAGGTTCGATTGGGCGCGGCGCCCAGTCTGGTGTATGGCAGGGGCCTGTTCTTTTGGGTTTCTGCCATGACTTTGCTTTCCGTCAATCTCAATGCCGTCGCGCAATTGCGCAATCGCCGCGATTTGCCCTGGCCGAGCGTGACGGGAATCGCGCGCGTGGTGCTCGATGCCGGCGCCAGCGGGATCACCGTGCATCCGCGTCCGGACGAACGGCATATCCGGCGCAGCGATGTGTTCGAATTGTCGGACGTGCTGCGCTCAGACTATCCGGAGATCGAATTCAACATCGAGGGATATCCGAGCGAGGATTTCCTCGAGCTGATTGAACAGGTGAACCCGCAGCAGGTCACCCTGGTGCCAGACGATCCGGCGCAGGCCACTTCGGACCATGGCTGGGACTTTGTCGGGAAAGGCAATTTTCTACGGTCGGTTGTGCAGCGATTGAAGCGGCCGGACCGGCGAATTTCGCTGTTTTGCGATCCGGATGCCGGAGAGGCTGGCATTGCGGCGGCAAAGGCGACCGGGGCGGATCGCGTCGAGCTGTTCACCGGTCCATATGGCGCCTGTTTTGAAGACGGGGCAGAAGCCGAACGGCAATTGTCGGCGCTGGCGGTGACCTGCCGAGCGGCGCTGGATGCTGGGCTGGGGGTCAATGCGGGGCATGACCTGACGCTGGTCAATCTACCGGATTTTCAGAAGGCTGTGCCTGGCGTGGCGGAGGTGTCCATCGGACATGGAATCACGGCGGATGCGCTCTTGATGGGGTTCGCCGAGGCGACCCGGCGCTATATCGCAGTTTTGGCATAAACCGATTGTTCGCTTAAAAAGAACACTACGTGCGTCGAAATGAGGTAATGAGCCGGATTTGGGGCAGCCAGGTTGTCCCGAGAGAAGAAATAGTCGGTATTTCCTATACTTACACGAGTGTAACCGGGGCACGGCAATGTCCCTCGCTGACATGTTCGTGCCCTCTTGAGGCTTTTCGTAACAGGAACATATATCGCCTCAGTTACGATTTGTTACTTAGGAGGGCATCACATGTCCAAGCTCAAGATCGGCGTCATCATCTCGTCCACCCGTCCCACCCGTTTCGGCGAAGTGCCGGCCAAGTGGATCCTGGACAAGGCGAATGAACGCCCGGAAATCGAGGCCGAACTGATCGACCTGCGCGATTTCGATTTGCCGTTCTTCGACGAAGCAGCCTCCAATGCCTGGATGCCTTCGCAGAATTCCGAAGCCGTTCGCTGGCAGAACAAGATCTCCGAATTTGATGGCTACATCTTCGTCGTGGCTGAGTACAATCGCGCCATTACCGGTGTGCTGAAGAACGCGATCGACCAGGCCTATGTGAACTGGAACAAGAAGGCGTTTGGTGCGGTGGGCTATGGCGCCTTGGGTGCGGCACGCGCCGTCGAGAACCTGCGGACCATCGGTATCGAATTGCAGATGGTTTCGACCCGTTCTGCGGTGCATATCGCTGGCGCAGATTTCTTTGCCGTGCACCCGATGGGTCAGCAGAACAAGCCCATCAGCGAGATCGAAGGCTCAATCGGCAATTCTGCCAATGATATGCTCGACCAGCTGATTTGGTGGGGCGAAGCCGCCAAGGCCGCCCGCGAGGAAGAAAATTCGGTTGCCGCAGCAGCCGAGTAAGAACGCGGACTTTACCAGCGTTCCCTAGGTAAAAGGGGTTGTCCTATCCGGGCAGCCCCTTTCGCATATGAACTATTCAGATCACCGGGTGTTGTTTGTGATGGGGGACGGGTGTATAGCGGCGCCCGCCTTGAAACAGCGAGAGCCGTAAAGCTCATGACGCATACGGAAAGTGCCAGCGCCCAAGCTGGTGACGTAGCGACCGAACAGGCCAGCCACGGAAAATCCAGTCTACCACTCCTCACTGTTGGGGCGATCGGCGTTGTCTATGGCGACATCGGGACAAGCCCGATCTATGCCTTCCGCGAAGCCATGTCGGTCCGTCCGGGCGTTGGCGCGACCGAGGTCGAGGTGCTCGGGCTGCTGTCGCTGATCGTCTGGGCACTGGCGCTGACCGTGGCCTTCAAATACGTGTTCTTCGTCACCAGGGCCGACAATAATGGCGAAGGCGGCACGCTCTCGCTGATGGCGCTGGCACGCAAGACGTTCGAGAAACCGCCGGTTTGGATCACCGCCCTGGGCGTGGCCGGCGCAGCCATGTTCTATGGCGATGCCATGATCACACCGGCCATTTCGGTGCTTTCGGCCGTGGAAGGCCTAGAACTGGTGGCGCCCAACATGACCCGCTGGGTGGTGCCGATCACCCTGGTAATCATTCTCGGTGTCTTCTTCGTACAGCGCTTTGGCACGGGCAAGGTGGGGGTGGTCTTCGGCCCGATCACCGCCGTGTGGTTCCTGGTGATGGGGACAATCGGCCTCTATCACATCGTGCAGAACCCCTTTGTGCTGTGGGCGCTAAACCCGTACCACGCAGTCGAATTTCTCGTGACACATGCCAATATCGCCTTTGTGGTGATGGGAGCCGTGTTCCTGGCCGTGACAGGCGCTGAGGCGCTCTATGTCGATCTGGGTCATTTCGGGCGCAAGCCGATCGTGCTGGCCTGGTTCGGCCTGGTATTTCCGTGTCTCCTGCTGAACTATTTCGGGCAGGGTGCCTTTGTGCTCAATGTTGGCCCGGAGAATGTGGTCAGCCCGTTCTTCGAGATGCATCCGGACTGGGCGCTAGGGCCATTCGTTGCCCTGGCCACGATGGCAACCATCATTGCCAGCCAGGCGGTGATTTCGGGCGTCTTCAGCCTGACCCAGCAGGCTATTGCTCTCAATCTTTTGCCACGCATGATCGTGCAGCACACCTCGCAGGATCAGCGCGGGCAAATCTACATGCCCCAGATCAACACGTTCATCATGATCATGGTGCTGATCATGGTGGTCAGTTTTGGCAGCTCGACAGCGATTTCGAGCGCTTATGGTATTGCGGTTTCCGGCATCATGGTTGTGACCCTGGCGTTGCTGCTGGTGGTGATGCGTCGCAACTGGAAGTGGCCGCTGGGCGGTGTCATCGCGTTTGGCCTGCTCTATGCGGTGATTGATGGCGGTTTCTTTGCGGTGAATTCTGCCAAGATCGTCCAGGGTGGCTGGGTACCTGTTGCCGTGGCCCTGTTTGTATCCCTGCTCATGGTCAGTTGGATGACGGGGCGGAATCGCCTTGCGGAAAAGACTCGTCGCGATGAGGTGCCGCTTGAGTTTCTGGTCGAAAACCTGGCCAAGAAGAAGCCAACCGTGGTGCCGGGTACGGCCATTTTCCTTACCAGTGATGTTGAAGGCGCACCCACGGCGCTCCTGCACAGCCTCAAGCACTACAAGGTGCTGCATGAGCAGAATGTCATCCTGACCGTGCGGACCTCGACCTCGCCGCGCGTGCCGGACGATGAAAAGGTGACCATCGACGCCTATAACAATTTGTTCTTCCGCGTGGTGGTGACATTCGGATTCATGGAGGAGCCCAACATCCCCAAGGCGT
>JBGTUK010000202.1:0-4849 GCA_041939225.1 Devosia sp.
ACTCGATGGGCGTCAGCGTGCTGGGAAGCACGAACCCCGAGCCGGTCTCGGTCGGCGCATTGTTCGCCGGTGCCATCCTGCCCGGCCTGCTGCTGGTCGGACTCTATGCCGCCTTTATGATTTTCAAGGCCATCACCGACCCCAAGTCCTGCCCCGCCACCCCGGTTCCGGAAGACGAAAAAGCCGGGCTGATGCGCGAAGTGTTCGTTGCCCTGGTCCCGCCGCTGCTGCTGATCGTGGCCGTGCTCGGTTCCATCCTGGGCGGCATCGCCACACCGACCGAAGCGGCTTCGGTTGGCTCGGTCGGCGCCATGCTGCTGGCTGTGCTGCGCCGCCGGATCGATCTTTCCATCCTGCGCCAGGCCGTCATTTCCACCGCCACCATCACTTCGATGGTCTTCATCATCCTGTTCGGTGCGGCGGTGTTCTCCATCGTCTTCCGCATGATGGGCGGCGACAATCTGGTGCATGAATTCCTCTCCTCCATGCCGGGCGGCGCCATTGGAGCGATGATCATCGTCATGCTGATCATGTTCCTGCTGGGCTTCATCCTCGACACCTTCGAGATCATCTTCATCGTCATTCCGATCACCGCTCCGGTGCTCTTGGCGCTCGATGTCGATCCGATCTGGCTCGGGGTCATGGTGGGCGTGAACCTGCAGACCAGCTTCCTCACCCCGCCCTTTGGCTTTGCCCTCTTCTATCTGCGCGGTGTCGCCTCCAACGCGGTCTCGACCGGCGCCATCTACCGAGGTGCCGTGCCCTTCGTGATCCTGCAACTGATCGGGATCGCCCTGCTCTTCGCCTTCCCCCAGCTCATCACCTGGCTACCGGACGTGCTTTACTGATGGCGGAAGCGGTCGCACAGCCGAGACTGTTGGCGTGCATGCTACAGCGGCGCTCGGATTTCGGCGCCGGTAAAGTCATAGGATCGGATGAAACTCACCCGATCCTGCTTTCACTGCTTCACTTCGAACAGTTCGGGCGGGTCCCCGGGCCCCATCACCGGGGCGGTCAGGCAAACCCGCAACCCGGGCAGATTGTCCTCGCGCTCGAGTTGCCCGTCGAGACTTTGGACCAGCGTTGCCAGCATGCGCGAGCCAAAACCAGTGCCCTCGGGCGACTGTCCCGCCGACCCACGGCCCCGATCCGCCACTGTCACGCGCAATGACTCGCCATATTGGTCCAGTTGTATGTGCAACGGACCCGGTCCGCCGTCATAGGCATATTTGGACGCGTTGGTAATAAGCTCATTGACCACCAGTCCCACCCGCACAGCCCGGTCCGTACTGATCAGGATCGGCGCGAAATCGGTGACAATGTGGCTGGACCAATCAGTGTCCAGCGTCGACCCAAGCTCCCGCAGCAATTCGCTGAGATAGCGTGAGAGATCGACGACCCTTACGCTGTCGTCCTGATAGAGCCGGCGATGGACCAGTCCCACCGCCATCAGGCGCTGTTCGGCCTCGGCGAGTTGCTCGCGGACTTCGGGCGGCGCGTTTCGGCTTTGCATGCGCAGGAACGCGGCCACCAGCGAGAGCGAATTCTGCACCCGATGATTGACCTCCTTGAGCAGATAGTCCTTCTGCTCGATCAGGGTCTCATTCTCACGCAAGGTCGTGGTCAATTCCTTGTTGAGCTGGCGCATGCGTCGGTTATTGCGTGCTTCCAGCATCAGCTTGACGACCCGCAGGGCCGACTCCACTTCCGCATGCGTCCATTCCTTCGAGCGTCCGTTGACGCTCTCGGACCAGGCTTCAAATGACGTGCGCGGCTGCAGAATTGCATCAGGAGAATGGGGCACGTCCTTGTGCGGATTGCCCGCCCACTTCACCACCTGCATCTGCTCGGCCCGGAACCACATGAGAATGGTGGGCACCTCCGTCGACATGGTGACGGCCAAAAGCCCGCTGGCCAGCGCCTGAAACTCTGCCGCCTGTGGTATCTGCCGTTTGAGGCTGGAGGTTGCAAAGGGTTGCATGGCCGCCGGCCGGCGGACGAATTCGGCTACATCGCGGATATTGTGCTGATCGGGGCAGTTTCCCCAGCAGAACAGGTCCTTCCCTTGCACCGCGGCGAAGCCGTCTGCCTGCAGCAAGGAGGCAAGCTCCTTGCCCGAGCCGCTGAAGAAATCCACCAGTCGCTCGTCACTGCCCAGCCTTCCGACCACTACGTCTTCCTGTGCCCGCAGCCTGATGCGCTCGCGGAACAATTGACGATCGTCGCGCGCCTTGACCTGTCGTGCCAGTGCCGAGGCCATAGACTGGCAGGCCAGCCGCGTCGTCAGCGACAGCGCGCGGGGCTCATGGTGATGGCAGGCGATCAGCCCCCAGAGCATATTGTCTTGGACGATTGACATCGACGCCGACGCTTTGACGTTCATATTCTTGAGATATTGCAGATGCACCGGAGACACGCTGCGCAGCGTGGAGTCGCTCATGTCGATCTGCGAGAGGTCACTCGACGCGCTGCGCACCGGCGCGGGCGCATAATGCACATCGGCAATGACCCGCACCTTGTTGCGCACATAGAGCGCGCGCGCCTGCTGTGGAATGTCGGTGGCAGGAAAATGGTGGTTCATGAAGCTCGATGAGCCGTCGGTGATGCTTTCACCCAGCACCACGCCAGCCCCGCCATCCACGAACCGGTAGACCATGACCCGACTATATCCGGTCAGTTCCTGAAACACCCTGGCAGCCTGTTGGCTCAACTCCCCGAGGGTTATCGCCTGCTCCAGTCGCCCACCCAGGGCTTCTAGTTCGGCAAAAAAAGCCGCGTCGAAACTATCCGCGGCGGACTTTTCGGTGAGTTCGACCACCAGATGCTCGCCGCTCCGGTAAGCAACGCAATCACGCGTCTCCCCGAACGCCTCCACATCTCCAACCACCAGCAGGCCCGTGGGCGGCAGCCGCGACATGATGTCCTCGCTACCCCGTCCAATCAGATCCGCAAGCTGTTGGCCGAGAACGTCCTGGGTGCAACCTGCCTCGCCGACCACCGCACCATTGTCATCCACAATCAACATCTGCCCGAAGGGCTGAATGGCACCAGGAATGTGGATCGGCTCACGATCACAGCTGGTCAGCGCGCTGGCGAAGTCGGTCATGTCATGTCCTTGCCGAGTATGCCCATGTTCTCAGGGTCATTTTGGACGCAACGAACACAAGTGTCCGCAAGCTCAGTTCTATCCACTAGGCCGGCCGAGACGGTTCGGGCCGGGTTATGACGAAAGCGCTGATCCCGATCAGCACCGCGGCCACCAGGAGGGCCAGCCACAGTTCCGGCTTTGCCGTCAGCATGAAGAGGCAGAATCCCAGCCCCATGCCGCCAAGCGAATACAGCTTGTGCCGCCGTGCAATCGCGCCGCTATCGCGCCATGCCACAATAGGCGGTCCGAAGGTCTTGTGATTGAGCAACCACTGCTCGGCCCGTCGCGAAGAGCGTGCAAAGCACCAGGCTGCTAGAATGAGAAACGTCGTTGTCGGCATCAGCGGCACAAATGCCCCGATGATGCCCAGCGCCACGAACACGACGCCGAAGGTGAAATAAAGAGGTCGGAGAATCGTAACAACTTTCCATCTATCAATACGAGACCCTAGCAGGTCTTTCCGAACGCAGTCGAGCGCGCTTTGTCAGAGTGCCTCCTGATGGTTCAAGCTTGCTCTCCTCGCTCTGCATCAAGCGCAAGCGCCCACCGCGCGTCTCAAACGAGACACCCGTGAACCGCTTTCGTGCTCGCAGCGTATGGCTTTCGAGGAGAGCGCCATGACAACTCCAATGAGCTCATTTCCTTTAGGCAGCCTGGCCGTCGTGATAGGCGCAGGGGGTGGAATCGGCAGCGCTCTGGCTGATGCGCTTGCTGAAGCACCAGCATTTGCCAAAGTGGTCCGCGTGTCGCGTCGCACCGATGGCTTTGAGCTCACGGATGAAGCTTCGGTCGCCAGCGCAGCACGCGCCGTGACCGCCCTGGATCTGCCGATCCGGCTCGTTTTTGTCGCCACGGGACTGTTGCATGATGGTGACCTGCAGCCGGAGAAATCCTGGCGCCAACTCGATGCCGCCCGGTTGGCCCGCAGCTTCGCGGTCAACGCCACCGGCCCGGCCCTTGTCGCCAAGCATTTTCTGCCGCTATTGCCGCGGGAAGGAAAAGCCGTATTTGCCGTGCTCTCGGCCAAGGTCGGCAGTATCGGCGACAATCGCCTGGGCGGTTGGTACGGCTACCGCGCCGCCAAGGCGGCGCTGAACCAATTGCTGCACACCGCCGCTATCGAACTGCAACGCAACCGCCCCGACGCCTTCTGCGTGACCCTGCATCCGGGGACGGTCGCCACGCCGCTCTCGGCGCCCTTCACAGGCTCCGGCCATGACCCCGTAACCGCAGAATTCGCGGCCGCACGGCTGCTCGGGGTCATCGACAATCTGCGCGCCTCAGACAATGGTCGCATGCTCGACCACACCGGCCAGCCCCTGCCCTGGTAGGATCTTGGCCTACCCCCTTAGGCCCGGAGCTTCCTGCCCGGTCGCTTGCACATATTCGCTATAGCCGCCGCCATAGGTGTGAACGCCCTCCGGCGTCAGCTCGAGCACGCGATTGGACAGCGCTGCCAGAAAATGCCGGTCGTGGCTGACAAACAGCATGGTGCCTTCAAAATTGGAAAGCGCCTCGATCAGCATCTGCTTGGTCTGGATATCGAGATGGTTGGTCGGCTCGTCCAGCACCAGGAAATTGGGCGGATCGAACAAGATCAACGCCATGGCCAGCCGCGCTTTCTCGCCGCCCGAGAGCACCCGGCACTTCTTTTCAATGTCGTCGCCTGAAAACCCAAAACACCCGGCCAGCGCGCGCAAG
>JBGTUK010000203.1:0-4830 GCA_041939225.1 Devosia sp.
CACGCTTTCCTCGTCCTCGACGAGCAGGATGCGTTCGTGGCCTGTAAGGTCCTTGGCCGGCGCCGAGGCAATGGCGGCCTTGGCGGCGGCTTCTTCCGGCGTGGGCACATAGCGCGGCAGGAAGATCTTGAAGGTGGTTCCCACCCCCACGGTCGACACCGGATAGATGAAACCCTCGGTCTGCTTGACGATGCCGTACACCGTCGAAAGACCCAAACCCGTGCCCTTGCCCAATTCCTTGGTGGTGAAGAACGGCTCGAAGATCTTGGCCAGCACCTCTGAGCTCATACCCGTGCCGGTATCTTCCACATCGATCAGCACATAATCGGCCGCCACCATGCCCTCGAACTTCATGCGTGCGGCCTCGGCCTGGGTAACATTGGACGTCCGGAGGGTGATCGACCCGCCATTGGGCATGGCGTCGCGCGCATTGACCACCAGGTTGATGATCACCTGTTCGAGCTGCACCACATCGGCGCGAACCGGCCAGATATTGCGACCATGTTCGACCGTGAGGTTGTTCTTCTCGCCGATCATGCGCTTGAGGAGCACCGTGAGATCGTCGACGATCAACGGCAGCTCCAGCACTTGCGGACGCAGCGTCTGGCGGCGCGAAAAGGCCAGCAGCTGGCGGGTCAAGCCAGCTGCGCGATTGGCATTCTGCTTGATCTGCATCAGCTCGTTGAACGAGGGGTCGCCCGGCTTGTGCTTCAGGAGCAACAGGTCGGAAAAGCCGATAATGGCGGTAAGCAGATTGTTGAAATCATGCGCGACACCACCGGCCAGCTGACCCACGGCCTGCATTTTCTGGCTCTGGGCAAATTGCGCCTCGAGCTTGCGCTGGTCGGTCATATCCAGGGCATAGACATTGACCTGCTCGGGTGAGCCGGCACTGACCTCGGAGGCCGAAATATAGAGCCGGACGGCGTGATCGCCCTCGGCGCTAAGCGCGGCGTCGACTGGCTCGACTTCCGAGCGCTGCGCCGTCGCATCGCTCAGGGCCTTGGTCAGCTTCTCTCGGCTACCCTCGCCGATGAGATCGCTGAGCGGCTGCAATTCCAGGCTCTTGTCCTCGCCCGACCAATGGAAGATGCGCCCGAATGGCGCATTGGTCCGCACGATCCGCCCTTCGGCGTCGAGCGTGGCGATGGCAAAGGGCGTATCATTGAAGAACCGCGAGAAGCGCACTTCGGCAGCACGCAGCTCTTCCTCAGTATCCGGGGCGCTCGACATATCGAGCACCAGCGTGCGGGTTTCCCCCAATTCGCCATCGGCCAGGCGGGCGGCACGGTGCAGCAGGCGCACGGGCAGCGAAGTGCCGTTGCGGCGCACCAGATCGATGTCGATGATCTCGGTGCGGATTTCCCCGTCACCCCTGCCCCGCATCAGTAGCGAGGCGCCGTCGCCGCGCACGATATCGCCCAGGGCAAGCTGCCCGGCATTGAATTCGGCCAGATCGTAACCGAGCCAGTCGGCCAGGGTGGAGTTGAGATACTGAATCTGCCCATGGGCATCGGCCGAGAAGAAGCCGGACGGCGAATGATCGAGATAATCGATGGCGCGCTGCAGATCGCGGAACGCGGTCTCGTTGTTTTCCCGGTCGCGAGTAATGTCCTCCACCGACCAGGCGACCAGTGGCTTGTGACTATCCGCAAAATCGGGTAGCGGCCGCACCGAAACCCGATACCAGAACACGCGACCGGCCTCGGACTGGGACCCGCCCAGACCGCCCGGCACGCGGATATCCTCAATCGCCGTGCGTCCGTCGCGTGCCGCCCGCGATACCCGGTAGATCGCCTCGCCCGCATCGGCATAGCCGGAAAACAGCCTTGGCACGCCTACCGGAACGCCATTATTCACCGCGCCCGGGAAACTGCCATAGTGCTGATTTACATAGCTGATCTTGCCTTCGCGATCGGCAATCACCGCACCGAAAGGCAGGCTGTCGACCACAGCATGGCTCAGGGTCCGCCGATCTTCACTGGCTGCGAAACGAAACAACCCCGCCGCCAGCCCGAACAGGAAGAACACCCCGGCCACCGCCAATAGGCCCACAAAGCTCATCACCAGCTCGGGTGGAATGCGATCTCCGAACAGCGAGAAGGCCACGGCCACTCCCACCAGCACGATGGCCAGCACCACCACCCGCCACAGCCCTGCGCCGCCGCGCCCCGAATCCAGGACCGGTTCGGGATAGCCGTCCTCGCCAAGCGGCGTCGATGCCATAGGGTTCTGCTCCAGTACTGCACTGCGTCCCGAATCGGGACATCAGAAAAGGTCTAGCAAAAGGACCGCCCCGGTGGGAGGGCGAAGCCCCGATTTGCCGTGGATGGCGGCACAATGATGCCGACTTGCATCGACGCGCGCTTTCTCACTAGCGGGAACCAACCTCTTCGGCAGCTTACGCGCTCGGCCGCCACCCGCCGCCAGGCTTCTTGAGGCGCATCACGAAGCCGATCACTTCGGCCACCGCCTTGAAGTGCTCGCCCGGAATCGTCTCATCGATCTCCACCGAGGCAAACAAAGCACGCGCCAATGGCGGATTTTCGACAATGGGCACGTCATTGTCCTTGGCCACTTCACGGATGCGGAGTGCGACCGCGTCCGCACCCTTGGCAACGCATTTGGGGGCCGCCATGTCCTTGTCGTATTTAAGCGCCACGGCAAAGTGGGTCGGGTTGGTAATGACCACCGTGGCGTCTGGAACCGACGACATCATGCGCTTGCGGGCCCGGTCCTGACGCAGTTGCCGGATGCGTCCCTTCACATGCGGGTCGCCTTCCATCTGCTTGTATTCTTCGCGCGTTTCCTGAACCGTCATCATCTGCCGCTTCCACCATTTCTGGCGCACGTAGAAAAAATCTGCCGCGGCGATTGCGGTAATCAGAGCCAGGACGGCGGCAAAGATCTTGATGCCGATCTCCTGGAAATCGAGCAGGATCATGATCGGATCGGCGGTCATCATGGTGTCGAGCCGGTCGCGCTCGGGCCAGCACACCACGATCACGATCACGCCCACCAGCACGATCTTGACCAATCCTTTGGCGAAATTCACCAGCGCATCGGGCGAGAACAACCGCTTGGCGCCGCTGACCGGAGAAATCTTGGAGAGCTTGGGCTTTATCGGGTCGAACGACCAGACCAGTTGGTGCTGCACCAGATTGGCAAGGATGCCGCACACCATCAGTACGGCGAGCGGAATCAGGACCACGCCGATCATCGCCAGGGCCAGGCCGTTGAAGAAGTCGGCAAAGCCGGCGCCTTCCAGATCAAACTGATCGGCATTCATGAAGATCAGGCTTAGTGGCTGGCTCAGTTCCTTGCTGATCCACGGCGACAACAGGGCAAAGACAATGCCCGAGCCCATCAGCATGAACCAGGTCGTCACCTCCTGACTCTTGGCGACATCGCCTTTTTTGTGAGCGTCCTCGAGCTTTTTCTGGGAGGGGTCTTCTGTTTTGGAGTCCTGATCGGGGGCTTCGCTCGACATCGGCTAGCCCCTCCACATCGCAAGATGATTTTCGAAGGCGGTGATGTACCAGCCCATCATCATCACGAGCAGGATCGCAAAGAGCAGTAGGCCGACGATGATATTGGCCGGCATCAGGATGAAATAGACCTGCAATTGCGGCATCAACCGCGCCAAAATGCCGGCGCCCAGGTTGAATACCAGGCCGAAAACGATAAAGGGCGCTGACATCTGCACCCCCACCATGAAAGCACCACTGACTGTGCGTACCGCCAGTTGCATGGCATCCTCGAACAACAGCGGGTCAGTGGGTGAGAACACCATATAGCTGTCATAGATGGCCGCCAGCGCCATGTGGTGCAGGTCGGTGGCAAAGATCAGCGTGATACCGAGAAAAGACAGGAAGCTCGAAAACACGGCGCTCTGCTGACCCATCTGGGTCGGATCGGCAGCCAGCGCACCGGACAGGCCGGTCTGGAAGGCCACGATGGTACCGGCCACCTGTGTAGCCATCACGGTGATGCGCACAATAGCCCCGATGATGAGGCCCACGGCCAGTTCATGGAACAGCAACCCCACCATGCCCGCCAGGTCGGGCGGAATGGTCGGGATCACCTCGCCGATCAGGGGAAACAGCACCAGGGTAAAGGCCAGCGCGAAGCTCAGCCGCATCCGCGACGGTATGGTCTGCTCACCCAGTGCGGGCATCAGCATCAGCATGGCGCCAATGCGCGCAAACATGATCATATAGGTAAAGGCCGTAGCCGGGAGCCAGTCGAGGCTGATGGTCACCGTCTAGCCACCCACGATGATCATGTCGACCACCCGGTCCATATAGCTGGCCATGGTGGCGCCCAGGAACGGCAGGGAGATCAGCATGGTGATGAAGATGGCGATGATCTTGGGCACGAAGACCAGCGTCATTTCCTGAATCTGCGTCAGCGCCTGAAACAGCGCGATCACCACGCCAACGACCAGCCCGACCAGCATCATCGGCATCGAGACGATGATGAGCGTCCAGATTCCCTGGCTGGCAATGTCGAGCACTTCAGCGCCGCTCATGGCTCCAACCCTTCTCGATTCGTAGCCCAGCCTACCATCGGGCGTCATCCCGGCGAAGGCCGAGGACCATCTCGATGCGGTTTATCCCGGACCGATCGACTGAAGCTAAATCGGCATCCGCATGATTTCTTCATACGCCGAGATCACCTTGTCGCGCAGGGTGACCATGCTCTCGATGGCCATTTCGGTTTCGCTCAGCGCGGTGACCATGTCGACCACATTGGCCTTGCCACTGACCATGTCGAGCGCCATCTGGTCGGACACCTTGCCCTGATCGACCACGCCCTGCACTTTTTGCG
>JBGTUK010000204.1:0-4827 GCA_041939225.1 Devosia sp.
GAGAACACCGCTGCTTCGTTCGGCTACAACGCTGCTACCGGCGAGTATGGCGATCTGGTCTCGCTGGGTGTTATCGACCCGGTCAAGGTGGTTCGTACTGCCCTGGAAGACGCCGCTTCGGTTGCTTCGCTGCTGATCACCACTGAAGCCACCATCGTGGAAGCCCCAAAGGCTGAATCACCGGCTATGCCGGGTGGCGGCGGCGGCATGGGCGGCATGGGCGGCATGGATTTCTAGTCCACGCTCAGCGCACAAGCTTCCAGGATCGTTTCTTCCCAGTCACGATCTTGGTGGAAAGCCCCGGTGGAAACACCGGGGCTTTTTGGTCGCATGGCGTACTGTACGCACGTATTTAAGAGCACCATCATGCGTACTCCCCGACGCGGCAGCGCCTGACTCCGCCGGCCGGCAAAGAGATGGTGTCGCTGCGACTCGGCCGGGCCGTGCCAGCGCATTTCAGGATGATGGCCCGGGCTGGCAGGAGCGCGTCAACGCCGCCCTGCGCGCGGCCGCGGGGCTGGATCCAGCGTGACTAGGGGAACAACAAGAGCTTGATGGCCATGGCGATGGACACGACCACTACCAGAGGCCTTATGACCCTGGCGCCATAGCGAATGCCGGTGCGGGCGCCGATATAGCCGCCAATGATCTGGCCGAGCGCCATGACTAGCGCGACCGGCCAGACGACATGGCCCTGCGGGATGAATATCGCCAGCGCCGCCAGGTTCGAGGTGAAGTTCAGTGCCTTGGTATTACCGGTGGCCCGGGTGAGACCCAGTCCGAACAGCAGCACGAAACCAATGGTGAAAAAGGACCCGGTGCCTGGACCGAAAACGCCGTCGTAAAAACCGATGGCGAAGCCCAGAATGGGCACGAAAGGTCCAAAAGGTAGTCGTGCAGCCTTGTCGGCATCGGACAATTTGGGCGCGACCAAGAAATAGAGGGCAATGGCGATCAACGCCACCGGCACGGCGATATCGAGCAGACCGGTATCGAGTTGGGTGACCGTGAGGGCGCCGACAAAGCTGCCGGCAAAAGTGAGGGCAATGGCTGGCACGAGATTGCGGAGATTCACAAAGCCGCGCCGCCAATAGGTCAGAACCGCCATGCCTGTGCCGACCACCGACTGCATTTTATTGGTTGCCAGAGCGGCCACGGGCGGCAGGCCGGCAGAGAGCAGTGCCGGAACGGTCAGCATACCTCCGCCACCAGCAATGGCATCAACGAAACCGGCGAGCAGGCCAACGCCCATGAGGGCCAGAAGAATAAGTGGATCAAGCATTTCTGAGGAGCGAACCCTAATCGGCGCGGCGGCGGAACTGATCTTCGGGAATAACCTGATCGACCAAGCGACGCTCATAGATGGGGATGTTGATCATGGAGGACATGAACGCGCTCATCATGAGTTGGAAGCCGGTGACCAAAGCCGTCATAGCCAGAATGAGTGCCCGCAGGGTTGCGGTGGAGCTCAAGGGCCCGAAATCACGTTTGGCCCACTCCCAGGTGCCCCAGCCCATTGCCGCGAGCCCGGCGGTCATCAGCAGAATTGCCAGCAGCAACAAGCGCTCCAGGGTCAGGCTCTCAAGCACGCGGTCATAGACGCCGGAGCGGGGAATGAAGCCGTAGCGTGAGGCAAAGCGGCGGCCAATGACGGCGAAGGCGATCGATTGGGTGCCCATGATGACGCAGAGTGACGCCACCAGCAGGCTGTGCACGCTCAGCGTCACCGTGCCGATCCGGACAGGTCCGCCGACCAGCATAGAGCTGAAGACCAGCCCCACGACCAAAAGGAACAGACCGGGATAGAGAAACAACCAGCGCGGCGAAAACAGCAGCAGGAAACGTAGATGCCGCCAACCATCGCGGAATGAGCGCAGATGGGGCTGGCGGGAGCGGCCATCGGGCCGGAGCATCGTCGGCACTTCGCGGATATCCAGATAGGACAGGGTCGCCTTGACCACCATTTCGGAGGCGAATTCCATTCCTGTGGTCCGCAGATTGAGGTCAGCAATGGCGGCGCGGGAAAAGCCGCGCAAGCCGCAATGGAAATCATGCACCGGCGTCTTGAAGAACAGGCGCCCCACAAAGCTGAGCAGAGGATTGCCAATATAGCGGTGGTGCCAGGGCATGGCGCCGGGAGCGATGCCGCCGGCAAAGCGGTCGCCCATGACCAGATCGGCGCCCCGGCGCAGTTCGTTCACAAAGGCATCGAGATTGGCAAAGTCGTAGCTGTCGTCGGCATCGCCCATGATGACGAATTTGCCACGTGCCGCGGCTATGCCGCTGGCAAGGGCCGCACCGTAGCCACGCTGCTCGGCAATAACCAGACGGGCGCCACTGGCCTCGGCAAGGGCCTGGGAACCGTCGGTCGAGCCATTGTCGGCGACCAGCACTTCGCCAGCGACGCCGGAGCGGGCGAGGTAGGTCTTGGCCTTCTCGATACAGCTCGCCAGCGTTTCTGCCTCGTTGAGGCAAGGCATGAGAATGGTCAGTTCAAGTGCTTCGTCCACCGCGCGCCCCCGCAGGACCCTTGAGACCTTGTGCCGTGATTTGGGCTGCGGCGGCAATGGCACATCAGTCGCCGTCCCCCATGCCGTCGCTGTCCGCATCGTCGGCGGCATCGGAGGGTTGCGCGGCTTCCGGGTTTTGGGCCGGCTTCTGTTGCGCCAGGCCGGCATAGGCGATCAGGCTGACGCCGCAGATAACCAGGAGCATGACAAGGGCCAGTTCCATCGCTCTGCCCTACAATTTTCCGAGCAGCGTGTTCAGGGTTTCGCGGCGCTGTTCGCTCCACTGGGCGTTGCGCGAGACAATAAGGTTGGCCTCGCTTTTGAGCATCACGCCGTCTTCAAGGACGCGCAGACCATTGGCGGCCAGGGTCGACCCGGTCGAGGTGATGTCGACCACAATATCAGCGACACCCGAAGCGGGCGCAGCTTCGGTGGCACCGAGACTTTCGACAATGCGATATTCGGCGATGCCGGCTTTGGCGAAGTGCTGGCGAGTAATGGTGATGTATTTAGTGGCGATGCGTAGCCAGCGCCCATGGCGGGAGCGGAAATCGGAGGCGACATCGGCCAGATCGTGCATGTGGGTGACGTCGATCCAGGCTTCGGGCACCGCAATGACCACATCGGCATGGCCGAATTCGAGATCGCGTGCGAAGTCGACCGCTTCGGGGCCGGCCTCGCTGGTCTCATGGATCAAGTCACGCCCGGTGACGCCCAGATCGATATTGCCGCGAATGATTTCGCGAGCGATTTCCGAGGCCGGAAAGAAGCGCACCGTGACCTCGGGCAGGCCTTCGATGGCGCCGAGATAGGAGCGGGCGCCGCCGGGACGGGTGATGATGAGACCACGCTTGGCGAACCATTCGCGGGTGAGTTCTTCAAGGCGGCCCTTTGAGGGCACGGCGAGTGTAATGGTCATTTCGGCCACTCCGCTTCCATGCGATCGACCCAGAGGGCGCAGCCGGAGGCAGCGATGGGGGCGGTGGCGCCGAGGCGTTCGAGGAGACGATCATATTGACCGCCCGAGACCAGGACAGTGCCGCCCTGCCCCCGCATTTCAAAGACAATGCCAGTGTAGTAATCGAGGCGCGGCGAGAAGCTCGCATCGAAGGTCACGCGGGCTTCGCCCAGGCCGTCGAGATGACGCCGGATCGCCTTCATGGGTGGCCCAAGGAACAGGCGATGTTTTTCGGCCAGCGCCTCGATCTGGCGCAGGGCCGAGAGGGCGTCGCCCTTGATGGCGAGGAAGTCGCGCAGCAATTTCAGAGTGGCGGCCGGCACGTGGGCGGCGTCGAGCGCCTGCTGTTCGAGATAGCGGTCGGCAATCTCTTCGGGCGAGCGGCCATCGGAAAGGCTGAGCCCCGCCGAGACCATGCGGGCGGTCACATCTTCCACCAGTTCGTCGCGGCCGGGCTGTTCGGTGCGCGGAAGATCGGGAGCCTGTTCGAGCCGGGATAACAGGCGATCCATGGCCTCGGTGTGGCCGAAGCGGTGGCGGATGCGGGGACGCCAGGCGTCAGGCATGTCGGCCTGCTGGAGCAGGGCTTCGAATAGTCCGACGCCGCCCAGGCGCACATTGGGGGTAATGCCATAAAGCGAAAGCGCCGCACGGGCGAAGGTCAGCACCTGATCGAGCGCGATATCGCCATCGGGCTGGGCCAACAGCTCAATGCCTGCCTGATCGAATTCGGCGGGGCCGGTTTCGCGCTGGCGGAAGATCGGGCCGAGATAGGAAAACGCCGCTGGCTCCCCTGCCCCATCGGCGATGTAATCAGCCACAATGGGGAGGGTGAAATCGGGGCGAAGACAGTATTCGGCGCCGGTGACGTCAGTGGTGAGCAGCAGGCGGCGGCCGAATTCCTCGCCGGCAAGATCGAAATAGGGATCGGCGCTGAGCAACAGCGGCGGGGTGGCACGGCAACCGCCCTGGGCTTCAACGAGGGATTCGAGCTGGGACCGGCGATAGGCGGCGTTGGTCATTGCTCGCTCAGCAGTTTCTGGACCGCGGAAACCAATTCTTCGCGCTTGATTTCGAACTGGCCGGGGCGGGCGGCCTTCCATTCGGCGTTGTCGGTGATGGCCTGGGCGGCCTGCTTGCCAGCGATGAGATCCTTGACCTGCAGGATGCCCTGCTCGCGCTCCTGGCTGCCTTCGATGATGACGGCAGGGGCATTGCGCTTGTCGGCATAGGCGACCTGCTTGCCGAAATTCTTGGTTTGCCCCAGGAACATCTCGGCGCGGATGCCAGCCTGACGCAGCTCAGTCTTCCATAGCCGGAGTGCCTCCGCCTTGCTGAACGCTTTAGGGTTGCCGGCCT
>JBGTUK010000205.1:0-4812 GCA_041939225.1 Devosia sp.
ACAGGAACCGCTTCTCCGCCTTCACATCGGTGGCGACCGGCCGAAAGAGCGGCGGCTGCGCCTGATTGGTGCGGTTGGTGCGCCCGAGGCCCTGAATCGCCGCGTCTGCCTTCCAGCCGGCTTCCAAGAGGTAGTGGACCCGCAGGCGCTGGTTCTTCGCCCCGAGATCGGCGTGATAGCTGCGCCCCGTGCCGCCGGCATCCGAGAAGATCAGGATGCGCTTCTGGTCATCCATGAAGGCATAGGTCATTTGTCAACCTGTCTTGTTGTGAGTAAGGCGTTGATCTGCAACGAGCCTTCCGATCAGGAAGCAAAGATGACGTATTCTTTGGTCTCGGGAACGTCCGGTGGCTTGCCAGCGGAACCGGCAAAACCTCTCTCCTTCACCATCTCTCGGCTCGCCCGCCTCCTTAGCCGCCTCTACCTCTGCCCGCCGCGCAGCGGCGGGGCGCCGTGACCGGGTTGGCGATCAATCTTGTCGGCCGGGCTGCCCTGCATTTTCGCGCGACACGACCACGGGCGCCCTGAGCTTGGCGATCTCTCGCAGGAGTTGCGCATTGCGGTCTTCGCTGCGTTTCAGGCGCTCTTCGGCGTCCAGCGCCCGCCGCAGCAGACCGGCGTTCTGGGTGGCAAGCTTTTGCTTGTCGTTTTTGAACCTTCGTATTTCCTCGCCGTCCGCCTCCCTGTCGCGTCGGCTCACCTTGGCGGCCGCAGCCCGTTGCGCGGCAAGGGCGCGCAATTCACCGAGAACATCCGCGTGACCGGTATAGAGGGCGTTGCGACCAATCCCTGCCTCGCGCGCGAGGGCCGCTGCCGACAACGGTTGTGCCGGATCGGCGGAGAGCTTCTGAAGAGCTTCGCGCAGACGGGCTTTGGTTCGCGCGTGGCGGCGCTGCTGGGGCGTGAGTCCATCAGTTTCAGTCATTTGCGGCCTCGGCCCCTTCGTCGAGCATTGTCAGGATCCGCCGGCATTCCGTGATCCGCGCCTCGGCCAGCCCGCGGCTTCCTTGATCAAGACCATCACGCAGAAGCAGGGTCTTGTTGCGGGCCAGTCTGGCGGCCCAGACCGACCGATGTTTTTCGGACACCACGAAGTTTGAACAGGCCGCGCATGTGCTCTGGGTTCTGAGCACGGGGTTGGGACCATGTTCATCTCCTTTGCAAGCGGCAGTTTGCTTGCGGTAGAGACAGTAACCCCAGTCGCAGACACCCAGGCGCATGCCGGAGTCCGCCAGCAAGCCATCGACATAGGCGTCGAACTCGCCGCCACGCGTTCGCCCCCGGAACGGAGACCGTTCCGACAGCCTGCGCCCCGCCTTGCCGGCGAGACCCGGCGCGAGCAGCATTTCTTCCAGCGCGTGGCGTGTCTCTTCGGCAACATGGGTGTCGATGAGTTCAACGAGTTCGAAGTCGGTACCCACGTAGCCGCGATCCGTCATGGCCCGCGTCACATGGCCGAGATGTTTCTGGAGCGCGAACAGGCCGGTGCGATCCCGCCGCCCCACGAAGCGGGCGAAGGTCTTTCGCCCCTGGTGGGTGGTCAGATGCCAGGTCGCGCCCTCATGGTCCGGCAGGCCAAGGAACGGCGCAAAGCGCGTGTTGAGGCGCAGGTTCATGGTCACGCCGGTGATCGATCGGATAGGAGCATCCGATGTGCGAGTCACATTATTCGCCGGTGACTGCACCAGCCACAGCAGGTTCTGCCCGGAGATCGCCCGCAGCGGAGCCGAGAGCCGTTCCATCACATCAACGGCGCGCTGAACGGCCTCGGGCGCAATCCACCGATGTGGTTTACCCGCGTCATGCGGGAAGGCCTTGTGGATCGACCCGTTCAACCACGCATGGGCCATGTTCATCGCCTCGCCCCGCTCATGCGCAATGCATCCGGCCTCGAGCGTCAGGATTTCCGAGACCCGGGCGCCGATCAGATAGGCGATCACGACAAAGCAGGCGTCAGTGACGCGGTCGGCGAGGAAGTTGAGCTGGCCGAGCGCCCCCTTCGGCATCATTTCGGGCCTGTCCCACTCCGGCAACAAAGGGCGCCGCGCTTTCAGGGCATCCATCATGCGGATGCGCGCAGTCATCCGGGCTTTGCCCTCGGCGCGCGCATCGTCGAAGATGAGTTGCATTTCATCCCGAAGCGCCATGACCTTGTCGGCGGGTTCACCGATAAGCTGCAGCGCGCCGGAGATCAGGGGGACCGCAACCGGATCGGGCGTATAAGGCAAGGGAACCGATTGTGCCCAGACCCCGGTTTCACGCGCCGGTTTCCGGTGCGGAGGACGGGCCGGAGCGTCCGGAAGCTTGGCCCGCTGCAAATACATCATTCGCAAAAGACCGAGGTGGTTCTGAACCGTTGCGACAGCAATCGGTCCACCGTTGTTCCCACGGCGGTCTTCGAGTGCCGCCAAAAAGCGGTCGATGGCAGGCTCGTCGATATCCGCGAAGCGCCTTGTCCCGTCCGCAGCCATCCAGAGAATGATCGACCGCAGGGTGCGGAACACGCCTGGAAAGGAGCGCAGGCTCAGGGGCCGGCGTTGGCTGCCCGGTGGGTCCTCATGCAGCGACAACAGGAACCTCTTGGCGGCGTGACGCAATGGCGACCATTCGCGGGAGGTAAAGCGACTACCATCGGGCATGGCAAAGCCCCAGTCGATCACCGCCGTGCTTGGTCGCCGTGCCGCACCGGCCGGCAAGTGCCAGACGTCCGCCTCGCAATCGGGAAAGCGATCGCGCAACCCGGAAGGGGCTAGGGCAGTGGCGTCCATCGCTATTCCAACTCCGGCAGCGGCGGCAGGTTAGCCGCGATGCGCCGGGCCTCCGGCAAGAGTACCTCCGGAAAGTCCGGCAGGAGATCGTCAGTCAGGGCGCGCAGACTCGGAGCGTAGAAGTGGGCCCAACGCTGCGGATCGATCCGCTCGCGTGCGGCCTCCAGATGCGCACAGGCCTGAAGAATGCGCGCGAGATGTTCGGCATCGAGCGGAACGACAAGGCCAGGGCAGACGAGACAGCCGCCAAGTTTGGAACAGACGCGCCCGGTATCGCTGACGGGCGACAGGCATTCATTGCCAAACAGAGCCGTCGCTCCGCGGTCTTCGCCGACGGCAGACGCTGCCTTGGCTTCCGGCGCGACCCACGCGAGCATCAATTCCTGCAGGCGCGCTATCGTGTCCCGCTCGATCCGCGCTGCAGCGGGACCCTCGATATAGGCGCTGGTGGTGGCCACGCTTGTGTGGTTGAGCAGCGCCTTCGGCACTAGGATGTCACCGTCCGAAGCTTCATAATGCGCGGTCGCCACGCTGCCGCGGAAGAGACCGGCCGAGAAGTCCGGCACCTCGTGCCATGGACGCTCGGGATGGGCCGCATTCCAGGCCGCAATCCGCTCGTTTGACTGAACGACAAACCGTTCGATGGCATATTTCAGGGCGTCCCAGGCTATCACACCCGCAAGATGACGATGCCCTCGCGCCGGTGAAGACCCCATGCGGCGGATCAGAAAGAGCCGGTCCCGGTCCTGCTCACCGACATGCGGCAAAAGCGGTGCCGTCATTTCCAGCAACATCTCGACAAGGTGCGGTGCCGATCTGGATCGGCGCCGGTCGAAGGATCGCCGTTGCATACGTTGGATCCGGCCTCCGGTCTTCGGCTTCAGCCATTCGACGAACACCCGTTCCTCCTCGAGCGGATGGGGCACGAGGCAGTCACGGCGGATCAGGCGCAGCGGGTCCGGATTGGCCGCCGTCTGGATCGCCAGCGCGATGTAGAATGGAACGAGAGTATCGGTGACCAAATGGAAGTGCCGCGCAAAGCCCCGCTGCCGACCATAGAGATGCAGCGTACTCTTTTTCAGGCCATGGGCGCCCATCTGTTCGACGGTCGGCGCAATGCCCCCACCCGCGCGATGGTGGAGCCAGATCAGGCGATCCTTGCCAATTCCCCGCAGGATTGGTGGTGGCGGTTCCGTCAGCACCGTGATCGCCTGCCCATACTGGAAGGTCTCCCAGGCTTCGTCGATTTCCCGGTAACACGCCGCCAGAATCGCCTTCATGTCCTGCGATGACAATCTTCGTTTCGGCTGCCTGTGCTTGTGAGCGTTCGGAAAGAGATAGGCCGGAATGGTGGCCAACTCGCCGAAGATGCCCGGATTATCATGCGCCGCCCGCTCGATCAGGGGGCGCAGAAGCGACACCTGCCCCGCCAGAGTCTGCGGGCCGCGGGTCCGGTCATTCCGATCCGCCATCCAGCTGATGAACCTGCGAAGCACGACATCATCGAGATCGCGCGCGGTCTCGACAGCACGGTGATCGCGCAGGAACTCAGCAAGTTCTCGCAGCGCATGCCAACGTGCCTTGCGGGTTCTCTGGGCACCAGCAAGGTCATGCACATGGAAGGTCCGCACCAGAATGGCCGCGAGATCGGAGGGCATGCCCGCCAGCTCGGCGGTGTCGAAAGTCTGCTCTATGTTTCCCCAAGCGTCGTTGAAGATGACGCGGGCCGGTGCCGCCGCAAGCTGAACCGCTTCCTCAATCGGCGCAATCCGGCGATTGATCCTGGTCTTAGCCTTCATCCGGGATCACCTCGCCATAGAGGAAGGATAGGCTCTCGGCGAGATCACGTCCGTGAAGCTCGACACAGCGAAGATAGATCGCGGTCGTGGTGATCGAGGCGTGCCCCATCAGAACCTGCAGGACCTTCAGCGGGTTGAGATCGGGATTGGAACGCGCCTGGATCTGCAGACGCACCAGCATCGACATCGCAAAGGTATGGCGCAGCCAGTGAAGCGTCCCGTCAATGTCGGCGGCGGCGAAGGCC
>JBGTUK010000206.1:0-4780 GCA_041939225.1 Devosia sp.
GTCCGGACTTTGGGGCGTTGCTCCGATCCCATCGCTTGACGTCGAAGGTGCGACCAACGCATCAAATCTGGGTGGCTCAAGCTGGTATGTGCTTTCTTCGGCGCCCAACAAGGAAGAGGCGATTGACTTCCTGGCGACCGTCTGGGCTCAGGATGTCGACTTCTATCAGGAAATCCTGGTCAATCAGGGCGCGCTTGGTTCGCTGCTGGCGGCTCGTGAGGGTGAGGCGTATTCTGCCAGCGACGAGTTCTTTAACGGTGCACCGGTCTGGCAGAACTTCTCCGACTGGCTCGGACAGATTCCGCCCGTCAATTATGGCATCTTCACCAATGAGGCTGACGCTGCGGTCGTGGCGCAAATCCCGGCGCTGACCAGCGGCGGCGATGTTGACGAGATTGCTGCGGCAATCGAGGCTCAGGTCGCTCAGCAGATCCAGTAAACCATTGGCCGGAGGCGGGCGTCGCCTCCGGCTTTTCTGACACGGTGGGGTCAGAACTGCGTCTCCCTGACGGGAAGGCGTTTCTGCGCAAGGCATTGCCTTTCGCCAGACAGCCGCAGTCAGGAACGCGATACTGGTGATCCAGGGCAGGAGAGGGAGACTCGCGTGACGCGATCTGGCACGGCACGAAAAGAGCAGGTGAGCGGTTGGCTTTTCGTTATGCCAGCACTGATCCTGCTCGGCATCTTCATGATCTACCCGATCCTGTGGTCGCTCTGGATGAGCTTTCAGGTCGGTCGTGGCATGAATTTCAGTTTCGGCGGCTTCAGCAACATCTTGCGCCTGACTCAGGATCCGATCTTCCTGCGCGCTCTGACCAACACACTGACCTTCCTTGCGGTGCAGGTGCCGATCATGCTGGTGCTGGCATTGCTCTTTGCCAATGCCCTCAACGACAGTCGGCTCTGGGCGCGCAGTTGGTTCCGCACCGCCATCTTCCTGCCCTGCGTCACCTCGCTGGTCGCCTATTCGGTGGTGTTCCGGTCCATGTTCGCCCAGGACGGCGTTATCAACCAGATACTCATGACCCTCTCGATCATCGATGGGCCGATCCCGTGGATGGCCGATACCTTCTGGGCGAAGGTTGTGATCATCAGCGCGATTACCTGGCGCTGGACCGGCTACAATATGATCTTCTACCTCGCCGCCATGCAGAATATCGATCGCTCGATCTATGAAGCGGCAAGAATCGACGGAGTGCCGGCTTGGGCTCGGTTCTGGTACCTCACCGTGCCGATGTTGAAACCGGTCATCCTGTTCACGACGGTTATCTCTACCATCGGAACGCTGCAGCTGTTCGATGAGCCAAATCTGATTCCATCCGCGCCCGGCGCGCCATCGGACTCGACGCTCACGCTCTCGCTTTACATCTACAATCTGAGCTTCAAATTCATGCCCAGCTTTGGCTATGCGGCAACCGTCTCCTACGTGATCGTTGTGCTGGTGGCCATTCTGACATTCATTCAGTTCCTGGCAGCACGGGAGCGCCGCACATGAGCACGCCCATCGCCTTGATCGGCCGCGCCATCACCTACGTGCTGCTTGTGATTGGCGCCGTCATCTCCGTATTTCCTTTCTTCTGGATGCTTATCGGGGCCACCAACACTTCGGCTGAAATCATCAAGGGAAAGGCAACTCCCGGCAGTGCGCTCTGGCTGAACATGGTGAACTTCTTCACCTCCGTGGACATGCCGCGCATTTTGTTCAACTCGTTCTTCATTGCCGGAGTTGGCACAGCGCTGACGCTGTTGGTCTCATCGCTGGCAGGCTACGGCTTCGAGATGTTTCGCAGTCGCTTTCGCGAGAAGGTCTTTGGCGGCCTGCTGCTGATGCTGTCCATCCCGTTTGCCGCCCTGATGGTGCCGCTTTTCATCATGATGGCGAGCCTGAAGATGATCAACACCTACCAGGCGATCTTCCTGCCGACCGTCGCCTGGGTGTTTATCATTTTCTATTTCCGTCAGGCGACCAAGGCATTCCCGCATGAATTGCGCGATGCCGCCCGCATTGATGGTCTCAAGGAATGGCAGATATTCCTCTTCGTTTACATGCCGGTGATGCGCTCTACCTATGCGGCGGCAACCATCATCGTCTTCATGATGCACTGGAACAACTACCTCTGGCCGCTCATCGTGCTGCAAACCAATGACATGAAGACCCTGACACTGGTGGTCGCGGGTCTGACCTCGGCCTACACGCCGGATTTCGGGGTTGTCATGGTGGGTGCAACCTTTGCGACCCTGCCCACCCTCATCATCTTCTTCCTGCTCCAGCGCCGCTTCGTCGAAGGCATGCTGGGCGCCGTCAAATAGAGTATTCCATGCGTTCTCTGATCGATTTTAATTCCGGCTGGCTGTTCGAAGGCAAGGACAGCGTCCGTCTGCCGCACAATGCGGTGGAGCTGCCGTTCAACTATTTTGATGAGACGGCCTATCAGCGCGTCTTTTCCTATGAGAAGCGCTTCACGGTCGATCCGGCCTGGAACGGCAAGGAGATCGCGATCGTCTTTGATGGCGCCATGGCCAATGCAAAGGTGAGCCTCAACGGCGAGGCGATCGCGGCGCATAAGGACGGCTACACGCCCTTCGAAGCGCGGCTGACCGGCAAGCTCAAGGATGGCGAGAACGTCCTTGCTGTCACCATTGACGGCAGCGAAAACCCCGAGATTCCGCCCTTTGGCGGCCAGATCGACTACCTGACCTATGCCGGCATCTATCGCGAGGCCTGGCTGCGGCTGACCGACCCGCTCTTCATCGGCAACGCCAAGATCGAAACGCCAGATGCGCTGGCCGGCACCAAGTCGGTAACAGCACGCATCGCACTCGCCAATCCGCAAGACCTGCCCCTCTCGGGCACTGTGGTCGCCACCATCAAGGATGCCGCGGGCAAAACGATTGCAACAACCGATGCCCTCATTGAGGGCGAAAGCGTCGATGTCGCGCTGAACGGCCTCGCCGGTATCAGCCTTTGGGACATTGATAACCCCACGCTCTATACCCTGGCACTTAATCTCGAAACGCCTCACGGGCGCGATCAGGCGCAGTTCCGTTTTGGCTTCCGCACTGCCGAATTCACCACTGACGGCTTCAAGCTCAATGGCAGGGCGCTGAAACTCCGCGGCCTCAATCGCCACCAATCCTTCCCCTATGTCGGCTATGCTCTTGGCAAATCAGCGCAGGAACGCGATGCCGAAATCCTTAAGCAGCAATTGAAGCTGAACATGGTGCGTACCTCGCACTACCCGCAGTCCCACTACTTCCTCGATCGGTGCGACGAACTGGGCCTCCTAGTCTTCGAGGAAATCCCCGGCTGGCAGCATATTGGTGGCGAGGCGTGGAAGGACGAGAGCGTCGAAAATGTCCGGCGCATGATCACGCGCGACTGGAACCACCCCTCCATCGTCATCTGGGGCGTGCGGATCAACGAAAGCCAGGACGACCACGACTTCTATGTGCGCACCAACAAGCTCGCCCATGAGCTGGATGCGACCCGCCAGACCGGCGGTGTGCGTTACATCACCGAAAGCGAGTTCCTCGAAGACGTCTACACCATGAACGACTTCATCTTGGGGCAGGAGGAATGGGGGGGCAATCGTCCGCGCACCCCGCTCAGGCCACAACAGGAAGTCACAGGCCTTGATCGCGTCGTGCCCTACATGATCACGGAGTATGGCGGGCACATGTATCCCACCAAAAGCTGGGACCAGGAGCAGCGCCAGGCCGAGCATGTGCTGCGCCATCTTGAAGTGATGAACGCGGCCTACGGCGATCCGCAGATCGCCGGGTGCATCGGCTGGTGCGCCTTCGACTACAACACCCACAAGGATTTCGGCTCGGGCGACCGCATCTGCCACCACGGCGTCATGGACATGTTCCGCGAGCCCAAATTTGCCGCCTATGCCTATATCAGCCAGTGCGAGCCGGAGGACGAAGTCATCCTCAAGCCCGTGACCTTCTGGGCCCGCGGCGAGCGCAATATCGGCGGCGTCTTGCCACTGATGATCCTGACCAATTGCGACGAGGTCGAACTGGGCTATGGCGACAACGCCCCCAAACGCTTCACGCCCGACCGCGAGGCTTTCCCGCATCTCCCTCACGCCCCCGTGGTCATCAAGCGCGAGCACCTGACCGACGAAGAACTGGGCCTGTGGGGCATGAGTTGGGAAGACGCCACCATAACTGGCTATCTCGACGGCAAGCCGGTCAAGACCGTCAACTTCATCGCCGACCCGATCGTGCATGAGCTGGAAGTGGCGCCCGACACGACCGAAATCGGCGCAGAGGGCGACACGGTGCGCGTCATGATCCGGGCGCTGGATCAGTCGGGCAAGAAGCTGCCCTTTTTTGCCGAACCGGTCTCGATTGAAGTGTCTGGCGCCGCCGAACGGCTGGGCCCGGGTCTGGTGCCGTTGCGCGCCGGCTCAACCGGCTTCTGGCTCAAATCCACGGGCAAGGGTCCGATTACCGTTACAGTCACCAGCGAACGGCTCGGCCGCGCTGTCACAACGCTCACCGCAAGCTGAGGATTGGCCCCATGTCCGGATTGAAGCTGACCCAGGTGAAAAAATCCTTCGGCACGGTCGAGGTGATCAAGGGGGTCGATCTCGATATTGCCGACAAGGAATTCGTCGTCTTCGTCGGCCCCTCGGGCTGTGGCAAGTCAACCCTGCTGCGCATGATTGCCGGTCTCGAGCAGATTTCGGGCGGTGATCTCTTCATTGGCGATGAGCGCATGAACGATGTCGACCCGTCCAAGCGCGGCATCGCCATGGTGTTCCAGTCC
>JBGTUK010000207.1:0-4766 GCA_041939225.1 Devosia sp.
AGGCGGTCGGGTTGGCCGGATAGTTCAGTACGAGCGCGATGGGCTTGGGAATTGAATGCCGCACCGCCCGATCGAGCGAGCGCATGAAGTCCTCGTTCGGGTCGGCTGGCATGGAGCGCACAACGCCGCCCGACATGATGAAGCCAAACGAGTGGATCGGATAGGTCGGGTTGGGTACCAGAACCACATCACCAGGCGCGGTGATGGCCTGGGCCATGTTGGCAAAGCCTTCCTTGGAGCCGAGTGTCGCTACGACCTGGGTATCGGGATTGAGTTTCACGCCGAAGCGGCGTCCATAATAGCTCGCCTGGGCCTTGCGCAGGCCCGGAATGCCTTTGGAAGTCGAATAGCGATGGGTCCGCGGATCGGCCACCGTCTCCTTGAGCTTGTTGACGATATGCTCCGGCGTCGGCAAGTCGGGATTGCCCATGCCCAGATCGATAATGTCCACACCCTCGGCACGCGCCTTGGCCTTGATCGGGTTGATGTGCTCGAACACATAAGGGGGAAGGCGGCGGATGCGATGGAAGACTTCGCTCATTTGATCCTCGGATGCCCGTTGGGGCCTGAACTGGCCGCGACGCGCCAGAGCGCCACGCCTCTATCATGTTGAGGCCGATTATCGCGGAATTATGGTTGTTTACGGGTTAAGCGGCCCCAAACGGACCGGAAACAAATCTATTCGGCTCTTCCCGGCCGGTTCGTGGCCATGCGGGAAGAGCTATCGGGCGCTTGCCGCCGATGCCGCGATGCGGGCCGCCACCGGGTTGCCGGCGAGCAGTGCTCCAAACCATGCAACAGTGAACGGGGACGCCATGTCTCTTGCCCTTCAGAATTGACTTCTGATACCACCCAAGCGTGGTCTGCGTCTTTTTATGGCCTAAGACAAGTCTTGTAAATGCCAACGAGCCTTTACATGTAATCACCTTGTCGGCCACAGCGCGGCCGGGGCTGTTCGGATAGGTGCATGGGAAAACGCGTCGCAATCGCAACAATCGGCACTTCGGGAGATGTTCGGCCCTATCTGGCGCTGGCAAAGGCGCTTCAGGACGACGGTCATGATGTCGTCCTGGGTACGAATGCCGATTTTGAAGAGATGGTGACCTCGCATGGGGTCGAATTTCACAGTCTGGGCACCAAGATACAGGACTGGCTGCAGGAATCGCGATTCGACAACGCCATCAGCCAGATGAAGTTGCACCACTTTCCGCAGCTGCTGCGCGAAGGACAGGCCTTGGTGGAGCGCGCCGCGCGCAATGCCTGGGCCATGTCGCAGGGCGCAGACGCGATTGTGGTCAACATCAATACCAGTTTCGGCATCGACATCGCCGAGGCCTTGGACATTCCCGTCATCATGACGGCGATGCAGCCGCTCAATCCGACACGCGAATTTCCCATCTGTGCCTATGAGGTGCCCGATCTGGGGCCCACCTTCAATAAGCTCAGCTATATCGCGATGAACCTGCAGCAAGCCTATTACGACATGCCGCGGGATAGGGTGCGCAAGCAGTTGATGGGGCTCGGTCCCCGCAAGCGCGGCGGGCTGTTCAAGGACAGCAACGGTAACAATATCCCGACGCTCTACAATTTTTCCGCGACGATTTCGCCTCGTCCGCGGGACTGGCCGCAGACTGCAGTGGTGACTGGGTTCTGGTTTCTGGACGACAATAGCGACTGGGAGCCCTCGCCCGAACTCCAGGCATTTCTCGATGCAGGACCACCGCCGGTCTATATCGGGTTCGGTTCGATGCCTTTTGGTGCGGAACGCAATACGCAATTGCTGCGCTCGGCTCTCGAGCAATGGGGCGGACGGGCCATCGTGGCGCGTGGCTGGGGCGGCATCAATCCGGCCGACTTGCCAAACACCGTCTTTGCGGTCGCCGAAGCGCCGCATGACAAGCTGTTCAAGCTGGTTTCGGCCGTGGTGCACCATGGCGGCGCCGGCACCACCGCGGCGGGCCTGAGAGCGGGAAGGCCCACGTTCACAGTGCCGCAGGCCTATGACCAGCGCTATTGGGGACGTCGCGTGAGGGCGCTGGGTTGCGGCCCTGCCCCGGTGCGTCTGCGTGCAATCACGCCGGAGATCCTAGCAAAAGCGCTCTATGAGTTGACCAACAACAAGGCGATGGCGGCCAACGCCGCGAACATCGGCAAAGCACTGTCGGAGGAAAAGGGCCTGGAAACTGCGGTCAGGTTCATCGAAACCACCATTGAAGCTGCAGAAGCCGGCGCTCGGCGCTATCCGGTAACCGGGTGAACCGCCGCGAGCACATCGATCCCACACAAGTTCCGGGGCTGTCGCCTGCGGTCGTGCAGCCGATGCAAATCTGCCTGGTTGGCGCGGGCGGTGGCATTGGCCAGCAACTGGCCAAGACGCTGGCGATTAGGCACAAGGTTGTGGCGGTATATCGCCGCCCGCCCGCCGGCCCGCCCAAGGGCGTTCACACCGTGCAGTTCGACGACAAGCCGGAGCTGGCCGAGGCGGTTGGTGCTGCCGAAATTGTGGTGCACGCGGCGCTCAACACCAAAGCGCGCGGGCGGCAGTTCATCCCGGCCAATCAGGCAACGACCGAACAGCTACTGGCGCAGATTTCCCCCGATCGGTGCAAGCTGTTTGTCTATTTCAGCTCCCAGGTGGTCTATGCAGCGCTTGATCCCGTACAGCACCCGGTACAGTCCGAGGGTGCGGATCTCTCCGGGACGAATCGTCTGGATGCCTATACGCGGCTGAAGCTGGCGGAAGAGGCTCGGGTGATCGCAGCCTGCCGGGAGAAGGGCATAAACTTTCTCATTGTACGACCGACCATGGTGATGGGGCCGGGCATGGCCTGGTCCAGCGGCATCGTGGATGCCATGCGCATGGCACCCTTCGGCCTCAGGAACCGCACCATCAACCTCATTCACGTAGTGGACCTGGCCGAACAGTTACTGGCGTTGATTGAGCGCGGGGTGGCCAATGAGGTGATCAACCTCGGTGATCTCGATGTGCGTTCAGATGACTATTTCAGGCACGCGGCTGCGCTGGCGCAGCGGCCAATCCTGCTGGCGCCTGACTGGCTGGGCAAGCTTGGAGGGCGTTTCATCCCCTCAACGCTGTGGTTTCTCGGCCATGACGTGCAGGTCAGCTCGGACAAGGTGAAGGCATTGAGTGGAGTGGAAAGCGGGCGCACGCTTGCCGACTTCTTCGAGCCCCCAGCCCGCATTGTCGAGGCACGCAGCCTGGATGTCATTCGCAATACCGTGCGCAGCGGCAAGCCGTACCATGCTATTGGACGCGGCTATTTTCTTTGGTTCAACGACCGCAAACAGACCGATCAACTGGTCATGGAACACTATTCGGGGATCGTTGATTTTGTCGACAACGCCCTGACTGTGAAAGCGGGCACGACACTTCGTACCATCCTCGATTATCTGGTGCCGCGCGGGCTCTCCCTGGCGACACTCCCCGAATTCGTCGATATCTCAGCGGGTGCCTGCTTTTTCGCCGAAGTGCATGGCAGCAGCGGCGAACACATTTCGATCTACGATCTCATTACCGCGATCCGGTATGTGGATGAGAGCGGGGAGGAGAAGATCTCGCTTCGCGATGACGCCCTGTGGGACCGACTACGCGGTGATGGAGGGATCGTTGTCACCGAAGTGACCTTCGCGTGCCAACCCAGCCGACTTTTAGCCAATACCATAGAGTGGCAAAAGGAAAGCCGACTTGAGGACTATGTGTCCGGCGAGTACCGCGTCAATTTCAGCACGACTATTCATTGGTACCCGCGCAGCCACGAGTTGATGGTCTACAACGTCAATCCGGTCACGGGAACAGAGCCGGGCGACCGTCGTCCCTTCCCGCCGATGCGCGGGTCGCCGCACTGGATCCAGAAACTGCTGCTCAATTTGCGCATGCGGGGGCGGCAACGGATCGTGGGCTCCTCAGAACGCGTACTCGCCCCCTGGACCGGAGTGCCTGCCAAACGATTGCTCGGCAAATTCTTCCGCGATACGCGGCGACGCGTACGCAATATGGAAGTGTGTGTGCCCGATACCCATGCGCCGGATCTCGTGGCAAAGCTGCGGCGGCATCTGCCGGAAATGCAACTCATGCCCGGTCAGGGGATCGGGGTGAGGTTCACGCGTGATCCGGCGACCGATCGTGGCTTCGTCTGGGTAGAAATGACATCGCGCGACGCTTCCCAGATGCATGCCATGGTGGAAATGGCGCGCGCGGCCTGTGGCGAGCGGTTCTGGCTGCATCGCGGCAAGTATGTGCCCGACGGGATCGGAGTGGAGCACCTCTACATTCCGCGGCACGTCACCCCGAAATAAAAATGGCGGCCCGTGGGCCGCCATGTGGACACTAACTTTCCGAAATCAGTGGGTGATGCTGGCACCCGCATCATCAGCAGGGTCGACCTTAGCGGCCACAGCCGGTTCAGCGTCGAAGTCCCATTCGATCGGCTCGGGCTTGCGCACCAGCGCCCGCTCGATGACCTGGTCCATGCGGGAGACCGGAACGATCTCCATGCCTTGCTTGACGATATCCGGAATCTCCTGGAGATCGCGGACGTTCTCCTCGGGGATGAGCACCGTCTTGATGCCGCCGCGCAGGGCAGCCAGAAGCTTTTCCTTAAGCCCCCCGATGGGCAGCACCCTGCCCCGCAGCGTGATCTCGCCGGTCATGGCGACATCGTTGCGGACTGGAATGCCAGTCATCACCGATACGATAGCGGTGGCCAGCCCAATACCAGCCGAGGGACCATCCTTGGGGGTGGCGC
>JBGTUK010000208.1:0-4714 GCA_041939225.1 Devosia sp.
TCAAATTGTAATGGAGAACGATGCTAACTGTTTTGCTCTCGCAGAATCATTACTAGGGTCTGCCAAAGGATATGATGTTGTTTTTGGAGTAATAATCGGAACCGGTGTTGGAGGTGGTATCGTAATCAATGGAACATTACACAAAGGAAGGACAAACATTGCTGGACCCGGATTGAGCAATCTTTCGGGGTCGAAGATCGCCTTGATCCGATGCATCAACGCATAGGCCTTGGCGCCCCATTCCGCTTCCACGAAGGGCGCGATCGCGCGGCCAGTGCCATGCTCGGCCTTGAGCGAGCCTTGATAGCGCACCGAGACCAGTTGCGAGAGCTCCTGGTTGAAAACGTCGAACTTCTCGGCCGCGCCATCCTGCGCAAAATTGTCGCTCATCTGGAAGTGCAGATTGCCGGCCAGCGCATGCCCGAAAATGATCGCGTCGTCATAGCCATGCTTGTCGAGCAGATTGCGCATATCGACCACGAACTCGGCCAGCCGCTCGATGGGCGCGGCCACGTCCTCGGTCAGCATCGAGGTGCCCTTGGGTCTTGCCGCCCCGCCCGAGGTGAAGAACCCCTTGCGAATGTCCCACAGTGCCGCGCTGCGCTGCGCGTCGCGGCTGAGCTCGATATGGGTGGCACCATGGCGCTTGAGCAGATCTTCGGCCTTGGCCATTTCGGCCAGCAGCGTCGCCTCGTCCGGCGCTGTCACATCGATCAGCACCGCCGGAGAGTCCGCCGTCAGCCAGGGCAGCAGCGGCGCCATTGGTGGCAGATGCTCCACCGTCGCCAGGGCCCGGCGCTCGATATATTCGGCCGCAGTCACGCCGGTCGTCACCTGCACGCCGCCATTGGCCATTTCGATGATGGCGCGTCCCGCCGCCTGCGGATTGGGGAAGGGGATCAGGCCCGTCGCCTTGAACGGATGCTCGGGTACCGTGTTGTAGGTCACCTCGGAAACAAAGCCGAGCGTGCCTTCAGACCCCACCATCAGGTGGATCAGGATTTCGAGCGGGTCGTGATAATCGACCAGCGCATTGAGCGAATAGCCCACCGTGTTCTTGATCCGGTACTTGTGGCGGATCAGCGCCACCAGTTCCGCATCCGCCATCACCTCGTGATGCAGCTGATGGATCTGTTCGAGCATGGCCGCATGGCTGCTGCGGAAGGCGTCGCAGCTGGCGGCATCGCCCGAATCGAGCGTGGTGCCGTCGGTGAGCACGATCCGCAAACGCGCCATGGTGTGATAGGTGTTCTGCGCCACTCCGCAGCACATGCCCGAAGAATTATTGTTGACCACCCCGCCAATCTTGCAGGTCGCCTGGCTAGCCGGGTCGGGGCCGATCTTCTTGTCGAAGGGTTTGAGCGCCCGGTTGGCCTCGGCCACGATGATCGCCGGTCCCAGGGTCACCTGGTCGGCGCCTGGGTGAATGTCCAGCTTGCGCCAGCCATCGCCCAGCACCGCCAGCACGCCATCGGTCACCGCCTGGCCCGACAGCGAGGTGCCCGCCGCCCGGAAGGTCACCGGCAAGCCCTCGGCCCGTGCCGCCTTGAACACGGCGCGCACATCGTCCTCGGAATTGACGAACACCACTATGGCCGGGATCAGCCGGTAGGAGCTGGCATCCCCGCTCCAGGCGTAGGTCATCAATGGGTCGGTATGAATGGCGCCCTTGATCTGCCCTTCGAGGTGCGTGGCAACGCGCTCCCCGGCCGCCAGGCGGTCAGGTGTCGGGGCATGGGGCTGTAAAGAGAAATCGAGGGCTTGCTGCATGCCTCCTCACTAACATGTTAGTGTGGGGCAGCAAACACAAATTGCGTGCCTGTGGCGATCACCGGCGCCTGATCGCGTATTCTTATTCGGCCGGCTCCCAAGGCGGCAACACCGCATGGCATGCCGTGGTGATCCGTTCGATCAGCTCTTCAACCCGTGCCTCGCCACGTCGCTCCCTGAGCACATATATGCCGGTTACAGCACGACGCGGTTCATCCTTCTGCACCACTTCGACCAGGCCGCGTTCGCGAAAATGGTCGCGCATCACATGGGTGTGGACCAGCACCGCGTCGGTCGCCAGCGCATAGTCGATGCAGGCCGCCAGCGAATTGGTGCGAAACGCCACGTTGGTCCGGTCAAACACGGTTTCCACGCGGGTGCGGCGACGGGAGGGATCGAAGAACCGCTCGTGCCGGCTTTCAGCCAGCGAACTGATCACAATGGGATAGCTGTCAATCTCCGACAGGCTCTGCGGCGCGCCCAGCAGGACATGTCCCTCCCGCACGAAGAAGGCATTATAGACCCGGGTCAGCGGCACGAAATCGGTGCCAATCGCACCACTCAGCCCGTCGATTTCATGGGCCAGAAACATCGAAATGTCCCCCGAAAGCATCTGGTCCATCAGCCTGAGCTGGTTGCCCAGGCTGACCTGTACCGGCGCCCTGGGAAATTCGTGTTGATAGTTCACCACCATGTCGCGCAGGAACATCGTCCACCACGAATAGCCCGAGCCGATCGACATGCCCCGTTCCGAACCGCGTTTCTGGTCGGCAATGGCGTGGAGCGTATTGTCGTAGAGCCGACGCATCAGCCGCGCGTTTTCATACAGCGTCTCGCCATAGCGCGTCAGCGTCATGCCGCGCGAGGAGCGCTCGAACAGCGGCGCCCCTACGACTTCCTCGAGCTTGTTCATATTGAAGCTCAGCGTGGGCTGGGTGATGAACAGGGCTGTGGCCGCCCCGCTCAGCGAGCCGGCATCGGCGACGGCGAGAAATTGGGTGAGCAGCTTATCCATCGGCGACCCCTCCCCATCTGCGATGGGATATAGAAACAATCTATATTGTCACCGAAATTTCGTAGTTTTCCAATTAGCTTTTTTGCGCCACTGTCTGCCGCGAGAGGAGATGGCGACCGTCAGAGGAGGCCGGCCCGCCCATAAAGTCTGCTACTGATCTCGCAGGAACAGCAGGACTGCTTCACAGGCGTGAAATCGATAGCGACTGACTTCCATACAAGATTGTTGCCGCCGGCGCGGCTTGTATGGTAAGGGCGTAACTGGCTGGTTATTTTGTCGCAGAGACATTTGCTGCTCTGCGCGTGAAATCCGGAACCAATGATGGTTGACAAGCGCATCAAGGGTTCTAACGTAGTAACCAGTTGGTGATTTAGCGACGGGGAGGTCGCTGACCAGACCCGGTTCCGCACCTGCGGAACGGCACTTATTCATGGGAGGAAAGACATGACAATTCGACTTGGACGCCGTCAGTTCCTGTTGGGATCTTCGGCATTGGCGGCTGCTGCTGCTGCCGGCATCAGCCCGGCCTTTGCTCAGAGCGCCCTGCGCCTGTTGTTCTGGGGTGGACAGGACCGCGCCGACCGCACCTATGCGGTTTCCGACATGTTCAGTGAAGCCAGTGGCGTCGAAATGGCCCCTGAATTCCTGTCCTGGTCCGACTACTGGCCCAAGCTGGCTACCCAGACCGCCGGCGGCAACGCGCCAGACATTGTCCAGATGGACTATCGCTACATCGTGGAATACGCCACGCGCAACGCCATTGCTCCGCTCGATGAATTCGTCGGTGGCGCTCTCAAGCTCGACAATTTCGACCAGGACCAGCTCGAGGGCGGCAAGGTCGGCGGCGAGCTCTACGGCATTTCGCTCGGCGCCAACTCGGTGGCGACCCTGGTCAACACCGACGCCTTCGCCGAAGTGGGTATCGATGCGCCGACCAATGCCTGGACCTATGACGACATCATGGAGATGGCAGAAGCCTTCAATAGCGCCAATATCCGTGGCGGCATGAAGGTGATGTCGGACGGTTCCTACACCGAGCCCATGCTGCACAATTGGCTGCGCCAGCGCGGCAAGGAACTCTACACGCCCGATGGGCAGCTCGCATTCGACGAGGATGATGCCATCGAGTGGTACACCCTGTGGGCCAAGCTGCGGGAAGCGGGTGCCATCGTCTCGGCCGAAGATCAGGCCCTCGATAGCGGCCCGCTCGAAACCACGATGATCGTTCTGGGCAAGTCGGCTCTCATGCCGTCGAACTCGAACCAGCTCGTCGCCTACCAGACCCTGGTGCAGGACGATCTCAACATGATCGGCTACCCGCGCATTGCTGAAGGTGTTGGTGGTGGTCACTACCGCAAGCCGTCCATGTTCTTCTCTGTCGGCGGCAGCTCCGCCAACAAGGAGGCCGCTGCGGAGTTTCTCAACTTCTTCATCTCCGACCCGGAAGCTGCCAAGGTGCTTGGCGTCGAGCGCGGCATTCCCTGCCTGCCTTCGACCCGCGAAGTCGTCGCACCCACACTCGACGAAAAGGGCCAGATCGCCCTCAACTTCGTGGCCAATCTCGGTGACCTGCTCGGCGCCCTGCCGCCGCCGCCGCCGCCGTCTGCCGGTGAAATCGACGCTTCACTGATCCGTACCCTGGGCCAGGAAGTCGGCTTTGGTGCCAAGTCGCCGGAACAGGCCGGTCGCGACCTGGTCAGCGGCGCCAAGGACATCCTGAGCCGCTCCTAAGGGCTAGACCTCGACCGCGCGTCCCGTCTGCGGGATGCGCGGTTCATTTTCGACTGCAAGGAACAGCTTTCCATGCCGCACAATCTGCACTGCCATGACCGGGCGTTCGTCGCCGTGGCGGCCCTGTGCGCCAAGCAGAGCACTGAATTAGGACAGCACGTCGATGTATCGCTCCGCGACATGGGTTCTTCATTCATC
>JBGTUK010000209.1:0-4703 GCA_041939225.1 Devosia sp.
CTCGAAGCTCTGTGCCAGGTAGAGTCCTGTGAAATTGACCAGCGCCATGAGCATGGTGATGCACATGAGACTTGCGCAGATCAGCCAGAACCGGTCAGCGCGGGCGAAGAAGCGCAGGGTGGCGAGAAGGTCCAACGGCTTGGGTTCGTCAGCTTTGGGCCGCGCTGAAGCAGGCCGCTTCGGGAATCTCCACCGCAGACCGAGCACCACCAGCAAGCCCAATCCCCCCGCCGCGATTGGCACCCAGCGCCAGCCTCCTGGATTTTCCGCAACGAGGGTGTCCGGATCGACTTCGCCGAGGGCATACACGAGGAGCAGTCCGAGTGCCAACGACGAGATCACTACGCCGGTCCGCGAGGCGGTCGAGAGGATCCCCCAGGTGCGCCCGTAACTCTCCGGTGGGACCCACTGCCCGATCAGCTTGGTGAGGGCCGGCCAGCCGCCGGCTCGCAGCAGCTGGAGGCAAAAAATGAAGAGCACGAAGGCGGAGAAGCTGGCCGAGTAGCCCATGGCCGCCGTCAACGAGGCCACGACCCCAAGCGCCACGAGGAGCGTCAGGCGCCCTCCAAAATGGTCAGCGACGAAGCCGGTGAGCAACTTACCCACCAGACTGCCGAGGGCTGCGTAGCCGAGAATGTCCCCAATATGGGTCGTCGTTAAAGATAAGTCCGGATCCTCGACTAGCGCGGGGCTCACGGTCGTAAAGGCCGTCCTGCAGAACATCAGCATCAAGTAACCGATGTACATGCAGACAATGACCGTGATTTGTTCTCGCCTGGTCGTTTGCATCAGGACCTTTTTGGCCTTCCGATACTCAACGATGCTGGGGATGGTCTATTTTCTGTGGCAGGGGGTGTTTCGGAAGCCATAGGAGTGCGCAGAATGCGGTAAGGAAATTCGTGATTACCGTAGCCTCGCGTCTCGCCGAAGTCTGTCATAGCTTTTGAGATTGGTTCACATCCAAAACCTGCTCAATTTGTAGTCTTTAGCCGCCCCGCCGCTCGGACATGTAGTTTTCCTAGACCTTGATTTCTTCAGCGTCACAAAGATCCCGTGCCGACGCCGACAACGCACAGGCTGCGCATCCGGGACATTGCAGGTGATGACTCATGTGGATCTCCGGCTGCGGGGCAACAACCATGCCATGTGTCACCCGAAATCCACCTGATTTAGATGTCCGAGAAGGTGAAAGAATATGCCAATTCGTATCGAAAAACGTTTCTCTACGGCCAAGCAGCACGGATGCTAAGGTTCTCAAGACTCTAAGCAAGTATCAAAACGAATAAGGAGAGACCAAACGTGAGTCCAAAACCACTTGACGGTCTACGAGTTGTGGATCTGACACACGTACTTGCCGGACCTTACTGTACTTATCAACTGGGATTACTGGGCGCAGACGTTGTCAAAGTTGAGTCGCTTAAGGGAGATATGGTCCGTGGTTGGGGTGGAACAGAGGAGCAGTTAGACAAGAAGCTGGGTTCAGGCTTCGTACCTCAAAACGCAGGCAAGAAAAGCGTTTCCATAGACATCACGCAGAACGAAGGCGCAGAGATCGTTCTCAAGCTCAGTGAGAATGCTGACATTTTTGTTGAGAATTACAGACCAGGTGCACTCAGGAAATACGGGCTCGACTATGAATCGGTAAAGCACCGGGCTCCAAATATCATTTACACATCAATATCCGCTTTTGGTCACACGGGTCCTCACGGCCATCGTCCCGGGTTCGATGATGTTGTTCAGGCGACGTCCGGGTATATGTCCGTGAATGTACGAGGCGATGGGCCGATTCGAACAGGCGGTCCCGTTCTTGATTATGCGACCGGTATGCACGCAACTTCAGCGATATTGGCTGCAGTGCTGCTCAAAGAGAAAACGGGGGAGGGGCAGCGAATCGACATTGCCATGCAGGATGTGACAATGCTGTTGCTAAATAGAAACACAAGTATCACAGCATCCACAGGACAAGAGTCAGGAGAACCAGCCGGGAACCGGGACGGTCCAATGCTTGGTCGGTTCAAGGCAAAAGAGGGATACGTGATGTTAGCCGGGTACCTACCCGTCCACTGTCGATCCATCTGTGCGGCGATGGGACTCAAAAGGTTTGCTGATTTCAATGGCAAAGCCTTCGCGAAGCATAGAGTTGAGGTCGAGGCGGTCGTCGAACAAACGATGCTTGAAAAAACCGCACTGGAATGGGACGACAAATTCGCTAAAGCGGGCGTAGATGGAGGCGGAGTAAGAAATCTGACGCAGGTACTTGGAACCGGACAACCTGCTTCCCGTGAACTGTTGACGTCAGTTAACAGTGCCGCTGGTGAATTCGAAGTGACAACCAATGGCTACAGAATCAATGATCAAGTGTTCAAACCCTCGTCCGGAGTCCCACGGTTAGGGGAACATACACAGGAGGTGCTGTCTGGCCTGGGTTACAAGGAAGACAGGATTAAAGCATTGATAAATGAAAGAACAGTCTACGGCGATGAACACCGCTGATCGTGAGCGCTGGGGCGATACCGAAACCCGTTCGGCTGACTTTTTTCGTATCTTCTGGGTCGTAACTGCACTCTAATTTGGTGGGATTCGATCGATGGATTTAGTCAGCTGCCATCCAAATGCATGACGGTCACCAACTGTCGATATGATGTTTCTTCTGCGGCCGATCGAGCTTGCGCCTGAACAGGCGCAGCATTCGCTCTATTCGATGGCGGGTCTGTCCGGGTGCCACGATGTCGTCGAACGCGTTGTGATCGACGACTGCCGAGAAGCCGTCGCGATGCCCGATTTCTGCCGTTGGCCAGCCCAGCCGCAAGGCGGGTACACCGCGGGTGCTGGAGACTCCGGTCATCAGCGCCGCGCCCAGCCCGCGACCGCGGCGCAGCTGAACGCTGATGAGCGGCACGGTGCGCTGCTGGTGTGCGATCAGTGGCCTCGCATGCCAGCGAGTCAGCAGCGGATCGACGCCCGGATCCTGTCCTTTTAATTGCCACCGACTAATGCACCCTGGCGTGTCGATCAGCGACAACATCGGATACTCATAGGTATTGCATAGTTCGACGAAGCGGGAGATCTTGGTGGCGGCGTTCTGGTCGATGACGCCGTCATCCACCAGTGGCTGATTGGCCATGACGCCGATGGTTCTGCCGTCGATCCGGGCCAGCGCCGTGATCAGCGATCGGGCGAACTGCGGGCGCAGCTCGAACACGCTGCCAGGATCGGCCAGGGCCAGGATGATCTCGTGCATGTCGTAGCGGTCTTCGGCGTCGTGCGTGATGTTGTCGAGATTCGCTCCCGGGCGGGTGTCGGTGGCCCGCGCGTCATCCTCACGATAGTAAGAGAGAAACCGTCGTGCGGCAGCGATCGCGTCGCGCTCGTCGGTGACCAGCAGATCGATACCGCCACCAACCTCGTGCATCTCTGAACCAGCAAGCTCGTTGGCTTTCAGCCGGTGCCCCAGCGAGGCTTCCACCATGGGTGGACCGCCCATGCCGATGGCCGAACCCGGAGTGCTGATCAGGAAATCTGAGAATCCGGCCAGGCTGGCATGACCGGCAAAGGAGGGGCCCGATACGATGGCAACGACCGGCGCCCAGCCCGAGAGTTCGGGTACCCCGTCGAGAAATGAGAACCGGCCAATGGGGCCGCTGGTTTCGATGTGTCCCAGACCGGTCCTTGGATGGCGCGCGCGGCTGCCGCCACCATCGACGAACATCACTACCGGCCAGCGTTGCTCGTAGGCGAGGCCGAACAGTCGGCCCAGGCGGCCGGCGCCGTAACCGCCGCCGTGATCCGTGTAATCCGTTGAGGAAGCGATGACCGGCTGGCTGTCGATGGTGCCGACAAAATCGACTCCGCCCGCTTCTGCGATCCACTCACCGTCGCGACTCTTGGCGGCGATACTGCCGTATTCCACGGCCGAGTCGGGGTCGAGCAGCAGATCGACGCGTTCTCGAGCGGTCAGCTTGTTTCCTGAATGCACGCGGGTGACGACGTCAGGGCGCGAGGTGTCCTGCCGGGAATCTTTGGCTTGACGCAGTGCGTCGTTGGTTTCGTTCTTCATGGCATTAGCGCGGATCGATGGGATGTTTTTTGTGTGCCGAAAGGCGTCTCGGCGTGCGTTGCAGCATGGCAAGAATTCGTTGCCGAGTATCAGCGGGCTTGATGATGTCGTCGAACTGATAGCCGCGGCCGGCCCGCAGCCCCGAAGCCGCGTCGCGCATGCGTTCCGCATAGTCATCGCGGATCGCGAGCGCTTCTTCCTTGGATTCGGCGGCCAGAATTTCCTTGCGTTTCACCAGATAGGCAGCGCCTTCGAGAGACATGCCCCCGGATTCGACCGACGGCCAGGCGAGTCGCAGCTCCGGCACGCGACGGGCCGCGCCCCAGCCGGACATGGCATAGGGGCCGAGCCCGTAGGCCTTGCGGATCTGCACGGAATAGAGAGGTACGGTGCGATGATGCAGTGCCGCCAGTGGCCGTGCGTGATGTCGGGCAATACCCTCCTGCTCCGCCTGGGGACCAACCATGAACCCGGGATTATCGATGAAAGTGACGATGGGAAACTCGTACGCATCGCATAGCTCAACGAATCGGGACGCCTTGTCCGCGGCCGCGGTATCAATAGCGCCCGCCAGTGGCGACTTGGGTTGATTGGCATAGATACCGACGGTCCTTCCGCCAAGGCGTGCCAGTACCGTCAGCATGGA
>JBGTUK010000210.1:0-4681 GCA_041939225.1 Devosia sp.
TCCGCGATTTTGGCCTCAACGCGCCGCGTCTGGCCATTGCCGGACTCAATCCGCACGCCGGTGAAGGTGGCAAGATGGGGCGCGAAGAGATCGAGGTGATCGCCCCAGTTCTGGCCCGTCTGCGCGCCGAGGGGTTGGACCTGCGTGGGCCGATGTCGGCGGATACGATGTTTCACGCTGCCGCACGCGCCAACTATGACGCCGCGATCTGCATGTATCACGATCAGGCGCTCATCCCGATCAAGACGCTCGCGTTCGATGAGGGCGTGAACGTCACGCTGGGCCTGCCGTTCGTGCGCACCTCGCCCGACCACGGCACCGCATTTGACCTGGCCGGCACCGGCAAGGCTTCCGTTTCCAGTTTTGCCGCGGCCCTGGCCATGGCGCATACCATGACGGCCCCGAAATCATGAGCCAGATCGACAACCTCCCACCGCTGCGTGAGGTCATCAACGCCCACGGCCTGCGCGCCAAGAAGGAGCTAGGGCAGAATTTCCTGCTCGATCTCAACTTGACCGCGCGCATCTCCCGTGTGGGCGGTTCGCTCGAAGGCGTGCGGGTGATCGAGGTCGGTCCCGGTCCCGGCGGGCTGACCCGCGCTTTGCTCGCCGAAGGCGCCCGCGAGGTCATCGCCATTGAGCGAGACGCCCGCGCCCTGCCGGCCCTGGCCGAAGTGTCCGACGCCTATCCAAGCCGACTGACCGTGATCGGCGGCGATGCCATGGAGATGGACTATCGCCGTCTGGCCGACGGCCCCACACGGATTGTGGCCAATCTGCCGTACAATATCGGTACGCAGCTCCTCACAGGCTGGCTGACCATGGAGCCCTGGCCGCCCTTTTTCGAAAGCCTGACGCTGATGTTCCAGCGTGAAGTGGCCGAGCGAATCGTGGCCAGGCCCGGCGATAATCACTATGGCCGCCTCGGTGTCCTTGCGGGTTGGCGGACTGACGCAAGCATTGCCTTTAATGTGGGCAAGCAGGCCTTCGTGCCGCCACCGAGCGTCAACTCGGCCGTGGTGCATATTGTCCCCAAGCCCGTCGAAGAGGGTTTGCCGGTCAGGCTAGTCGAACAGGTGACAAAGGCCGCCTTTGGCCAGCGCCGCAAAATGGTGCGGCAATCACTGAAATCGCTCGGCGTGCCGGTGGAGGCCCTGCTGGCCGCTGCAGACCTCAAGGGCGACGAACGGGCCGAAACCCTGCCGATCGAGGCTTTTCTGGCCATGGCGCGCGCCTTGCCGAGGCTGAAGGCGGAAGGTTAGGTCTCTTCTCACCCACCGATCCGACTACCTGTCAGAGAGAGTCAATCTGGCTTTGCAAGTCCTTGACGAAACTTGAAAAATTCACCTGACGCTCGCGCTTGAGGCGGGCTGCGGCGAGAATCGAACGGACGTTCTGGACGGACTGCTCCAGATCCCGGTTGATGATGACATATTCGTATTCGCCGGCGTGATCGAGTTCGATGCGGGCGTTGCGCAGGCGCTTCTCAATGGTGCCCACACTATCTTGCGCGCGACGCTCAAGCCGGGCGCGCAACTCTTCAATTGTGGGCGGCAGGATGAAGACCGTTACCATATCGTGGCGGCACTTCTCATAGAGCTGAAGTGTGCCCTGATAGTCGACATCGAAGAGGATGTCGTTGCCGGCGGCCAGTTGCTCTTCCACCTGAGCGCGCGGCGTGCCGTAGAAATTGCCGTGCACCTCGGCGGATTCGAGCAATCCGTCATCGGCCTGCATGCGCTTGAAGGTGGGCACGTCGATGAAATGGTAATGCGTGCCGTCTACCTCGTCGCTGCGGCGTGCGCGCGTGGTCACCGAGACAGACAGGCGGATATTGGGATCCTGTTGGAACAGGGAGCGCGAAATTGATGACTTTCCTGCGCCTGACGGAGAGGCAATCACCAACATGACGCCGCGGCGCTGAAAATCCATCTGACCCACTCTATTCAACGTTTTGAATTTGTTCGCGTAGTTGATCGATCACCGCCTTGAGGTCAAGACCGATGGCCGTCAGCTCCACTGCGTTTGCCTTTGAGCAAAGCGTGTTGGCCTCACGATTAAACTCCTGGCTGAGGAAATCGAGGCGCCGGCCCACTGCGCCCCTGCCTTCAATCAGCTTGCGGGCAGCGGCAATGTGGGCGCGCAGCCGATCGAGCTCTTCCTGGATATCGACCTTGGTGGCCAGGAGTAGAGCTTCCTGCGCCAGACGGTCCTGCGGTAGACTGGCATCGTCGCGCAGCGCTGCGATCTGCTCGCGCAGCCGGGCCTCAATAGCGGCGCGGTCGCGGGCCGGGTGAGCATCGGCGCGATCGACCAGATCGGCAATTGTGTCGAGATGGGCAAGCAGCACCGTGGCGATCTCAGCGCCTTCCTGGCGCCGCGCGGTTTGCAGAGCTTTGAGGGCCTGCCCGGCACAATCCAGAATCAGCTCTGCCTGCTGCTCCTCATCGATCTCCCCTGCCCCCTCGCCCGCTTCGAGCACGCCCGGCAAGGCCAGAATGCCCTCCGGGCGCGGCATATCCGTCGTGATCTGTTGCCGGAGCTGCTCAATCGCATTCAAGACGTCGGCCAAAACCGCTTGATTGATGCGAACTGCACTAGCTCCGGCGCCACGATCCAGCGTCAGCACAAGGTTGATGGCACCGCGCGTCAGCGATCTGGACAGCAGTTGGCGCAAGGGAACTTCGAAGGCGTCGAGCCCTGGCCCCAGCCGCAGGCGCATATCAAGCCCGCGACTATTGACCGATTTGAGCTCCACCCGGACCCGCATCTTGCCATGCTGCCGCTCTGCGCGGGCAAAGCCCGTCATGCTGGCGAGAGCGGTGCTCACTGTGCCGTTTCGGCTTCGGCGCCGGCCCCTTCGGCCTCTTGGGCTTCCAGCGCCTGGCGCGCGGCTTCGGCCTCTTCCTCCGCCTGCGCAGCCGCCTCGGCGGCTATCTCTCGATAGCGCGCCACGTTCTGCTGGTGCTCTGCATAGGTCTCAGCAAAGACGTGGCCCTCGCTCGGTGTCGCGCCCTTGGCCACGAAGTAAAGGTAATCATGGCTGTCCGGATGGGCCACGGCCTCGAGCGCCTCGATGCCGGGATTGGCGATCGGGGTCGGGGGCAGACCATCGATCTGGTATGTATTGTAAGGTGTCCGCTCCTCAATTTCCGAGCGGCGGATGCCACGGTCGAGCGTCGCCTGACCCAATGTGATGCCATAGATGATGGTCGGGTCCGACTGCAGGCGCATGCCCTCTCGGATACGATTAACGAAAACGGCGGCAATCTGCGGACGCTCCGAAGCGATGCCGGTTTCCTTCTCGACGATCGAGGCCAGGATCAGCAATTCTGCCGGCGATTCGAGCGGCAGATCCGCCTCGCGCCCCGCCCAGACCTGTGCCAGCGCCTGAGTCATGGCCAGTTGCATTTCGTCGAGCACCGACTGGCGGGTGTCGCCGGGGGTGTAGTCATAACTGCCCGGAAGAATAGAGCCTTCAGGCGGGAGCTGGCCGATCGAGCCGGTCAGACGATCATCTGCATTGATGCGCTGAATAGCCTGCCACACGGTCCAGCCTTCCGGGATGGTGACGGCATAACGCAGCGGATTGCCCAGGGTAAGTTCCTTGAGGATTTCAGACATCGAAGCGCCAGCCGGAATGTTGAAATCGCCTGCCTTGACGATTGCGCTTTCTTCGACGCGGCTGCCGAACTGGCTGAAAATCACCGAATTGGTGATGAAGCCCTGCTCTTCGAGACGGTTGGCCGTGGTGGAAAGCGTATTGCCCGATTCGACCCGGAAAACACGGTCTTCGCGGAGTGGACCGTCGCCGTAATATTGCGAGGCAATGTAGAACAATCCACCGCCGACTATGACCAGGCCGATGACCAGAAGGGTCAACAAGCCATTGAGGATGTCGATCAAGCCATTGCCTGAGCGGCGGCGGCGCCGGTTCCTGCGGTCGGTCATCGTATCCCTGTCACTCGCGAATATGGGCCCTTGCGGCCCTGGTTGTCGTTGTTCTTGCGCCAAACTGTGGCGGGGCGCCGGCATTGTTCGCAATGCGGGCGCGCAAAGACAAGGGGCACATCGCAGGTGAGTGCGATGTGCCCCTTACAATTCGTGGAAAAGTTTAGTCGACCTTGCGCATGACCAGCGTGGCATTGGTCCCACCAAAGCCGAAGCTGTTGGATAGCGCCACGTTGATCTCTGTCTTGAGCGGCGTATGCGGCACAAGATTCATCTCGGTCTCGACCGAAGGATTGTCCAGGTTCAGCGTCGGCGGGGCGATATTGTCACGCATGGCCAGCAGGCAGAAAATGGCCTCTACCGAACCCGCAGCCCCGAGCAGGTGCCCAACAGCGGACTTGGTCGAGCTCATTACGGCGCCCTTGGCAGCTTCACCCATAACGCGGGTCACCGCACCCAGCTCGATTTCATCACCAAGCGGCGTCGATGTGCCGTGCGCATTGATGTAGTCGACCTCTGAGGCCGGAATACCGGCACGCTTGATCGCCGCGCTCATGGCGCGGAAACCGCCATCGCCATCCGGCGAGGGCGCGGTGATGTGATAGGCATCGCCCGACAGGCCGTAACCGATCACTTCACCATAGATCTTGGCGCCGCGAGCCTTGGCCCGCTCATAGTCTTCGAGCACGACAATGCCTGCGCCCTCGCCCATGACGAAACCATCGCGGTCT
>JBGTUK010000211.1:0-4658 GCA_041939225.1 Devosia sp.
CTCGGCTGGCGATGGCATGTCCATATCCAAGCGCCGCATCACACTCTCGACCTCGGGCGTTGTGCCCTATATCGAGCCGACCGGCCGCGAGATCGACGTCATGCTGGCGATTTCGCTGCATGCCGTACGCGACGATCTGCGCGACGTATTGGTGCCGATCAACAAGAAATGGCCGCTCAAGGAGCTGCTTGAGGCGTGCAAGAATTATCCGGGCCTCTCCAATGCCCGCCGCATTACTTTCGAATATGTGATGCTCGACGGCATCAATGACAGCGATGCCGAGGCGCGCGAACTGGTGCGGCTGCTGGCGGGTATTCCGGCCAAGATTAATCTGATCCCGTTCAACCCCTGGCCCGGTTCGAACTATGGCACCTCGCCCTCAAACCGCATCGAGCGCTTTGCCGACATCGTCAACAAGGCCGGCTATGCCTCCCCGGTCCGCACACCGCGCGGGCGCGATATCTTTGCCGCCTGTGGGCAGCTCAAAAGCGAGAGCGAACGGCTTTCCAGGAAAGACCGGGACGCTCTGCTGACGTTGTGAGGCCCTCGGCCCGCAAGATCGAACAGGCCATCGCTGCAGCTGATGCAGCGGCGGCAAATCGGCAGCCTTTGATCTGCCCGTTATGCGAGCGCCCCATTCCGCCCCAGGCGAAATCCAGTCGGCACCACCTCGTGCCAAGGCTCAAGGGCGGCACGCATATGGGCACAGTGCGCCTGCACCAGATCTGTCACAGCGCCATCCATGCTCGGTTCTCGGAAACCGAGCTGGCGAACGGGTTTGCCGATATGGAGAGCCTCAAGGCCGATCCGGAGATCGCCGCCTTCATCGCGTGGGTGAAGACCAAGCCGCCAACATTTCATGCACCGACGCGGCGTTCCAAGGCGCGAAGCTGAGCCTATTTCCGCAATATGACCCAGACGGCGTGGATGAGGCCGGGGAAATAGCCCAGCAGCGTCAGGAGGATGTTGAGCCAGAAGTGCAGGCCCAGCCCGACTTGCAGGAAAACCCCGATCGGCGGGATGATGACGGACAGGATGATGCGGACGACGTCCATTGGCTTGGCCCCTTGTTTGCTTCTGGAACCAACGCGGCGCGAGAGACGAACGTTCCGCTATTCCCCCGCCACCCAATCCATGAGCCACTGCCCCCGACCTTCATCGCTCAGCAGGTCGGCCAGCACGGGCAGTAGCGCGCGCATTTCCGCTTCCAGCACAAAGGGCGGGTTGACCACCATCATGCCGGTGCCATGCAGGCGTGGCGGGGTTGAGGGCGCGCGAACAGTCAACTCCAGCCTCAAGATCTTGGGAATGCCGGTCTTTTTGAGGGCTTTGACATAGGTCTCGACCTCGTCCGGTTCCTTGATCGGATACCAATAGGCGTAGGTGCCGCCGGGCCAGCGTTTATGGGCCTTTTGCAAGCTTTGGGTCATGCGGACGAACTCGCCCTTTTCCTCGAAGGGCGGATCGACCAGCACCAGGCCGCGCTTTTCCTTGGGGGGCAGATGGGTGCCGAAGATATCCCAGGCATCGAGCTGGGTGATGCGGGTCTGGAAATCGCCGGCGAAATTCTCCTTGAGGCGATTTGCGTCCATGGGATGGAGCTCGAACGCCATCAACCGGTCCTGCTCACGCAGCATGTGCCGGGTGATGAAGGGTGAGCCGGGATAATAGCGCAGATCGCCATCGGGGTTTTGCACCCGCACCGCATCAAGATAGGGCGCGAGCAACGCAGCCACGGGAGGAGGCAGTTCGGCAGCCATGACCCGGTCGATGCCATCCCGCCATTCGCCGGTGCGCTCGGCCATGTCGCCATGAAGGTCATAGATCCCCAGCCCGGCATGGGTGTCGAGCACCCGGAAGGCCGCGTCCTTGCGCATCAGATAGGTCAGGATGCGGGTGAGGATCGTGTGTTTGACCACATCGGCAAAGTTGCCGGCATGGAAGGCGTGCCGGTAATTCACGTCACTTCCGTCCTTCAGCGAGAAGAATGGTTGCGGCAAAGGCCATGAAGACGGCGGCAAAGCTCCAGTTGAGCGCCTTGCCGACCCAGGCGTTTTCCTTCAGCGTCCGGGTCAGCCACTCGGCGAACAGCACGATGGCGATGACCACCGGGATGGACACCACGACAAACTCGAACCCCAGAAACAGCAGCTTGCCGGCGGCGTGGGGGTCGGCCGCCGAGACGAACTGGGGCAGGAAGGTTACGAAAAACAGGGCGATCTTGGGATTGGTCAGGTTGATCCCGAGGCCGGTGAGGTAGGACTTTCGCCAGCTCGGCTGCTTGCCGGCCTGTTTGACCACCAGCATGCCCCCACCGTCCCGAATAGCCTGGATGGCGAGCCAGACAAGGTAAAGCGCACCGACAATTTTCAGCACCCAGAAGGCGGCCGGCGCGGTGACAATCAGCACTGAAATGCCGAAAGCCACCAGCATGGTGTGAATGCCGATGCCGGTAATGGCGCCCAGCACGGTGGCATAGCCATGGCTTCGCCCCCAATTCATGGTGCGCGAGACGAACAGCGCCATGTCTGGCCCGGGCGTGACAGCCAGCACAAAGGCGGCCAGGGCAAAGGCAAGAATGACGGGCAGATCGGGGATGAAGGCGGGCATGGCAGGCTCGTTCGGTTTGCGCGGAAATTGGCAGAGTTCGCGCTGTCAGGATAGGCAGGCTGGGCATGAATCCGCAGGATTGCGCCGACAAGGGCTATTGTGCGTTGAAATAGGCGGCCGCGATCGCGTCAAGCAATGCGTCCTCACTTTGCTGATTGCCGTTGATCATGCTCACGAAGGTCGTTCCCGTTTGAGGGTAGTGACGCGTGTCGGACTCAAATCCGTCATAGCCGCCACTATGGCCGTACCAGGGGCCGAATTCGTCCTCTTCCAGCCCCATGCCAAGCCCATAGGTTTCTTCTTGCGCCGATCCCGACGTCATGTCCCTGAGGCTCTCGGGGCCAAGAATGGCCTCGCGGACAAACAGGGCGTCAAGAAACCGGGCAAGATCACCGGCGGTCATCGTCAACGGGCCGTCCGCCAAGACGCTGGCCCAAGCCAGTTCCGAGGTGTCCAGATCTTCGCTGTAACCATGCGCAGCGACAGAAGTGTCCGGGGGTCGCCCCACCGAGGTTTGCGTCATGTCGGCCTTGGTGAAAACCTTGGTTTTCAAGGCAGCCTCGAGCGAGCCTGCGACCTTCTCGAGAATGTGGCCGAGCAGGACGTAGTTGGTGTTGGAATACTCAAAGCCTTCGTCCGGCAAGAAATCAGCATCCATCCCATAGGCATGGATCAGCACATCGGCGGGCGTGGAGACTCTGGTTGGATCATCAAGGCTGGCCTCAAAAAAGGCGTCGTCGAGATAGTCGGGCAGACCGGAGGTGTGATCGAGCAGTTGCCGCAGGCTCACTACATCGGCATTGGCCAGCTGATCGATATCGGGCAGATCCGCGATCAGCGGCCAGACCGGTGCGTCCAGGTCCAGCGTGCCGTCTTCAGCATAGGCAAGAATAGCCGCTGCCACGACCATCTTGCCGGCAGAAGCAGCGTAGAAGCTGGTGAGGGCGGTCACGGGGCGTTGCGTTGCGCGTTCGGCAATTCCGGATGTCAGCACCATTTCCGTGTCGTCCTCGCGTATCACCAGCACCCCGCCGTCGATGCCTTCTTCGGCGAGAAACGTGTCGAGTGCTTCCTGTGCGGTTCTGCCGAGCACGGTTTCAGTCGCCGATGCCGCCACTGGGGAGACGATGAGCAGAAGCGGCAGGAAAAAGCTTCGAACAAAGGCAGGTTGGGTCATGACGGCAAGGTTCCGGCGGTGAACGACGGGCGACCATTGCATCGATGCGGTGTGCTGGCCAGTCTAGACCGGCAATTCCCGGCCGGCCTTGATGGTCTCCATCGGCACGTCAGTCTTGACCGACTGCACGGAGGGGATGCGCATCAGATGATCGGACTGAAAGCGCCAATAGGCGTGCAGGTCGGTGGTAACAATACGCAGGATCGCGTCGCACTCCCCTGTGGTGAGATAGCATTCGACCACTTCGGGGTAATTGCGCACCGTCTCGGCAAACAGATTGGTGGTTTCGGCATGCTGGGTCTTGAACCAGATGCGGGCAAAGACCGTCAGCCCCAGCCCGAGCCTGGGGCCGTTGAGCACCGCCACATATTGGTCGATGACCCCTTTTTCCTCGAGCAGCTTGACCCGCCGCAGGCAGGGCGAGGGGGACAGGCCCACCGCATTGGCCAGTTCAACATTGGACATGCGGCCATTGCGCTGCAATGCTCGCAGGATCCGGCGGTCGATGGCATCAAGCGTTTCTGGCATTTTGCGCGGCGCAGTCTTCGGTTGTTAGCACATTATGCCACAATCTGCGCTAATGCTGCGATGATCGCAAGTTCATTGCGCCATTTCGAGCTTATCCTGTCACCATCAGATCCTTGGGGAACACATCATGGCAAATGATATCAAGAAGGTCGTGCTGGCCTATTCGGGGGGGCTGGACACCTCGATCATCCTGAAATGGCTGCAGACCGAATATAACGCCGAGGTCGTGACCTTCACCGCCGACCTGGGTCAGGGCGAGGAGCTTGGCCCCGCACGCGAGAAGGCGCTGAAGCTGGGCATCGAGCCCGAGAACATCTTCATCGACGACCTGCGCGAAGAGTTC
>JBGTUK010000212.1:0-4655 GCA_041939225.1 Devosia sp.
GCCAGCGATGAAATAGTCCCTGCTCGCCTCGCTCATTGTCCGCCCCTTGCCGATCCTAAACTTTGGTTAACCATATGCGGCGACCTTGTTAACACATTGTGAGCATTTGAGACGGCTTTGGATTGAAATGGGGGATCAAGAGGCAAGATGGAGCCGCCGTGCGGTCATGATGGGCCTGGCCTCGGCGCTGGCTGCCTGTTCGCCCGGCACGCTGCAATGGGGGTCGCGCTCCTTCTCGCTGCCCTGGACGGGTAATGGGACAACCAATGGCGGCCTGTCTCCGATCGCTAGCGCGCCCAAGGAACAATTTGGCCGCGGTCGCGTCAATGTCGCACTCTTGCTCCCGCTCTCGGGCAATGCGGCGCTGAGCCAATTGGGCACGGCGCTGGCCAATGCGTCAAAGCTCGCCATCGGGTTCATTGAGGGCAATCCCAATATCGGGGAGAACATCACCATCTCGCTGCGCGACACCGGCGACAGTGCGGCGGGGGCCACGAGCGCTGCCAATGCTGCCGTGGCCGAGGGCGTGAAGCTGATCCTGGGGCCGGTGACGGCCGAACAGGTGACCGCCGCGGGGCAGGTGGCACGGGCGGCCAATATTCCGCTGATCGGCTTTGCCAATAACAGCGCTGTCGCCATGCCGGGCGTCTACGTTCTCAGCATTCTGCCCGAAACCGAAATGAAGCGCGCGGTGCGCTATCTGCGCGATCAGGGCCGACGCGGACCGGCCGGCATTTTTCCGGCGACACCCTATGGGGAGGCGCTGGCCACGGCGTTCCGGCAGCAGGCCATTGCCGCCGGGTTCAGCCCCAGTGCGGTCTATACCTTTTCCGATATCAGTGAAGCTCAGCAGATCGTTGACCAGGCCCGGCCACTGATCGAGCGCGGCGCGATCGATGCCCTCGTAATGCCGGACAGGGCCAGCGCGGCGACCTTTGCGCGCCTCCTGGCGCAGGCCGGCGCCACCACGGAAACAGTGCAATTGGTGGGTTCGGCAGACTGGGCCAATGACTCAGCCTTGCTGCGTAGCCCGGCGTTGACCGGGGCGATCTTTCCGGCGGTGGACGAGGCGGGGCTCAATGCCATTCGCGCCGATTATGCGGCTCGCTTTGGCAGCAATCCGCCGCAGATGGCCACCATTGCCTATACAGCCACCATCCTTGCCAATGTGAATACTCTCTCATTGGCTACGCCGCCTTACGAGGCAAGCTTGATCACCAACCCGGCCGGCTTTGCTGGTCGCGACGGCCTGTTCCGGCTCCATGCCAATGGGCGGAGCGATTATGCGCTGGTAATCAAGCAGATTGCGGCGGGCGGGGCGACGCGCACCGTGGACGGGGCGAAGATCTAGCGGTTCATCCGCCAAGCGGCCCTAGCCCAGAATATCGCGGCTCTGGATGCGGGCGACGCCAGCCGCATTCATGTCGGTCCAGGCCTGTTCGAGCGATCCATCGGCGTCGATTGCGCGGGTCGCGTCCTCGATAACCGTGACGTCAAAGCCTCCGGCGGCACCGTCCAGCGCCGTCCAGGCAACGCAGAAATCTGTCGCCAGCCCCACCACATAGAGCCGCCCCGCGTCGCGCTCGTTGAGATAGCCGGCAAGACCGGTGAGGGTTTCGCGGTCCGCCTCCTGAAAGCCGGAATAACTATCGATGGCCCGGTTATAGCCCTTGCGGATGACGAGCTGGGCATGAGGAATATTGAGGTCACGGCTCAACTCGGCGCCCCTGGTCTGCCACACGCAATGATCCGGCCAGAGCACCTGGGCGCCGTAGTCGAGTTCAATCGTCTCGAAGGGCGCCTTGCCCGCATGCTGGCTGGCGAAGGAAATATGATTGGCCGGGTGCCAGTCCTGGGTGAGGACGACATTGCTGAACTTGCTTGCCAGCTTGTTGATTAATGGCACGATTTCATCGCCGCCCGCCACCGCAAGGCTGCCGCCGGGCAGAAAGTCGTACTGTACATCGACAACGACAAGCACGTCTTGTGGCGTAATGGCGATGGTCATGCGTCAGGTGTCTCCAGCTCTACCCATTCGGCCCGGATCAGCCCGCGCACCGAATTGCCCAACCAGATTGCATCGGCGATGTGCAGATCGGCAACCCCGAGCACACGCTCTTCTGCCCTGTTCGCAGCGATCAGCTCGGCGCGCAGTGTGCCGGGCAGGACCCCTGAGCTAAGGGGCGGAGTGAATAATCGTCCCTCGCGCTCGATGAACAGGTTGGTGAACGAGCCCTCGGTCAATTCGCCCCGTTCATTGGTGAAGACCAGTTCGTCCAGACCATGCGTCTCATGCGCCCTTTGGCGGGGCGCATCGTAGAAGGCACGATTGGTGGTCTTGTGTGCCAGCCAGATATTGTCGGAGTGAAGTACGTCGTCCGCTATGGCGAAGCGGAATTTGTCCGGGGTCGGCGGCAGGGGCACCGTGCCGAGGTCGAGGCCGTCTTCCGACAGGGTCAGCCGCACCCGCATCGGTTCGGTCCAGTCCAGGGCACGTTCGGCCAGATAGACCAGCACCTTCTCGCGCGTCACCTTCAGGTTGAAATAGGCAGCCGAAGCAATCAAGCGGTCCAGATGCCGCTCCATCAGCACATAGCCCTCGTCTGGCGTCCATTTGAAGGTTTCGATCAGGGTGACCGGCGGGGCGGGGTCGGACAGGAAGTTCAATTTAAGCAGGGCCTCCTCATATTCATCGCGCGCTTCCGAATCCGCAACGATACCGCCGCCAATGCCGATCTCCCCGCGCCCTTGGCTGTCGATCACCGCGGTACGAATGGCCACGTTGAAGGCGAAGTCACCGGTCGGCGCCAAATAGCCGATTGACCCGGTATAGAGTCCTCGCGGGCCCGCTTCGAGGGCGTGGATGATTTCCATGGCCCGCAATTTCGGCGCGCCGGTGATTGAGCCGCACGGGAAGAGATTTTCCAGCACCTCAACAAAGTCCACGCCCGGACGCTTTCGCGCCCTGATGCCCGAGGTCATGGTGTGCAGGCTGCGATAAGTCTCCACCGAGAACAGGTCTGTCACCTGGACCGAGCCGATCTCGGCAATGCGGGCAAGATCGTTGCGCAACAGGTCAACGATCATCAGGTTTTCAGCGCGGTTCTTTTCATCGGCGGCCAGCGCTGCCCGGCCCGCATCGTCTTCGCTGGCCGTCCGCCCGCGCCGCAGCGTGCCCTTCATCGGTCGGGCGCCAAGTACATTTTTGACACAGGAAACGAAAAGCTCGGGCGAGCGGGAGAGCACATGGTGATCCCCGGCATTGAGATAGGCGCCGTATGCAGTGTGCTGGCTCTGGGCCAGACGGCGATAGAGACCGAGCGGATCGCCCTCGAGCTCGAACTGCGCCTTGAAGGTGAGGTTGACCTGATAGCTGTCGCCGGCGGCAATCAGCGCCTTGACCTGCTTGAAGGGCTTTTCATAATCCGCAAAGCTGGGGATGGGACTGACAGCTATGGCCTGGCCGTCGGGCGCGTCGGCCAAAATCTGCTGCACCTGGTCGACCTCGAGCCGCTGTGGTGCCTGGTAAAGTCCGAACCAGAGCAGGGGGGTCTTGCTGCGTTCGGGAAGGAGCGCTTCAAGCCGCTCCTCAAACACAAAACCCAGCTCGTAGGCGAAGTAGCCAGCAGCCCACAGCCCGTTCCGACCGGCCTCGGCGATTCGCGCAAGGGCCGCCCTTGCCTCGGCGGCGCTATGCGCCACCAGCACCTCGCGCGGGGCACTGAACAGCAGGTTCTGGCCCTCAGGGGCAAGATTATCATGCAGCAATAGGGTGCCGGGCGTCGTCATCATGGGCTCTTAGGCGGTTTGTCCGCCAGGGGGAATCATCGAATGCGGACAGGCGCTTTATCGGGCATGCTGGAAATTCAGCAATACGCGCGCTTGAAGCGTCAATGACACCCCCCTATATACGCCCCGAGGCCCCGCAAGGGGCGATTTTATAACCTATGAGGGACCCCGGCCCATCGGGCCAGGAAGCTGCTTTCCTTGAGAGGGCTTTAATCGCGGGTTCGCTGAGAAAGAGGCAGAGTAATGGCTAAAGTCATCGGTATCGACCTGGGTACTACCAATAGCTGCGTTGCCGTCATGGACGGCACCAATCCCAAGGTGATTGAGAACGCTGAAGGCGCGCGGACCACTCCGTCCATGGTTGCCTTCTCCAAGGATGGCGAGCGTCTGGTTGGCCAGCCAGCCAAGCGCCAGGCTGTGACCAATCCGGAAAACACCCTGTTTGCCGTCAAGCGCCTGATCGGCCGCCGGTATGAGGACAAGACCGTCGAGAAGGACAAGGGTCTGGTTCCCTACAAGATCATCAAGGCCGATAATGGCGATGCGTGGGTGGAAGTCTCGGGCGACAAGTATTCGCCGTCGCAGATTTCCGCCATGGTGCTACAGAAGATGAAGGAAACCGCCGAGAGCTATCTCGGCGAAACCGTCACGCAGGCCGTCATCACCGTTCCCGCATATTTCAACGACGCGCAGCGTCAGGCAACGAAAGACGCCGGTCAGATTGCCGGCCTTGAAGTGCTGCGCATCATCAACGAGCCGACGGCTGCAGCACTTGCCTATGGCATGGACAAGGAAGACGGCAAGACCATCGCCGTATATGACCTTGGCGGCGGTACGTTCGACGTCTCGGTCCTCGAAATCGGCGA
>JBGTUK010000213.1:0-4627 GCA_041939225.1 Devosia sp.
GGCACGGAATGTCGAGCGGTGCCTGCAGGCGCTTTTGACCTCCAAACCTCGCGAGGGTGAGATCGCACGGCCAGAGGAACTGATGCAGGCCATCAGGCACGGCGTGCTGGGCGGCGGCAAGCGCCTGCGCCCGTTCCTCCTGATGGAAAGCGCCGCCTTGTTCGATGCCGACGGGCTTGCGGCCCTGCGCGTGGCTGCGGCGCTGGAATGCGTTCACTGCTATTCGCTGATCCATGACGACCTGCCGGCGATGGATGATGACGACCTCCGCCGCGGACGTCCGACCGTTCATCGGGCTTTCGACGAAGCAACCGCGATTCTCGCCGGCGACAGCCTGCTGACCTATGCCTTCGACCTCGTTGCCGACGAGGAGACTGACCTGCCCGCCGAAACGCGCGCGCGGCTCGTGCTCCTGCTTGCGCGTGCGGCCGGCATGGGCGGCATGGCTGGAGGCCAGGCCCTCGACCTGCAGGCGGAGCGCGAGAAACCCGACGAACAGGGCATCATTAAGCTTCAGGCGATGAAGACCGGCGCGCTGATCCGCGCTGCCGTGCGCATGGGCGCGATTCTGGGCGGCGCCGACCCCCGCGCCCTATCGGCGATGACCGCCTATGCCGAGGCTGCCGGCCGCGCGTTCCAACTGGCCGACGATATTCTGGACGTGACGGCGACACCCGAAGCCATGGGCAAGTCGACCGGCAAGGACGCAGCGCTGGGCAAGCAGACCGTGGTGGCTCGGCTGGGCCTCGATGGCGCCCGGTCCATGCTCGATGCCATTGTCAATGACGCCATTGTGGCTCTCCGCACGTTTGGGCCCCGGGCAGACGGCCTGCGCGCCACCGCCCGTTATTTTGCCACCCGGGAGAACTAGGCGATGGCCATTCTGCAAAGCGTCAATATCGGCCAGCCCCGGCCCATCCCCGACAAATCGGCCAAGACCGGCATCTTCAAGGAGCCAGTGGGCGAAGATGTGCAGGTGGAAGTTACCAGGCAGGGCTTGGCCGGCGATGCCATCATCAACCGCAAGCACCATGGCGGCGTCGACCAGGCCGTCTATCTCTATTTTGCCGACGACTACGCGTATTGGGGACAGACGCTCGAGCGCGAGATCGCGCCCGGCACCTTTGGCGAGAACCTCACCATAGCCGGGGTCGAAGGACGCAATGTCTGCGTTGGCGACCGCTTCGAGATCGAGGATGTGGTGCTCGAGGTCACCTCGCACCGCACGCCTTGCAGGACATTTGCGCTACGCATGGATGACAGCTTTTGGGTCAAGCAGTTCTTCAAGGCCGGGCGCCCGGGCGCCTATTGCCGCGTGCTGAAGCCCGGTTTTCTACGCACTGGAGAACCGGTGATCCTTGTTCCCTTTGCAGGCGAGCGGATCAGTGTCAGCCAGTTGCTGGCACTAGAAGGCCAGCGTGACGTCGAGCCCGAACTGATCCGCCGCCTGCTCAAGACCCCGATCCACCACAAGATGCGCGCCGATTTCGAAGAGCGCCTCGCCCTGCTGTTCTGAGACCCATGCCATGAGCCTTGATACCGTCCGCGCCGATCTGAACGCCCGCGCGCCCGACCTCTCGGTCATCGTCACCAGCGACTCCACAGCCACCGTGCAACTGGCCGCGCAGGTGCACGGTGTCGAGCCCGGCCAGATCGCCAAGACGCTCTGCATCCGCGTCAATGGTGATGAATTCCTGTTGGTCACGCGCGGCGATGCCCGGCTCGACAACCAGAAGTCTAAAGCCGCCTTTGGCGGGCGGCCCCGCATGCTGGGCGCCGAGGACGTGCTGCGCCTGACCAGCCATCAGGTGGGCGGGGTCTGCCCCTTCGGCCTGCCCGCCCCGCTGAAGATCTTTCTCGACACATCGCTGAAGATTTATGATCTGGTCATCCCGGCTGCAGGGGACACGCATTCCTCGGTCAAGCTCAGTGTGGACCGGCTAGCCGAATTGTGCGGCGACAAATGGGTGGATGCGTGCCAATTGCCGGACTGACCCAGCGCGCCGAAACTTTTATCCGCGAGTGCCTGACGCTGCGGGCGCTGCCCTTCCGGCCGGACATTTCCATTTACACACCAACCGCGCATAGCGGGCTGGTTGGCTGGCTGGCCAGCGAGGGGTTGGACGAGGGGCCGCCCTATTGGGCCTATGCCTGGGGCGGCGGCGCAGCGCTGGCGCTCTATCTCCGTGACCATCCTGAAATAGTTGCCGGCAAATCCGTGCTCGATTTCGGCGCCGGATCGGGCCTGGTGGGCATTGCTGCCGCCAAGGCCGGCGCGACCAGCATCTGGGCCATGGACACCGATCCGCTGGCCCCGGTTGCGCTGGAACTCAATGCGGCGGCCAACCAGGTCGGCATCGCGTTCTGGGACCAACCTGACCTGCCCGACACCGAGATCGTCCTGGCCGGTGACGTGTTTTATGATCCCGCTATCGTGGCCCAGACGCTGCCTGTGCTTGAGACAGCGGCAAGGCGAGGCGCCCTCGTGCTGGTGGGCGATCCGTTTCGCCGCAGCCTGCCGCTCGACCGACTCGAGCAATTGGCCAGCTATGACGTGGATGACATGGGCGGCAACGCCCCGGTACGCGCCGGGGTGTTTGCCCTGCGCCCCTAGATTACCAGATACGCCCTGCGGCCTTGCCCGGCTTCGCAACAGGGCCTATATCGTGCCGGCAAGCGAGGACGGCCTCCCCCATATCGGGATCAGCGTTCGGGACGGCCCGGAACCCTTTTGAGGGATCTCCATGCGCACCACTGCAGATCGCATCCGCCACGCCCTGTCCTTTGAAATCATCGGCATCCTGCTGGCCACGCCTTTAGGGGTACTTTTCTTTGGCCTGCATGGCGGAGACAGCGCCGTGATCGTTGTCGGCAGCGCCACGCTCGCCATGGCCTGGAACTATCTTTTCAACCTGCTCTTCGACAAGGCGCTGAACCGGCTGGCCGGCACCACACTGAAGACCGGCCCGATCCGTATTCTGCATGCCGTGATGTTCGAGATTGGCCTGTTGCTCATGTTGATGCCGCTGATCGCGCTCTATCTGGGCATCACGCTCTGGCAGGCCTTCGTCATGGATCTGGCGTTCGCGCTTTTCTACATGGGTTATGCGCTGGTCTTTAACTGGATCTATGACCGCCTGTTTCCCCTGTCCGAATGGCAATCCGAAAGCGGCTGACAGACGCAAAAAGGCCAGCCGGTTGCCCGGCTGGCCCTGTTCGACAGGGTCCCTGAATTAGCGGACCCGATAGGACGAGATGATGTCGTTATTCCGTCCGCTAAGCGACGAGCGGCTCTGATCCAGCACGGCGCAGCGGCCGCCGAAGTTGAAGTCCTCACAGACCTGGACCTGAGCATCTCCCCGCACCCGGATAGACGAGATACGGTCGTTGAAGCTGCTCAAACGAGGATCCCCCTCACCGGGGCTGGCACAGAAGCTGGCGCCCCTATAGTCGAAGTGCTCGTAAAAGCAGACCTCGCCGCTGGGTCGACCCGGGCGCGGATCGAAGCTGCCACCATTGCCGATCGAGAACGAGAAATTGGGGGTGCTGATGCTGAAATTGACGTCGGGTCCATCGCTCTGATTGTTGCCGCCGCCGCTCACATTGGCGAGATAGCGGGCCGATACCCAACCGTCCGGGCCGTTATGATTGATGCGGCACCAGCCGGATTGGCACCGTTCGACCTGCACCCGTTCGCCACGGTCGAGCACGTCAACGGCGCGGTAGCCAGTGCCCGGACCAGAGCGAACGTTCAGCGCCACGGTGGCGCGAGCATTGCCGGAGACGTCGGCGCTCGAACCGGAACTCTGCTGCCCGCCACTGTCACCGCGATCGGTGAGATAGCGCGCCGAAACCCAGCCATCGGGACCATCGTGGTTGATCTGACACCAGCCGGACCGGCATTGTTCAACGTCCACATTTTCGCCCTGATAGAGCACATCGACCACGCCATAGCTCGTTCCGGGTCCCGAACGAACGTTGAGCGATGCGGTCGATTGCGCCGCTTGTGCGGCAGCCATGCTTGCAAGGCTTAGTCCGAATGCGATGGTTGCGGTCTTGGTAAAGGATTTGGTTAACGACATTATTCGTTCCTCCTGGATCGCGGTTGGCTCCGCCCCTCGGGAAGGCCAATCGTGAAATGTCCCAGGAGTTCCAGCCTCACCAAAGCGTGAAGAGCAACGTCCTAACTTAATAGGCGGGCCGCCGCTGCACCGGAATGCCCTATTCAGCCGCGTCCTGTTTGCCGGAACCGAATTTGTGCTCGATATAGTCGGCCACCATGGTCTTGAACTGCTCGGCCACATCGGCACCCCTAAGCGTGGCCACCTTCTGGCCATCAACAAAGACCGGAGCCGCCGGGGTTTCGCCGGTGCCGGGCAGCGAGATTCCGATATTGGCGTGCTTGCTTTCGCCCGGCCCGTTGACGATGCAGCCCATCACCGCCACCGACAGGGTTTCCACGCCCGGATAGCGCTCGCGCCACTCCGGCATCGAGGTGTTGAGATGGTCCTGAATTTCCTTGGCCAGGGTCTGGAACGTGGTGGACGTGGTGCACCCGCAGCCCGGACAGGCAGCCACCACCGGCAGGAACTGGCGGAACCCCATGGTCTGCAGCAATTCCTGCGCG
>JBGTUK010000214.1:0-4614 GCA_041939225.1 Devosia sp.
AGACTCAGCTGCGCATCGACGGGCTGGAACTGCCCATGCCTGGGATACACAACGCGCTTAACGCGACGGCTGCCATTGCTGTGGCCGATCAGTTGCATGTTCCGGCCGAGGCGATCCGCAAGGGATTGCGCGAATTTACCGGCGTGAAGCGGCGCTTCACCAAGACTGGCGAAGTGGGTGGGGTGACCGTGATCGATGACTACGGGCATCATCCAGTGGAAATCACTGCGGTGCTCAGGGCTGCACGGCAATCGGCGCGGCGCGATGTGATCGCGGTGGTGCAGCCGCATCGCTATAGCCGGGTGCATGATCTGTTCGATGATTTCGCGGCCTGTTTCAACGACGCCGACACGGTCATCGTCGCGCCGATCTATGCGGCTGGTGAACAGCCGATGCAGGGGGTGACGCATGAGGAACTGGTCAACCGCATCCGGGCGCGCGGGCATCGCGATGCGCGGGTAATCGACCGGCCCGAAGCGCTGGCGCCGCTCCTGGCCTCGCGGGTGGAGGAGGGAGACTATGTGGTCTGTCTCGGCGCGGGCAATATCACGCAATGGGCTGCGGCCCTGCCGGGTGAGCTTGAAGCCCTGATGGGGGCGGACGCTCCATGAACAAGCATGTCGCCGTCCTGATGGGCGGGTGGTCCAATGAGCGGCAGGTTTCGCTGAGTTCGGGAGCCGAATGCGCGGCGGCCTTGCGGCGGGCGGGCTACCGGGTGACCGAGGTCGATGTCGGGCGCGATATTGCCAATGTGCTGGCGGAGCTCAAGCCCGATGTCGCCTTCAATGCTCTGCATGGCCCGTTTGGCGAAAGCGGGATGATCCAGGGCCTGCTTGAGCTCATGCAGATTCCCTATACCCATTCGGGCGTGTTGGCTTCGGCGCTGGCGATGGACAAGCATCAGGCCAAGATCATGCTCAAGTCCGCTGGGGTGCCGGTGACCGATCATGTGATCGTGCCCCGTGCCGATGCGGGCAAGACGCATGTGATGCCGCCCCCCTATGTGATCAAGCCGATTGCCGATGGCTCGAGCTTTGGCGTTTTCATCGTCAAGGGCGACACCAGTCATCCGCCGCAGGAGATCCTGCGCGAGGACTGGAACTCGGGCGAAGAGGTGATGGTGGAGCGCTATATCCCCGGGCGCGAGCTGACATGCTCCGTGATGGGCGACGTGGCGCTCGGGGTGACCGAGATCGTCACCGAGCTGAACTTCTACAATTACGAGGCAAAATACGCCAAAGGCGGCTCTGTCCACGTCATTCCGGCCGATCTGAAACCGAAAATTTACGACAAAGTGCAGAAGATGGCATTGGCCGCCCATGCGGCTCTTGGCTGCCGCGGCGTGACCCGTTCCGATTTCCGGTACAACGATGCGGTGGGCGAAGATGGCGAACTGGTCTGTCTGGAAATCAACACCCAGCCGGGCATGACGCCGACCTCACTGGTGCCCGAGCAGGCGGCTCACGCCGGGCATTCCTACGAAGAGCTGGTCGCCTGGATGGTGGAGGACGCGAGTTGCAACAGGTAAAAAGCGAGACCTTTCTCGCCGGGGCGAGGGTAGTGGACCCCCGCGCGCTGCCTGTTCTCATCCATCGTCCGCGCCACAAACTTGCCAATCATATCAATCGTGCCCTGGTACTGCATGGTGGGCTGATCCGCCGAGGTGCGATGATCGCCATGGTGCTCGCAGCCGGCTTTGCCCTTTTTCAAATGCGCGAACCAATCGGACAACTGGGCAATACGCTGGGCGGCATCGCTCAGGGTAATTTTGCCCAAGCGGGTCTCGCGATTGGCGAAATCTCGATTTCGGGTCAGACCCTAACCGCCGAGCAGGACATTTTCGATGCGCTGGGCATCCAGCCGCACACGTCTACACTGGGTTTCGATGTTGAAGCGGCCCGGCAGCGCGTGGCGGAACTGCCCGCCGTTGAAGAGGTCATCGTTCGCAAGACCTATCCGGGTGATGTCGATGTGCTCATTACCGAAAAGACTCCTGTGGCGCGTTGGGCCGTGGATGGTGTCACCTTTCTGATCGACGGGCGTGGCGAGCAGATTGCCGAAGCCTCTCCTGACTACTCGGGCCTGCCGCTGGTGATTGGGGATGGCGCGGCGGACGATGCGCTGGTGATGATCCGGGCGCTTGATGGATTTCCGCTGCTGCAGGACGGGTTGGTGGCGCTCTCGCGCATTGCCGACCGGCGGTGGGACATGATTTTTGACACGGGCCTGAGGGTGCAATTGCCGGAGCAGGGTGTGGCACAGGCGATGGCGCGCCTTGTGACTTATCAGCAGGACTACCAGCTTCTCGATCGCGACGTAGCGGTGATCGATCTGCGCGTCGACAGCGTGGTTGCCGTGCGCCCCAACACGACAGACGAAGACACCGACAAATCATGATGAGCGATGCGATGACATCCCGGCTGCGGCCGGTTCAGCCGGGCAGGGCAACGCTGGTGGCGGTGCTCGATATTGGCTCGACCAAGATCTGCTGCGTGATTGCCAGGCTGGTGCCACGGGCCGAAGGCAAGGCGCTCAAGGGCCGCACGCATCAGGCTGAGGTGGTCGGCTTCGGCTATGGTCCGGCGGCCGGGGTCAAGAGCGGGGTCGTCACCGATATCGACAAGGCCGAACAGGCCATCCGCAATGTCGTTGGCATGGCGGAACGCGCCGCGGGCCTGACACTGGAAAGCGTGCTGGTGAATGTGACGGCCGGGCGGCTGGGCTCGGAGACCTTCTCGGCGGCCGTGTCGCTGGACGGACAGGAGGTCGAAAAAAGCGACATATTCCGCGTGCTCAAGGCGGTCAACTCGCGTTCGGTGCGGCCGGAGCGCTCGATCGTTCATGCGTTGCCGATCGGTTACGCTTTGGATGGGCAGAAGGGCATTCGCGACCCCAAGGGGATGGTCGGGGAAAAGCTGGGCGTGGATGTTGCGGTGGTGAGTGCGGAGACGCTGGCCATGCGCAATCTCGAGCTTGTGCTGCATCGGTGCCATTTGCAGATCGAGGCGCTGGTCGCGACGCCCTATGCGTCCGGGCTGGCCACGCTGGTCGATGATGAAGCGCAGCTCGGCGTGGCTTGCGTCGACTTTGGCGGCGCGACCACCACGGTTTCGGTCTTCAATGACGGCCATATGGTCTATGCCGATGCCATCGCCATTGGCGGGCATCATCTGACCCTCGATATTGCGCGGCAGCTTTCTGTCAGCGTGGCCGATGCTGAGCGCCTCAAGACGTTCCATGGCTCAGTGCTGCCGGGGCAGGCGGACGAGCGCGAGATGATCTCGATCCAGCCGGTCGGGGCCAGCCATGATGAGGCGCCGGGGCAGATTCCGCGCGCCGTCCTGACACGCATCATGCGACCGCGCATCGAAGAAATCCTAACGGCCATTCGTGACCGCATGCAGGCTACCGGCATGATGGATGTGTGCGGTCGCCGCTTTGTGCTGACGGGCGGGGCCAGCGAGATGACCGGCCTGCCGGAAGTGGCCCGGCGCATTCTGGCCCGCAATGTGCGTAATGGCCGGCCGATGGGCATTTCCGGCCTGCCGGACATTGCCAAGGGCGCCGCTTTTGCCACCATGGCCGGAATGCTGGTCTATCCACAGGTCTGCGCCCAGGAATATGTCGAGCCGCGGAGCGTACGCAAGCTGACCGGCACGGATGGCTATATCGCCCGCGTGGGCAACTGGCTGCGGTCGAGTTTCTAGGGCGTCGGCAAGTAGTCCCGGTGCGCATAGCGATGGGGCTCCTGCGCCCGGTCGCCCCTGCCTATGAACTCCGCCCAAACGCCACCTGGCCGCCACACGCTTTCCATAATCGATGCGGCTAGTGAGGCCTCCGGACCATCTATGTTGTCACGGTAAAGAAAGGCCGTGACGCGCGCATTGTAGATACAGTGAATGTGTAAGATGGCATCTTCTGCATCCGACATGGCGGTCAGAAACCGCTGAAAATCGGCTTCTGTCGGCGCCGAGAAATCGACAGGGATGTAAGTGTAGTCGATGTCCAGCGCCGCGAGCGCTCCCCGCTCGTCCGGCAAGGCGTTCTCGTGGCTATGTAGACCCAGATTGATCACATGCGTCACGCCAAGCTCAACGAGCTTTGCGAGTTGGGTCGATGTCGGCTGGCCGGATGTTGTCAGTCGAGCGTTGAACCTGCGCCAGTTGAGAATTTCAGCAGGATCTCCGCTAGCGGCAAACGCTAATGTCTCGTGAGCCAGGGCCCTATTCCTTCACCTTGGTGGACATTGCCCGGGCACGACAACGGTCCCCGTGCTCCCCAATGGTCCTCCACCGGCAAGCGCCAGTCACACGGACAAGGCAGTGTTTTCCGGAGGCGGGCGCAGGTCAAGCTGAAGCTGCAATCCGTCTTTCGCAAGTGTCGTGGTTAACGCGCCATCAACGCGTAACCACAGCGTGTCGCAAATTGCGCGAAAGTTAACCGGACCGACTCACTTGTTAGGGCGGAGTTAACGAATGGATGGGTAAATCTTAACCAACCACGCCACTATGGGGCCACCAATGACCATCAATCTGACTATCCCGGATATCCAGGAACTGAAGCCCCGCATCACCGTGTTCGGTGCGGGCGGTGCCGGCGGCAACGCCGTCAACA
>JBGTUK010000215.1:0-4611 GCA_041939225.1 Devosia sp.
TGGATGAGCCGACCACGGGCCTGCATTTCCACGACGTCGCAAAGCTGCTTGAGGTGCTGCATGAACTGGTCGAGGGCGGCAATACGGTCGTCGTCATCGAGCACAATCTCGAAGTCATCAAGACCGCCGACTGGATCATCGATCTTGGTCCGGAAGGCGGCGATGGCGGCGGCGAGATCGTGGCTGTCGGCACGCCTGAAGCTGTAGCGGAAAACCCACGCTCGCATACCGGCATCTATCTCAAGGAAATCATGGACCGCCGCCCGAACGTCGCGACTCGAGCTGCGGAATAAGGCACCTACCCCTCTCACCTTGTGGGAGAGGGTGGAAGGGCAAGGCGGGTGAGGGGTTCCCTGCCCCCGCCCGTTGGGCACCTTCTCCCTAGGGGAGAAGCGTGGATCAGCGTCCGCGACGCATTAGATTAGCCCCATCCGTGCCAGTTCTGCGGCAATCTCGGCTGAATTCTCGTTCGCCCCTGCCTCCAGGTCCGGCGGCGCGTCCTCGACGCGCAGATAGCGCCAGCCCTGAAACGGGCGCTTGGGATAGGGCACGGTGCGAACAATGTCGGGCGACATGATGATGTCGCAGTATTCCTTGCCCTCGGCATCGGTATAGGGTGCCAGGCGCAGGATGGGCTGGCGGCAGCAGATCGAGCCAGACATAACCCAATAGATCGAGCCCTGCCCTTCCATTTCGGCGCCCCGCTTGGGCATCATGCGGGTGCGATGAACATGCACATCCTCGCCATAGTCAGCGCCCCACCAATGGGCACGCTGGTCCCGGTAGCTTTCCAATTCCTCCACGCTGGACACGCCAACGCAGAGCTTGACCATGTGGATCATGCCAGCGTCCCCGGTGCCACGCGGCCCTGGATCACGTCGATTTCGTCATCATCCACGATCCAGGGCTCCTGTAGCGCCAACGCCAGCCACTCCTGGAATGCCGGCAACGCATAAATCGCCTCGACATAGCATTGCGCCACGTCGGACACCGGTAGTTCATAGGTGCGCAATCGCGTCGCCAGTGGCGCAAACATGGCGTCCGCCGCGGAGAACTCCCCGAACAGATATGGTCCACCCGAGCGCGCCAGCAAGTCACCCCACAGCGTTTCCACGCGATGGAGATCCTTGCCCACGGCATCGAGGTCAATCTTGCCGGGATGGCTGGCGCGCAAATTCATCGGTGCATGGCTGCGCAACGCTGAGAACCCGGCATGCATTTCCGCCGCTGCCGCACGGGCCAGCGCACGTGGGGCACGATCTCTCGGCCAGATCGCCTTGTCGGGGAAACTGTCGGCCAGATATTCGATGATGGCGATGGTCTCGGGCACCACCAGATCCCCGTCGAGCAACACCGGCACTTTCGCTGTCGGGGATCGCGCGGCCAGGATTTCCTGCCAGCCCGGCCCGGACAATTGCAGCACTTCATCTTCAAACGGAATCTCGAAGTGCCGCAACACCAGCCAGGGCCGCAGGGACCAGGTTGAGTAATTGCGATTCCCGATCAAGAGCTTCATCGAATGTCCTCGCACACAGGAGCACTTGGTTTTGCGGTTCACAAGCACCCCCATCAAGCAATTGCAGCCACGTTCAGCCCGAAATAAGAAGGGCGCCCAGTGGCCGGGCGCCCTCCCCTAAACTCTTTGCCAGTGAATAACTCCAGCGTCTCTTCTAGACGCTAGCAACCACGGAGAAAACCAGCCCCACAGAGACGAGGCATACCAGCGCCCAGCTCATCGTCTGCCAGGCTGAGGTCTTGGTTTGACTGCGCATAGATCGCTCCTTGTCAGTCGTCCACGCCGACCAGGTCAGGTCGGTAATGAATCGTTAGCCGTGTCCTAGATGGGAAGCAAGCGGCCAAACTGCAACACTGCGGCCCTGTGGAAAATGACGGTTCGGTGTCAGAACAGGCCAAACCAAAGCCCTGCGATCCCCAAAAACGCAAAGAAGCCAATGACGTCGGTGATGGTTGTGACGAACACCGCCGAGGCGATCGCTGGGTCAGCCTTGAGCTTGTCGAGTGTCAGTGGAACAAGAATTCCGAACGTTCCGGCCACGATCATGTTGATCACCATGGCCATGCCAATGACGATTCCAAGCTGCACATCGCCATATCGGAACGCCGTCACGATACCAATCAACACCGCGAAAATCACCCCATTGACCACACCGACGACCATTTCGCGGCGGATCAGGCGCCGCAGGCGCCCACCATCCAGCTCCCGCATCGCCAGGGCACGCACCGTTACCGTCATGGTCTGCGCCCCGGCATTGCCCCCCATTGAGGCAACAATGGGCATCAAAACGGCCAGGGCCACCATCTGCTCGATCGTGGCATTGAACAGCCCAATGACGAGGGACACCATCACCGCTGTGAACAGATTGACGACCAGCCAGGGCACCCGGCTCTTGACGGTATCCAGGGTGGTGTCGGACACATCCTCGTCGCCCACCCCGGCCATCAGGCGGATGTCTTCCTCCGCCTCCTCCTGGATCACATCGACAATGTCGTCGATGGTGAGGACACCGACCAGCCGACCGCTTTCGTCAACGACACCGACTTCGACCAGGTCGTAGCGCTCAAAGCTCCGCGCCGCCTCTTCCTGATCTTCTTCTGCGTTCACCAACACGAAGTTGGTGTTCATGATGCTGTCGATCTTGGTGACACGTTGCGTGCGCAGGAACTTGTCCAACGGCAAAGTGCCCAGCACCGTATAGGACGCGTCGACCACATAGAGTTGGTAGAACTCGTCCGGCAGGTCTTTCTCTGCGCGCAAATAATCGATCGCCTGCCCCACCGTCCAAAACGGAGGAATGGCGATGAAATCGGTTTGCATCCTGCGCCCGGCCGAATCCTCGGGGAAATCCAGGCTGCGCTTCAGCGTCAGCCGCTCAAAGACGGGCAGAGCGGAAAGAATTTCATCCCGATCGATGTCTTCAAGGTCTTCGAGGAGGTAAACCGCGTCGTCATTATCAAGTTCGGCCACGCCCCGGGCAATCGCCGCATTGGGCAAGGCCTCCATGATTTCAAGACGAATGCTCTCATCCACCTCGGTCAGGGCCGAGAAGTCGAATTTCTCGTCCAGCGCATGCACCAGTGCCAGGCGCTCGGCTGCGTCGAGTTGTTCGAGCACATCGCCAACTTCGGAGTGGTGGAGCGGCTCCATGACCAGCGCGACATCGTCATTTCTACGCGCCTCCAGAAAGGCACGCAGCCGCTCGAGCCAGAGTGCACTGATCCGGCCGTCCGCATCGCGGAACACATCGCTATCATTCCCGGTGTTGGAACCGGGCGCCGGATCAAATTCTTCGCTCATCGGGAGCCCTTTGTGTTTCTGGGGGTTTCAGGGGCAAGTAAAGCTGTAGCCAATCACCCCGTGATGCGCCAGAGTGGAGGCGAGGCTTTTTCATCTATTGCGGAGAACTCACGCAAAATGACCGATGCCAAGGACCTCGAACGCGCCTTTGACCGGGTTGTTCAACTCGTCGAACAGCGCGGCTTGCCCGGCACATCCCGATCAAGCGGCACCTTTCCGGCCCTTCTGGTCGCGGAGTCGACACTAGCGGCGTTGCAGGACGAGACCGTACTGGCGCTGGCCTGCCCCGAGCATCAGAAGGTGCTCCTCATGGACATCTCGCCAAAGGTTTATTTCGAGACCGAACAGCAGATCGGGCAGAATGTCGTTTTGGTTCATCTCGACAGGATCGACGACGAGGAACTCTCCTTGCGCCTGCACGATGCCTGGGAATATGTCGCGCCGGACAATCTGCGCAAATATGTCGACTAGCGGACCAAAGCCAAACCGCCCCCGGGTGCGACCAGGGACGGCTTGCAATCTTTCAAGCAGTTCGACGCCCTGGTTAGTCCACCCGCAGCCCGCTTTCCTTGTTGAAGCCATGCAGCGCACCGATCGGTAGCACAAAGTCAACGCGATCGGCCTCACCCACACTGGCGCGGCCCTGCTGTACCAGGATCAGCGTCTGATCGATCCCCTCGACCCGGACATAGAGATGGCTTTCGCCACCCACCGGTTCGATCAACTCGACCATGCCGGAAAGCGCAATGCCCTCTCCCGCGCCAACGACCACTTGGTCGGGACGAATACCGACAATATCGGTTCCCTCTGGGAGATTGGGCATGGTGCCGCCTGCAACCGCTCGCAGCGCCGCGATGGGCAGCAGATTCATCGGGGGCGAACCGATGAAACCGGCAACAAACAGCGACGCTGGCTTGTCATAAAGCTCGATCGGCTTGCCGACCTGCTCGATGCGCCCGCCATTCATTACCACCAGCCGGTCAGCCAGGGTCATGGCTTCGAGCTGGTCATGGGTCACGTAAACGCTGGTGGTCTTGAGGCTTCGCTGCAGACGGCGGATTTCGATGCGCATTTGCCCGCGCAGCTTGGCATCGAGATTCGATAGCGGTTCATCAAACAGGAAGGCCTTGGGCTGGCGCACAATGGCCCGGCCCATCGCCACACGCTGGCGCTGGCCGCCCGAAAGCTGGCGCGGCTTGCGGTCGAGGAGCGGCGTGATTTCCAAAATCCGGGCTGCCTCATTGACGCGGCGATCGATTTCGTCGCGCGGCGTGCCGCGGTTCTTCAGGCCATAT
>JBGTUK010000216.1:0-4546 GCA_041939225.1 Devosia sp.
TTCGCAATTCTCTTCGCGCGGAATTTCAATGATCGTTTCTTTTCCGAAAGCCGCGCCGATCGGGCAGGTCCTGCAGCGCCTCCAGATCGAACGCGACCAGGAACTGCTCCGTCGTCACATAGGTATAGGGTGCCCCGCGCTGCGGCGACCGTGGCCCGGTGACGATCAATCCACGCGCATGCAATCTTCCGATCAGATCTCGGCTGATCTCTTTGCCGAAGATGTCTTTCAGGCCGTCCCGTGTGATCGGCTGGTGGTAGGCGATGGCGGCCAGGACAGCGACATCGTACTCGCGCAGATCGAGGTCCTGTTCACCTATATCAGCAGCGGTGCGGATCGCCGGGGCGTAGGCGGGCCTCGTCCTCAGCATCCAACCGCCGGCGACCTTTGTCACTTCGAATGATCGGCCGTCAAGGTCAGCGGCCAGGTCCTCGATCAGAAGCTCAACCGAAGCTCCTTGCCCTACCACCCGAGCCAGGTCCTCGCGCGGCACCGGCGATGCGCTGGCGAAGAGAACGGCTTCTATCCGCCGCATCCATTCGCGCCAGCGCAATTCGGCTGGCAGATCGTCCAATTCCCGATCGAAATCAGTTTCGGCGTGATCCCTGGCCTTTTTTGGTGGTCGCATGTCCGAACCGCGAAACCGGTTCCCACTTTCGCTGGACATGCTCATGCTCACACCCCGTAGAGCCGGAACGTGTCGCGGCCGGTCAGCTCGCGCACCGCGCCGAGATCGACCAACCTGTCACACAGCCGCCGTGCAGACCGGTCCGGTAGTGGCAGGGCCGCAGGCGCGACGGCATCTTGGGTCAGGAATATCGCGACGGCGGCCTGCGCGCCTTTGGCGCGCAGCTATGGCGCGACCGCTTTGAGATGCGCTGCCCGCCGCGCGAGGTCAGTTGAGAGGCGCACGGCATCGACCGCCGATGAGACGAGCGCACGATGACAAGCCGAGTTTAGCTCTTCGCCTCGCTTGCGCATGTCGGCGCGTTTCAGGCCTGCGGCCAGAAGCGGCACGACATGATCCCAACCAAGCGCCTGAGCGAGGGTAGCGTCAGCAAGGACGAGTGCGGGCACCTCGGCACGGGGGGCATCGTTTAGTACCGCCTCCAGCACCATTGCCGCGCGACTGACCGGTGCCCCCTGCCCGGCATCGAGCCAACTCGCGATCTGATCACCCTGAAGTTCAGGCAGCGCCCGGACCAGAGCTTGCACGGTCACCGGCCTTTCCGTGGCGCGACGCCACGCCAGACAGGTTTCGCCTGCCGGGCCGGGCAGGTCGCCGGGGCGCAGCAGATGGACCACGTCGCGCAGCTCCCCTGCCCGCTCCGGCCGGCCCGAAAACGCGACACAAGCCTCCGTCGCTCGCAGCGCGAGCCTGTCCCGCAGCAAGGCCTGGGGGACAGGCTCGTATCCTAACACAAGATGCAGGTGGTTCAGTGCTGCGCCCGACAAAAACGCCACATCTTCAAGGGTTTCGGCGCGTGCCGAGGTGACCCAGGGCGGCATCCGGGGTAAGCTATCAGGGTCGCTGTCGAAGGTTGGGCGGGCATATGTCATGCCACAACACTATCTCTCTGCGGCGCTTTTGACTACCACATAGTGTAGAAACCGCCCCTCTTTGCCGAGTCTTTTTATGTCCAATAACCTTGCGTTATCGGACATAAAAATGATATGCCCCAAAACATGGGCAATCTCACGAATAACGGCACCAAAATCGAGGATTCCGACGCGTCTGACGCAGAGATTTCGAGCTCAGCGTCCTATGACTCGCTGAACAGTGACGAACACGACGAGAGAACCCCTCGGGACCGAGCTTCAATCGCTCTGCCCGCTCATGTGGTCGGCTCCGGCGCGCTCGACCGGCTGATCGACACCGCGCGCGACTACGCCGAGGCCTCTACAGCCGAGAACACCAACAAGGCCTACTCGGCCGACTGGAAACACTTCACCCGTTGGTGCCGACTGAAAGGCACGGAACCTCTGCCCCCCTCGCCCGAGATGGTCGGGCTCTATGTGGCGGACCTGGCCGCCGCGACCGGAAAGGCCCCAGCTCTCTCGGTCTCCACCATTGAGCGGCGTCTCTCCGGCCTCGCTTGGAACTACAGGCAGCGCGGGTTCACTCTTGATCGCAAGAACCGCCACATCGCCACGGTTCTGGCCGGGATCAAACGCAAGCATGCGCGCCCGCCGGTTCAGAAAGAGGCGATCCTGCCTGAGGACATCCAGGCCATGGTGGCCACCCTTCCCTACGATCTCCGCGGCCTCCGAGACCGGGCGATCCTGCTTTTGGGCTATGCAGGCGGCTTGCGCCGGTCGGAGGTGGTCTGCCTCGATGTGCATAAGGACGATACTCCGGACTCCGGCGGCTGGATCGAGTTCTTCGATGGAGGCGCCCTGCTCACCCTCAATGCCAAGACCGGCTGGCGCGAGGTCGAGATCGGGCGCGGCTCAAGCGATCAGACCTGTCCCGTCCACGCGCTGGAACAATGGCTACACTTTGCAAAAATCGACTGTGGCCCGGTCTTCGTGCGCACCTCGCGGGACGGCAAACGTGCACTCGAGACTCGCCTTTCCGACAAGCACGTAGCCCGACTGATCAAGGCAACCGTTCTGAAGAGTGGCGTCAGATCCGATCTGCCGGAAGCCAAACGGCTGGCAATGTTCTCTGGCCACTCCTTACGCGCAGGGCTCGCCTCGTCGGCAGAGGTTGATGAGCGCTATGTTCAAAAGCAACTCGGACATGCGTCGGCCGAGATGACCCGGCGCTACCAGCGCAGGCGCGACAGGTTCCGGGTGAACCTGACCAAAGCCGCAGGGCTGTGAAGACCAGGAAACTTGAGGCCTTGGTGAAGCGCTAAAGTGAATTTCCAGCGCTTCAGTTTCAGCTTACTGCTTCAATTGAAATCGGGAACTAAACGCGACATCGTGAGCCTCCTCATCCCCCTCGGTAGTGATGAGAGGGTCATCGAAGTCATCAATAAAAGTAGATGTTTGCGGCTTCATATGCGCAGAATACTAATATTATGCACATTACCCAAGCGGTTTGTGGCCATTGCCCATGCTCTTTATATAGTATGCGCGCGCGATCGCCGGCGGAACCTCTCAGATCGCGCTCAGCGCAAGGAAGCCAAGGGATTGTGCATCAGCACAACGAGAGAACACTTGCTTGCATTCGTTTACAAACGGTCGTTTATTGGCGATATATTAAATTGCAAACGGCCCAGTTTCATGCCCCTGATCGGCTACGCGCGCGTCTCGACCGAGGATCAGACCCCCCTGCCCCAGTCGCAGGCCCTGAAATCTGCAGGCTGTGCTGAGATCCATGAGGAGCAAGCCTCAGGCGGAAACCGGGCGCGGCCGGTGCTGGCCCGCGTGCTGGAACGGATCGGCAAGGGCGATACGCTGGTCGTCGTGCGCATCGACCGCCTGGCGCGGTCCCTCTCGCATCTGCTGGAGGTGATCGAGCGGCTGGAGGCGAAAGGTGCCTTCTTCCGCTCTCTCACCGATCCGATCGACACGTCCTCGCCGCAGGGCAAGTTCACCCTGCAAGTTCTCGGCGCCGCGGCTGAGTTCGAGCGCGCCCTGATCCGCGAACGCACCAAAGCGGGGCTGGCCTCGGCGCGCAGCAAGGGTCGGATCGGCGGCAACCCGGGACTGCGCGCCCGCGATCCCGCGGCGCTTCGCAAAGTGCGGCTGGCGAGGCAAGACGGTTACATGGATCGCCTGAACGAGACGGCACAGGACTGGGTACCGCACGTTCGTCGCCTGCGGCCCGACATGGCCTGGGAGGACGTGCTGCGCATCATCAACGCTCCCCTGCCCCATGAACGTCAGTGGACACAAAGCCGATTGCTCCGCGCTGTGAACGCGTATGTGCGGGATGGGTTCTTGGACGGAACCGTGTTGGGCCGTGCCGGTCGCCGCGATACCGACGACCGTTTGCCGGCCATCGTTGCCGGCATCAAGGGCGCAAACCCGGAGATTACGCTGCAAGAAATCTGCAACAGGCTCGAGAAAATGCGGGAGCGGACGCCGCGTGGGCGGACCAGCTGGCAGCCGTCATCCGTGAAGATGCTGTTGGAGCGAGCCGAGAGGCTAGGGCTGCTTGATTGAAGTCGCGGGAATCGCCATGCGATTCTTATGATCTGCAGTCCGTAGGCGTCCACAATACATGTTGTGGCCACGACGCCACGACCCACGAGCTGTTGAAGTACGCTGCGAACAAGGCCACCCAACGCACTGATACTTAACGGTTTTCTCTCGTCAGAAATCAGCCCCTTCAACGCGCATACGCCGTTCAACGGTTTGGGCTGGATTTACTCACCAAAACTGTTAAGGTCTACAAAACAATAAAGACTTGAGGGCAGTGATGAGTGGGATACGAGCCTCTCAAAGATTCGATGTCATGTCCAAGCGGCTTGGTAGCCGGTTGCGAGAACATGCTCAGGAGACTTTTCCACCGGATGCCCAGAAGGGTCTCCGCCGCTTCGCGATGCGGGAAGCGGCAGATCTCCTACGGCTCAACCAGAACACCTTCCGCCAC
>JBGTUK010000217.1:0-4535 GCA_041939225.1 Devosia sp.
CTTTCCGAAGCGCTCACCCATGGCGGCATCGCCAACAAGGTGAAGGTCAACCTGCAGTGGATCGATTCGGAAGTCTTCGAGCGCGACGATCCGGCGCCCTATCTCGAGCACGTGCATGGCATCATGGTCCCCGGTGGCTTCGGCGAACGCGGTGCTGCTGGCAAGATCGAGGCCGCTCGCTTCGCCCGCATCAAGGACGTGCCATATTTCGGCATCTGTTTCGGCATGCAGATGGCCTGCATTGAGGCCGCGCGGAACACAGCCGGCATCAAGAATGCCTCCTCCACCGAATTCGGCCCCACCAAGGAGCCGATCGTGGGCATGATGACCGAATGGGTGAAGGGCAACGAAAAGGAAGTCCGCGCCGCCGAAGGCGATCTGGGCGGTACACTTCGCCTTGGAGCCTATCCGGCCCAACTCACCCGCGGCTCCCGCGTTGCCGACATCTATGGCTCGACCCGCATTTCCGAGCGCCATCGTCACCGCTATGAGGTGAATATGGACTATCGCAAGCGCCTCGAAGCCAATGGCCTGCTGTTCTCCGGTGTATCACCAGATGGCAAGCTGCCGGAAATCGTCGAACGCACCGACCATCCCTGGTTCATTGGTGTGCAGTTCCATCCCGAACTGAAATCCAAGCCATTCGAGCCGCACCCGCTATTCACCAGCTTCATCGCGGCCGCGATGGAACAGAGCCGGTTGGTCTGACAAAGGCGAGCGGTGGATCGTGCAGCACTTGTGCCTTGCCACCGCCTCCCCACAGCTCTCGCTTCGCAGATGCTGTCGGCAGATGCGCAAGAGGTTCGTTACCTATACCCGTTATTACCTAGGCATTCGCTGAGGCACCGGGACTACGCTCATGGCCGACATTCTTTCCCTCTCCAAGGCTCGCAAGGCCAAGGCGCGTTCTGACAAGGAAGCTGTTGCCGAAGCCAACCGCATCAAATTCGGCCGCACAAAGGCTGAAAAGCTGCAGGACAAAAAAGAAAAGGCACGCGCTCAGAAGCAGGCCGAAGCGCACAAGATCGACCGCTAGCATAAAGCGCGAGCTAAATCGGGCGGCCCGGGAATGGAAACTTTTGCCCGGAGGTCCGTTATCAAGCAGATGCAGTCCCGATCTGGAGCGTCACGTGGCTGGCCTCGAACTGGTCCCTGAGCACAATTGCATGGGCGTCGACACGGCGACCCGGTTATCCGTGATCGTGGACGCGGAGAACTATTTTCGACACGCCAGATCCGCGATGCTCAAGGCTCGACAGCGTATCTCGCTGATAGGCTGGGATTTTGACACGCGCATCGGCCTGCACGAGACAGAAAGCGATGCGGCACCGACCGAATTGGGTCGGTTCATTCTGTGGCTGGTAGAGCAATCTCCTGATCTGGAGATATTCATCCTTCAGTGGGATTTTGGCATATTCAAAACGATCAAGCGGGGAACGACGCTATTGCGCGTCGTCCAATGGGCGCTTCATCCCCGGATCCACGTCAAGTTCGACAATGTTCACCCTGTCGGCGCATCACACCATCAGAAGATAATGCTGGTAGACGATGGTCTTGCTTTCGTTGGCGGCATCGACATGACCGGAGATCGCTGGGATACCCGCGAGCATCGCCATGATGATGAGCGCCGCCGGCGCCCCTTTACGCACCGCCGTTACAAGCCCTGGCACGATGTTACCACGGCCTCCACCGGCCCGATCGTCGACTGCATCGCTCGATTGGTACGCGAGCGATGGACCCTCGCCGAGGGCAAACCTGAAATGGCGCAGTTGGAGTGCAAGCACACCCATTGGCCGGATGAGTTGCCAGTGCAATTTGAGGAGGTTGAGGTCGGCATCGCCCGTTCTGCTCCAGAGCTGGATAAGCGGCCTGCCGTTCTTGAAGCGGAGCGACTTTGGCTTGATCAGATCGCCGCTGTTCGCAAGTTCCTTTACATTGAGAGCCAGTATTTCGCCTCGCGCGCTATTGTAAGCGCTCTAGCCAAGCGCCTGAGCGAACCAGATGGGCCGGAAATTGTGGTCATCAACCCGGAAAGTGCGCAGGGTTGGCTTGAGCCGGTCGCCATGGATACAGCGCGCGCCCGGCTCTACGCCTGGCTCAAGCGAGCCGACCGCCATGATCGATTCAGACTCTTTCACCCCTATGATTCTGCGGGCGATCCCATCTATGCCCATGCCAAAACCCTGGTTGCTGACGACACCATTCTCAAGGTCGGCTCGTCCAACATCAACAACCGGTCCCTCCGGCTCGATACCGAATGCGACCTCGTGCTTGTGGCGCCCGAGAACGATCTGGCCATTCGCGAACGTATCGCCTGGATCCGCAATGACCTGATTGCCGAACACCTGGTGACCACGCCCGACGCGGTAGAAGCCAGCCTTGCCAAGACTGGCTCCTTGATCAAGACGATTGAGGACCTGACGCCCAAGACGGGGCGCACTTTACGTCCATACCAGCCACCCGAACTCAATGATCTGGAACAGTGGCTGGCCGAGAACGAAGTGCTCGATCCTGAAGGCGCAGACGAAATGTTCGAGAACATCGCGCAACGGGGTCTGGCCCGCGGCTTTCTGCGCCGCTTCGTCCGGGATTGAGCTTCTGCTACCAGTCCACCTGGCAAACTGCGCCGTCCGACCCGAACTGCATGCTGTCGGCCGTGTACTGAAAAATCTCTATCTTCACCCCGCTTGGGTCCGCTAACCAGCATTGCCAGGTGTGGTCGACGCCCAGCTTCTTGTCGGTCACTGCGAGGCCCTTGGCCTTCGCGTTGGCCATGAACCCATCGATATCGTCGGTCTCAAAGCAGATGTGGTTGATCTGGTTGGATTCCTCGAACCGGCTCTCGCCCTTCTTGAACACCTCGACAAAGGTGCGGTTGCCGAAGTCGAGATAAAAGCCGATGCGTTCTTCGCCACGCTTGAAATCAAACTTGGGCGCGACGCCCATCGCGTCACGGTAGAACGCCTCGACGGCGTCGAGGTCACGGGCAAAAATACAGGTATGCGCGACCTGCTTCACGAGGGGGGTGGTCAATGTCTTCTCCTATGGGAACCGCAAACTGGACAGTTCGCACTGACATGTTAGGACAGGAGCGACATCTAGACCAGCGGGAGGATCCAAATGGCGCGTGTTGTTGTTATCGGTGCCACAGGTCATATCGGCACCTATCTGGTGCCCCGCCTGGTGCGCGCGGGCCATGACGTGGTGGCGGTGTCGCGCGGTGCGGCGCAACCCTACCTCCCGGACACTGTCTGGAACCATGTGGAGCGGGTCACAATCGACCGCGCCGCCGCCGAGACGAGCGGAGATTTCGGCCGGGCCATTGCCGACCTCAAGGGCGATATCGTCATCGACAATATCTGCTTCACCCTGGACAGCGCTCGGCACCTCGCCGAAGCCCTCACCGGCAAGGTGCGCCATTTCCTCCATATCGGCACGATCTGGACACACGGCTTTTCAGAAGTTGTGCCCACACCAGAAGACGTCACCAAGCGTCCCTTCGGCGAATACGGCGTACAGAAGGCAGCAATCGAGGACTATCTGCTCGGCCTTGCGCGGCGCGACGGCTTCCCCGTGACCATTCTCCATCCCGGCCACATCGTGGGGCAGGGGTGGTCGCCGCTCAATCCCGCCGGGCACTTCGACAATGCTGCCTTCCAAACCATTGCCCGCGGCGAAACCCTCGCCTTGCCCAATTTTGGCATGGAAACGGTGCATCACATTCACGCCGACGACATAGCGATACTTCTCATGCAAGCCATGGACAATTGGAGCGTGTCGGTCGGAGAAGCCTTCCATGCGGTTTCGCCAGCCGCCGTCACGCTTCGAGGATACGCCGAAGCCATGTACCGCTGGTTTGGCAAGAAACCAGCACTAAGCTTCCATTCCTGGGAAGACTGGAAAGCTATGCAGACCCCAGAAAATGCCGCCGCCACTTGGGAACACATAGCGCGCAGTCCCAATGCCAGCATCGAAAAAGGCCGCCGCCTACTGGGCTACGCGCCTCAGTACGCGTCTCTGGCCGCGGTGCAGGAATCCGTGTCCTGGCTGATGAGCAACGGGAAACTTGCGGTCTAGCTGGCGCGAACAGCGCCTTTTTTGCGCGTTCCCTCTTTTCACTGTCACAAGGCCCGTCTAGACAGTCACTCAAACCCAAGAAGCATTCCGGGAAGGGCACGCATGTCTTCAATCATCCACGTCAATGGCCGCCAGATTTTCGATAGCCGCGGCAACCCGACCGTTGAAGTCGATGTGGTGCTGGACGATGGCAGCTTCGGTCGCGCCGCCGTCCCTTCTGGCGCCTCGACTGGCGCCCATGAAGCCGTGGAACTGCGCGACGGCGGCTCGCTCTACATGGGCAAGGGCGTGACCCAGGCCGTCGAGAACGTCAACACGACCATCGCCGATGAAATCCAGGGCATGGACGCACTGGACCAGCTCGCCGTTGACCAGGCCATGATCGATCTGGACGGCACCGCCAACAAGGGCAAACTGGGCGCCAACGCTATCCTCGGTGTTTCACTTGCCGTCGCCAA
>JBGTUK010000218.1:0-4535 GCA_041939225.1 Devosia sp.
GACGGCACCGTAAAGGTTTCGTCCTCGGACGGTTCGCAGATCGAAGCCGCCATCAAGTGGATCAAGTCGATCACCGATGAGCCCGAAGTCAACGCCATCTATCAGGGTACGGTCGTCAAGACCGCTGATTTCGGCGCCTTTGTGAACTTCTTCGGCGCCAAGGACGGCCTGGTGCACATCTCCCAGCTGGCCGACCAGCGCGTGGCCAAGACCACCGATGTGGTCAAGGAAGGCGACAAGGTCTGGGTCAAGCTGCTCGGCTTTGACGAGCGCGGCAAGGTGCGCTTGTCGATGAAGGTCGTCGACCAGGAAACTGGCAAGGAAATTGCCAAGGAAGACGCGGCCGAGTAGGCCACGCCATCCAGCAAGCGAGAATTGAGAAGGCCGGGCATCTCGCCCGGCCTTTTCTTTTGGCTCAGCGTCGGCGCGGTCATGTCGAACACGGTCGCGCCGGCTCGTCGCCCTTGGACAACGGGCTGTGGCGACACATCCGGCCGGACCGCGCGAGATGAGATGCTTTTGTCAGGGCCCCATAACCAGCAAGGAGATTGCGATGCCTACAGTGCTTTTTGTTCACAGTGCCGGGCCGCAAGGCGACGGTGCAGGCAGTTCGGCACTACTAGCGGGCCTCAGAGCGAGCCTGCCACCCGGGACAGAACTGCTGGCGCCGCAAATGCCCGACCCGGATAACCCCATGGCAGCAGGATGGATCGCGCACTGCCGGGCCGCCATATCCGGCGTGGATGACGAAATGATCCTGGCGGGCCATTCGCTGGGCGGCTCGATCATCCTGCAGACGCTGGCACAATTCGGGATACCGGAGCGGCTAATGGGCGTGGTAACTTTGGGCAGTCCCTTTTGGGGCGCGCCAGACTGGGAGGTTGAGAGTTTTGCGCTGTCCGCGCAGGATGCCGAATAACTCGCTGGCCTGCCGCGTCTCGTCTTTGTTCAGGGCGAGGCTGACGACGTGATACCGGCCGATCACCCTGAGCGTTACAAAAACCTATTGCCCAAAGCCGAAATTCGGCGCCTTGCGGGAGTCGACCATGAGGCCGCCTCGGCAGGACCAGCGCTGGCCAGGATTATTGGGGAAGTGGCACCCTAAGCTGGCGTGGCATTCGTGCAACATTGGCGGTCCCATCACATTGCGGCGAGGAACCGCCGTATTGGCGCCACGTTAAGGCCATCAAGCGATACTCATAAGCGTGACGTGCATCACGTCCGCTTATCCCCGTGTGCCCCGAGGTTGTTGTTTTGATTTCCCGCCGCCTGTTTCTGCTTGGCCTTTCCGCCACTGCCCTTTCGGCCTGTTCCACCACCCGCCAGCCTGTGGTGCAGGAACCGGTGATCGATCCCTATTATCAACGCATGTATGGCCCCGTGACGGGCGAGCCCTATATGGTTGCAGGCATGGATCTGCGCCGCGTCGACCCCAAGTGGTGGCGCCAGGAAGTGCCCTATTTCACCTCCGAGCGGCCCGGCACGCTGGTGGTGGATACCCCGGCGCACTACCTTTATCTCGTGATGGAAAATAACCGCGCCCTGCGCTACGGCATCGGCGTGGGCAAGGACGAGGCCCTGGTGTTCCGCGGCGAGGCCACGATTGGCCGCAAGGCAGCCTGGCCGCGCTGGACGCCGACCAAATCCATGATCGCGCGCGAGCCGGAGCGCTATGGTCCCTATGCCGGAGGCATGGAGCCGGGTCCGGAAAACCCGCTGGGCCCGCGCGCACTCTATCTCTACAAGAACGGCCGTGACACCCTGTTCCGCATCCACGGCACCACCGAGCCCTATACCATCGGCACCAATGTGTCTTCCGGCTGCATTCGCCTGATGAACCAGGACATCATCGATCTCTATGCCCGCGTGCCGGTTGGCGCCCGCGTGACGGTGATCAATGCGCCGGCAGGGAGCCTCGTGGCAACGCCGGACTTTACGCCGGTGGTCGGATAAGATTTCCCACCAGCCTCCGGGCTGGATGCAGAAATTGCCGGCGGCGGACCCCCACCGTAGTCACCCGCTTCCGGCAACACCAAGGCCCGCCTCACAAGAGGCGGGCCTTTCTCAATCATTGAAGGTGGCTATTGGGTATCCAGGCTGCGCAGCCGGTGCGACAAGAATGCCGCGTCGGCCGGATTCGTCGTCATGGCAATGGCCTGCCGGTAGGCCGTAGCAGCCGCCTCAACCTGGTCATCACGCGCCAGCAGAGCCGCCTTGGCGGCATAATATGGCTGATACTCCCGCAAATCCGGTTCCAGCCAGACGAGCGCTTCAATCGCACCGGCCAACCAACCCGCTTCTGCCAGCGCCACTGCCCGATGGAGGCGCACTATGGCGGTGGGTTCGAAACGCAGGAGACTGTCATAGAGCAAGACGATCTGCCGCCAGTCAGGTGGATTGTCGCGGGCATGCAGGGCCGCGATCGCGGCCTTGATCTGATAGGGACCCGGCATGTTCCTGGCCAGGGCGCGGTCCAGCAATTCCTGGCCGGCATTTGCAAGGTCCATGTCCCAAAGGCGGCGGTCCTGCGTATCAAGCGGCACGGTGATGCCAGCTTCGCCAACCCTGGCGTCGCGCCGCGCACGCGTTATGGAGATCAGTGCCAGGCAGCCCTCAATCTCGGCATCGGCAGGACGCAACTGGTTGAGCATGCGGGCCAGGAACAACGCCTCGTCCGCCAGATCCCGCGTGGCCGTCTCGCTGGACACGTAATCAGCCGTGAAGACGAGATAGATGACTGCCAGTACCGACTGCACCCGCTGGGGCCATTCGGCCGCATCAGGGACCGCATAGGCTATGCCGGCTTTGGCAATTTTGGTCTTTGCACGGGTAATCCGTTGTCCCATCGCCGCTTCGCTATCGAGAAACAGGGCAGCTATTTCCCGGGTGGTCAGGCCGCAAATGGTGCGCAAGGTCAAAGCCATTTGGGACTTTTGCTCTAGCGCGGGATGGCAACAGGTGAAGATAAGCCGCAGTCTTTCATCGGCGATGTCGTCACGCTCGATCTCGGCCCAGTCGTCAAGCAGTGGCCGCAAGTTGGAAATTTTGCGGGCTTCCGAGCTATCCTTGCGCAACCGATCAACCGCCTTGCGGTATGCGGCGCGCAATAGCCATCCATGAGGAGCCGATGGCGGACCATTGCGGGACCAGTGCTGCAGGGCGGAAGCCATTGCGTCCTGCAAGGCATCCTCGGCCAGTTGAAAATTGCCCAGCCTGGCGATGAGCGCCGCAATCAGCCGCCCCCGGTCGTTGCGCATCAGAACCTGCAGCAGATCAGAAACGTCCGTGAAATCGGGGGCGGTGTCTGTCATGTCATCGGTTGACCGGATCGTATGCCATCATTGGACGGACTTCGATGGTGCCAAACTCGGCCGATGGCAAGAGTTCGGCATAGCGCAGGGCGGCATCGAGATCGGCCACTTCAACCACATAATAGCCCCCCAGATATTCACGCGTCTCAGCGAACGGCCCGTCCATGGTTTCGGTTTTGCCGTTGCGCCGCCGCAGTGTGGTTGCCGTCTCTATGCCTTGCATAGCCTCGCCGCCACGCAGCACCCCATCGGCCTGCATTTTCTCGTTGGCGGCAAAATAGGCGGCCATCATCCGTTCAAATTCCGGCGTGCCATAGCTCGGTTCCTGGCTCGGATCATTATAGATCAAGAGCATGTATTGCATCGTCATTCCCTTTCGTTGAGTTGGTTCAGCCCAGATTTGAAGCCAAAGCCCCGCTCAGCAGGACTATGAGGCCAAGCGCGAGGATTGCTGTGGCCAGCAGATTGGAGCCATTGCCGAGATAGCGCAGGGGATGGCCCGCATTGCCCTGCTCAAGGCCGAATGGATGAGCGAGGCGTCCCAGCAGCAGCAGCGCCCCAGCGCTGTAGAGCCAGGCGTCGCTCAAGCCCTGCAGTTCCGCCAGCAGCATGAGAAGAAGTACCAGCGGCACCCATTCCACGAAATTTCCATGCTGACGGATGCGCTGCAGCAGCACCATATCGCCGCCATCTCCAAAGGACTGCCTAACGACGGACCGGCGGGCGGAAACCTGCATGAACAAGGTGAGCCAGACGGGGAGAAGGAGCAGTGCGAAAAGCGTTGTTATGGTCAAAAGCATTCCAGGTCTCGATCAGGTTGGTGATCGGTCCCTAGAACGGAAGCCAGAGTGCGATTCCGACATGGCCAGACGAAAAAACTGAAATTCTCGCCCGCAGCCACGGGGAGACAAAAAAGGGCGCGGATTGCTCCGCGCCCTTTAAACTTCTCGATGGCCAAAACCTTACAGCGTGCGCTGCACGGTCTCGACGCGGAAGCATTCGATGACGTCGCCCTGGCGGATGTCCTCGTAGTTTTCGAAGGCCATGCCGCATTCCTGGCCGGTCTGGACGTCCTTGACCTCATCCTTGAAGCGCTTGAGCGTCTTGAGCTTGCCTTCGTGGATCACCACGTCGTCGCGTAGCAGACGCACGCCGGCGCCGCGTTCCACGATGCCTTCGGTGACCTGACAGCCAGCGACCTTGCCGACCTTGGTGATCTGGAAG
>JBGTUK010000219.1:0-4520 GCA_041939225.1 Devosia sp.
GGCGCTCAACGCGCTGAGCCGGCCGTGTCATGTCGATCTCCATACCGACAGTCAATATGTCAAGAACGGCGTGCAGAGCTGGATTCACGGCTGGAAGCGCAATGGCTGGCGCACGGCAGACAAGAAGCCGGTCAAGAATGTCGAGCTATGGCAGGCACTCGATGAGGCCACCAAGCGCCACGAAATTTCCTGGCACTGGGTCAAGGGACATGCCGGGGACGAATTGAACGAACGCGCGGACGAATTGGCCCGTGAAGGCATGGCACCGTTCAAAAAGAAGAAAACGGAAAGCTTTACGCCGCCGTTCTAGTCCTCTTGGGCAGCATTTTCTTGATTGCCGCCCAGACCGGGCTGATGGCGTAGCCCACCACCGGAATAAGCAGGGCGCCAAGGGCAAGGCCGATGATGAAATCCACAAATGCCGTGGCCAGCCAGCCAGCAAGGCCGGCAATGGCAGGGAATGCGCCTTCTGCCCAATGGGCAGCGGCTTCGATGATATGTTCGGGACCAGAGATGCCGAATTCATAAAGGCCATGAGCGATGATGGACCCGCCGACCCAGGTCATGGCGGCGGTCCCGATCAGGCTAAGCGCCTGCATGAAAACCGGCATGGCGATCACGATGCCGCGTCCGGTCGCCCGACCAAAGCCGGTTCGCGCGGATCTGGCGAGCCACAGCCCCACATCGTCCGCCTTGATGATCAGGGCCACCGCACCATAGACCACTACCGTTATGCCCACGCCGGCCAGGGCCAGAATGGCGGCACGGCTCCAGAAATCGTCCACTTCGATCGCCGAGAGGATGATGGTCATGATCTCGGCCGAGAGAATAAAATCGGTCTTGATCGCGCCGGCGATCTTCCGTTCTTCAAGGGTGGCTGGCGATATGGCGGTGTGCTCTATCAAGGCCTCGTGCTTTTCCGCTTCATGCGGCGCAAAGAGGTGAAACACCTTCTCTGCGCCCTCATAACAGAGATAGGCCCCGCCGATCATCAGCAGCGGGGTGATCAACCAGGGTAGGAAGACCGAGAGCAGCAAGGCGGCCGGCAACAGGAAGATCAGCTTGTTCTTGACCGACCCCCGGGCGATACAGCCGACAATTGGCAGTTCCCGCTCCGCCTTGAACCCTTTGATATAGCTTGGGGTCACCGCCGCGTCGTCGATGACGGCCCCGGCAGCCTTGGCGCTGGCCTTGGCGGCCTGTCCGGCGATGTCGTCCAGGGAGGCCGCAGCGACCTTGACCAGGCCAGCGATGTCATCGAGGAAAGCGAGAAGACCGACCGACATGACTGACCTGTGCGTTATCGTGGCTTGGAGACAGATGAACCGGACGGCCCTCGTCCGGTTCCCTTGGTCTAGCCAGAGACCTTGGCGAAATCGGCGACCAGATGCATGGTGTCGCGCAAGCGGGCCAGCAGGTTTAGGCGATTGGAACGAACTGCAGCGTCCTCATCATTGACCAGAACTGCAGTGAAGAACGCGTCCACCGGGCCTCGCAGCGTGGCAAGCTCGGCCATAGCGCCTTTGTAATCGTCCTCGGCCACCAGCGCAGAAACTGCGCCGTTCACGGCATTTACGGCAGACGCCAGAGCTGTCTCCTCGGGCAGCTTGAGTGCAGCCTGATCGACCGCACCGGCATAGGCCTTGCCGTCTGTCTTTTCCTCGGCGGCCAGGATGTTGGCGGCGCGCCGGTAGCCAGCCAACAGGTTGGCACCGTCATCGGTGGCGAGCAGGGTAGAAAGAGCCTCGACACGCTGGGTGATCTGCAGGATGTCGTCACTATCGGCTGAGATAACGGCGTCGAGCAAGTCGTGACGGGCGCCGGCGTCGCGCAGCGACACCTTCAGGCGGTCGTGGAAGAAGCCCAGCAAATCCGGCTCGACCTCGAGCGGGAATTTCAGCCCGTTTTCGGTGATGATGCGGATGATCCCGAGGGCGGCGCGGCGCAATGCGAACGGATCGCGCGAGCCGGTCGGCTTTTCATCGATCGACCAGAAACCGGTGAGTACGTTGAGCTTATCGGCTAGCGCCACCGCAATAGAGACCGGCTCTGTCGGCACGCGGTCTGTTGGGCCGAGCGGCTTGTAGTGCATCTCGATGGCAGTGGCGATCGCGGCCGGCTCATTTTGGGCGGTCGCATAGTAGCGACCCATCAGCCCCTGTAATTCAGGGAATTCGCCAACCATGCCGGTCACCAGATCGGCCTTGGCGAGCATCGCAGCCCGCTTGGTGAGATCAACATCTGCGCCGACCTTGGGGGCGATCTGCGCCGCCAGATGCACGAGGCGCTCGACCATGGCGAACTGGCTGCCCAGCTTGGCGTGGAACACCATGTCTTCCAGTTTGGGCAGGCCGTGCTCGAGCGGAATGGCCAGATCGCCCTGATAGAAGAAGGCCGCGTCCGACAGGCGAGCGCGGATAACGCGCTCATTGCCAGCGATCACTACGGCACCGCCATCGGCGGGGATGGTATTGGCGGTGATGATGAAATTGGGCGCCAGCCTGCCAGAGGCATCGCGCAGGCAGAAGCACTTCTGATTGGCGCGAATTGTGGCGATGATGACTTCTTCGGGCAGCTTGAGGAATTCGGGATCGAACGAGCCCATCATCACATTGGGCCATTCAACCAGCCCGGCCACTTCTTCGAGCAGGCCTTCGTCATGGATCACGGAAAGGCCCTGTGCGAAGGCGAGGTTGTCGGCGTCGGTGCGGATGATGTCCTTGCGGCGATCAATGTCGAGCACGACCTTGGCCCGTTCCAGCGCGATCTGATAGTCCTCGAACCGCTTGACGCGGATGGCGTCGGGCGCGAGGAAGCGGTGGCCGAATGTGGTCTGGCCGGCCCCCAGGCCCGCCGCCGAGAAGGGGACGACGATGGGCTCGTCATTTTCGGTGCCGAAGGTGGCCGTGATGGCCCGCAGCGGACGCACCCAGTTGAAGCTGCTCGAGCCCCAGCGCATTGATTTGGCCCAGCCAAAATCGGTCATCACCTTGGGCAGGATGGTTGAAAGCAGATCAACGGCGTCGGCGCCGGGCTTCTCGATCACAGCGACATAGAACTCGCCTTTTTTCGGGTCGCTTTCCACCTTGGCCTGCTCGATGGAGCTGAGGCCTGCCGAACGCAGAAAACCATCAATTGCAGGCTGGGGTGCCCCAACCTTGGGACCCTTCCTTTCCTCGCGCGTATCGGGCGAGCGAGCTGGGAGGCCAGAAACGGACAGCGCCAAACGGCGCGGGGTGACGAAGGCCTTCGCACCATCATAGACCAGACCCACATCGACCAGAGCGTTGGTCACGGCTTTCTTGAGGTCCTCGGCCGCGCGGCGCTGAAAGCGGGCGGGAATTTCTTCTGAGAACAGTTCGAGCAGCAGTTCGGGCATGGAAGGCAACCGGTGTTTGAAGGCGTGTGCGTGCTTAGCGTGGGGGCGGTGCGTTGTCTACCAGCCGCCGCCGCCGCCGCCACCCCCGCCACCGCCGGAAAAACCGCCACCGCTGGAACCGGACGAGCTGGCCTGGACGGGCTGGGCCGCGACCATGGCAGCGGCCATGCCGGCCGATGCGCCCGACACGGCCTTGGCGATGTTTCCCGAATTGAAGGAACGGCGGCCCGAATACCAGTGCGGCGAATAGGTGCCCTGCTCCGCATCGGCAACCGCATTACGAGCCAGCTCAGCCTCGAAATGCTCCGACCATGGCTTTTCAACTTCCAACGCAATCGCATAGGGCAAAAGCCGCTCGAAGCGTTCGATGGTCATGGGTGGCTCATCGACAATGTTGAGCCGGTTTTTCTCGGCGGTTTCAAGATAGAGCTTGAGCCCGTCGATCTGGTCCATGAGCTTCCGCCCCTGCACGGTCGGGGCCCGCAGCAAGACTGTGAAGACAACACAAATCAGCACCATGGAGGCGGCCGCCAATGCGGCAGAGTTGATGGAGAAGCTGGTGAAGGTTCCCAGCGCCCCACCAGCAAAATTGAACGCAAAAACCGCCACGAACACTAGCGTTATGAAGCGCCTGACGGCCCCGCCGGACTTGATGGCCCCGAAAATCACGCTCCCAATCACGCCAACGAAAATTCCCGCAAAGACGGCGATGAACAGCCAGATTGGCTCGAGCACATCAAACACCACCATCGCTACGATCAAGGCCGAGGCAAGCAGGTAACCGAACCCTGCATAGCCCCAATTGTGGTTGAACCAGATCTTGCGGTTTTCGCTTCCGATGGCGCTGGTGAACTCGGTGCGCTTGGTGCCCAGATCCTTGCCATTGGCCTTGTTGAAGGTGACGGCGCCCTTGCCTTCAAAATAGGAGAACAGAATCTGTTCACCGACGGGCAGTTTGTGGTCTGGCTGCTTGCCGGTCACGGACACCGTCAGCGTCTTGCCCGGATTACGAACCGTAACTAGCCCCTTGACGCCGAGATTGAAAATCGCGGCCGTCATGGCGGTCCAGCCCGAATTGGAGAACCCCCATTTGTGCACGAAATGGGTCAGCGCAGGCGAAAAGTCGCGCGGCGGATGGAAG
>JBGTUK010000220.1:0-4476 GCA_041939225.1 Devosia sp.
TGATGGCATCTGGGTTGCTCTGACTTAATATCTGCGCCGAGTATCCTATTGCAGCTGCCGTGTTGCGTCCGATTGCACTACGAGCTGGATTTGGCGCCGAGCCCGCTGGTTCTCCTCCTTTGCAAGCGCACGCTCAGTTGCCAGTGCATGCTGCTTCGCCTCTTCCGCTTTCTGCCTGTACTCGGCCAAAGCCACCTCGGTCTTGCCCTGATGCAGCCGAACACGCGCCAGTATGCGGCGCGCCCGGTTCTCCCCTGCATCGATTCGGGCCTGCAGGCGGCTGACCAGTTCGACCTTGTCCAGCGCGTGGGCGCGGTAGATGAACTGCTCGGTGGTGTCGTGCGTCTGTGACGACTGCGCCGACTCCGCCCGGATGTGCGTGGGCTGGTTCATGAAGGTGCGGGCCAGCGTGATGATCGGGTCCGGCATGGTCGCCGAGAACAGCATCGCCTGCCGCTGCTCGGGGATCTGGCGCAGGATGCGCTCGACATAGTTGGCACTGGTCAGAATGGTCAGAAAATGCGCATTGGCCTTGGGGTCGGCGCGCAGGGTCTTGTCGATCAGCCGCAGGCTATTGCGGATGTGCATGATGGCGTCGGGGTGGAACAGCAGTTCCTCGCGGCCAGCCACCATGAAGGCGCGGATGAGATTGACCGGGGCCTTCTCGAAAACGTCCGGCCCGGCAATATTGAGGCGCCCGGTATCGACGATGAAGGCGGTTTCGCCCTTGATTTTCGACTTGCCGGAGCGGAACGGCGCCAGGACGCGCCCAACCAGATCCAGATCCTTGGCGTGGTGGAATTCGAGACCGGCGCAAATGATGCGGGTCAGGTCACCGACATCTTTGGCAACCAGGAAATAGCGCTTCATGAAGCGCTCGACGCCCAGCATGCCCAGGCGCTGCTCATAGCCCATGCGTTGGGCCAGTTCGGGCTGCATGTCGAAGCTGAGCTTTTCATCGGCCCGGCCGGTGACGAAATGCAGATGGCAGCGCACCGCCCAGAGGAAATCCTCAGCCCGGTTGAACAGTCGATATTCGGCGGCTGAAAGGACGCCCTTGCCGACCAGCTCATGGCTGGTCTTGACCTGATAAAAATATTTCCCGATCCAGAACAGCGTATTGAGGTCGCGCAGGCCCCCTTTGCCGTCCTTGATATTGGGCTCGACCACATAGCGGGTATTGCCCATCTGCTTGTGGCGCTCGTCCCGCTCGGCCATCTTGGCGGCGATGAATTCCGGGCCCGTTCTGGGCATGATCTCGGTTTCAAAGCGATGGGTGAGCTGATCGTAGAGCCCCTTGTCCCCGGTGAGGAAACGGGCTTCCAAGGTGGCCGTGCGCACAGTCATGTCGGCGCGGGCCATGCGGATGCATTCATCCACCGAACGGACGGCGTGGCCGACCTTCTGCCCCAGATCCCAGAGCATGTAGAGGATATATTCGGTGACCTGTTCGCCCCAGGGAGTTTGCTTGTAGGGCAGAATAAAGAGCAGATCGATGTCCGAACCGGGGGCCAGGGTGCCGCGGCCATAGCCGCCAACGGCGGAGAGCGCGATAGCTTCGGCGCCGGACGGGTTGTCGACCGGATAAACCCGCGTGGTGGCAAAGCGGTGCACGGCGATGATGATTTCGTCCTGCGCCGCGGACAGGTTCTGGGCGCAACGCGTGCCCTTGTTGTTGGCCAGCAGCTCCGCCTCAGCGCTTTTGCGCGCATCGGCCAGGGTCTGCCGGATATGGGCCAGGATCGCCATGCGGGCCTTGGGCGAGCGGGCCGGTTCGTCGCCCAACAGCGCATCGAACTCGGCCACCAGCGCATTGGCGGTTTTCAGCGCGAACTGTGCCTTTTTGGGTCTGGCCTCAGCTTCGGCTAGCGTCATCGCGGAGTTTCTTCAATTGATAGAGCGCATCAATGGCCTGGCGCGGTGTCATTTCGTCGGGGCGGACGGCATCGAGCGCTTCGTGAACGGGATCCTTGCCCTTTGGAGCCGGGGGCGGCTGATGGGCAAAGAGCGGCAAATCGTCTAGCACGCTGGCTTTCTGGCTGGAAGAGGCGGTGCCGGCCGAGCGTTGTTCGAGCACGTCGAGCACCTGCCTGGCGCGCGCGATGACCGGTGCCGGCAGACCGGCCAGGCGCGCCACCTGGATGCCATAGGAGCGATCGGCGGCGCCGGGACCGACTTCATGTAGAAACACCACTTCGCCCTCCCATTCGCGCACCTTCATGGTGACATTGGCGACGCGGGAGAGGGTTTTTGCCAGGGAAGTCAATTCGTGGAAATGGGTCGCGAACAACGCCCGGCACCCGGTCGTTTCGTGCAGCGCCTCGACCGCCGCCCAGGCGATAGACAGCCCGTCGAAGGTGGCAGTGCCGCGACCAATCTCGTCCAGCACCACCAAGCTCTTGCGGGTGGCGCGATTGAGGATGGCGGCGGTTTCGACCATTTCCACCATGAAGGTGGAGCGGCCATGGGCGATGTCATCGGAGGCGCCGACACGCGAGAACAATCGGTCGACGACACCGATATGGGCGCTTTCGGCCGGCACATAACAGCCCATCTGCGCCAGCACGGCGATCAATGCGTTCTGTCGCAGAAAGGTCGATTTACCACCCATATTGGGACCGGTGACCAGCCAGAGCGACCCGCCGCCGGTTTCTTCACTGCCAGAGAGATCGGCATCATTGGCGACAAAGCTCTGGCCTTCCGATTTCACCATCAATTCCACCACCGGATGGCGCCCGCCAGAGATGGCGAAAGCAAGGCTGTCGTCGACAATCGGCCGACAATAACCCCGGGTGGCAGACACTTCTGCGAGAGCGGCGGTGACGTCCAGTTCGGCCAGCGCGTCGGCGAGACCCTGCAACTGGCTGGTTGCGGCCAGCGTCTCGTCGCGCAGGCGGGCGAAGATGGCCTGTTCGATTTGCAGCGCCGCGCCCTGAGCCTGGGCAATCCGGCCTTCAAGGTCGGCCAGTTCGGTGGTGGTAAAGCGCATGGCATTGGCCAGGGTCTGGCGATGGATGAAGGTCTCGCGGTGCGGGGCCTCAAGCAGCTTCTGTCCGTGGGCGGCGGGCACTTCGACGAAATAGCCCAGCACGCCATTGTGCTTGATCTTTAAGGACCGCACATCGGTCTCGTCCATCAGCCGGGCCTGCAGCGCCGCCACCACGGCGCGGGTCTCCCGGCCCAGCGCGCGTTCCTCGTCGAGCCTTGGGTCATAGCCGGAGCGCACAAACCCGCCATCGCGGCTGAGAAGCGGCAAGTCATCGTCGAGCGCCGCCGCCAATTCACTGGCGAGGTTCTGTGGCGCGGCGCCAAGGGTTTGTGCCACACGGTCCAGAATGGAAGGCAGGTGCGCTTGCTCGCTTAGATGCTGCGCCAGTTCGAGCGCCGCGCCGACAGCCCTGCCAATGGCGGCCAGATCGCGCGGGCCGCCGCGCTCCAGGGCCAGGCGCGAGAGGGCGCGGGCCAGATCTGGTGCGGCTTTGAGATCCTGTCGGAGACGGGCGCGCAACAGCGTGTCTTCCACCAGGCGGGTCACCGCTTCGAGACGCTGGTTGATTGCATCAGCGCGGCGCAAAGGGGCGGCGAGCCGGGCTGCCAGCAGCCGCGCGCCGGGCGCCGTCACAGTCAGGTCAATGGCCTGGCGAAGTGAGCCCTTGGCCTGGCCGCGCTGGGTGACCAGCAGTTCAAGACTGGAGCGGGTGGCCGCATCGATCGCCACGCTGGCCTGCGCCGCGTCGGTCAGCGGCGGTCGCAGCGGGGCGTTGCGGCCCTTCTGGCTTTCCCCGACATAGCCAACCAGCGCTCCGAGAGCCGCGCGGCCGGCCCGGCTCAGCGCGCTGGGATCGAAAGCATCAGAGGGGAAACAGCTACGCAGGACCGGCATCGCCGCTTCGCTATCGGCCAGCTCGGGGGCGATGGTGGAGGCAATCGCGCCCCAGGCCGGGGCAAACAAGTGCTTTTCGACCAGTACGGCACGGGTCGCATCGGTCAGCAGCAGTTCGGCCGGGGCAATGCGCGCCATCTCGTCGCCGAGCTGGTCGGCAGCCAGGTCGGAAACAAAGGTTTCGCCGGTGGAAATATCGGCCCAGGCCAGGGCAAAATCGGTTTCGCCATGGCGCACCATGGCCAGGGCTGCCAGATAATTGGCGGAGCGCGCGTCGAGATGATCATCCTCGGTCAGCGTGCCGGGGGTCACCAGGCGTACGACATCGCGCCGCACCACGGATTTGGAACCGCGTTTCTTGGCCTCGGCCGGATCTTCCATCTGCTCGCAGATGGCGACGCGATGGCCCAGCCGAATCAGCTTGTTGAGATAGTCATTGGCGGCGTGAATGGGCACGCCGCACATCTGGATATCCTCGCCCAGGTGCTTGCCGCGCTTGGTCAGCACGATGCCCAGCGCGGCGCTGGCGATTTCGGCGTCCTCGAAGAACAGCTCGTAGAAATCGCCCATGCGATAGATCAGCAGATAGCCGG
>JBGTUK010000221.1:0-4454 GCA_041939225.1 Devosia sp.
CTAATAGGTGGCCCGCCCCCCCGAAAGGTCGAAGACGCTGGCGGTGGTGAAGCTGTTCTCGCGGCTCACCAGCCAGGCGACCATACCAGCGGCCTCTTCTACCTCGAGGAAACGGCCACGCGGAATACGCGAGAGCATATAGGTGATGAACTCATCGGTCAGGCTGTCGAGAATCCGCGTCTTGGCCGTCGCCGGGGTGATGGCGTTGACCGCAATATCGAGGCTGGCCAATTCCTTGCCTAGCGATTTGGTCAGGCCGATCACTCCAGCCTTGGCCGCCGAATAGGCCGAGGCGGTCGGATTGCCCTCCTTGCCGGCAATCGAGGCGATATTGACGATGCGCCCGTAATTGCGCGCCTTCATTCCCGGCACCACCACGCGATTGACGTAGAAGGTGCCGTTGAGATTGATTTCGATGACCCGCCGCCATTCGTCCGGATCATATTCGTCCAGCGTCGCGTTGTTCCCCGCGATGCCGGCCGAATGCACCAGGATAGACACCGGTCCGGCCTCGGCTTCCGTCGCTGCATGGGCGCGTTCAAGCGCTTGGAGATCGGTGACATCGACGCTCTGCTGCGACGCACCTGCGCCGAGCGCGGCAACCGCCTTTACAAGCAAGTCGGTATTGCTATCCCAAAGGCTCACCTTGGCACCGGAGGCCAGCAGTCTATGAGCAATGGCAAAGCCAAGTCCCTGCGCCCCGCCCGTGACCACCGCAACCTGCCCCTCAAGATCGATCATATTCATCGGCTTCCCCCCTGCCTGCAAATTCCACTGCCGCCTGACCTGCTACCCGGCCAGTGGCGAAGCACGCCGTCAGCAGATAGCCGCCCGTCGGCGCCTCCCAGTCCAGCATCTCACCAGCCACGAAAACGCCGGGCAAGGCCTTGAGCATGAAGTTTTCATCCACGCCGTCCCAGGCAATGCCGCCAGCCGCCGAAATCGCCTCGGCGATTGGCCGCGGCCGCTGCACGTCAAGCCGCACCGATTTGATAGCCGCTGCCAGTGCATTGGGCGTTAAGATTGCAATGTTGTGCACACATTCGCGCAGCAGGCCCAGCTTGGCCCCATCCAGCCCAGCGCCCTTGCGCAGCCGATTGGAAAGGCTGGCCTTGGCCGGTTGCCGCGCGAGATCATGCGTTAGGCGTTCAATGCTTCGTCCCGGAGCCAGATCCAGTTCGAGACTGGCGGCACCATCTCGTTCCAACCCATCGCGCAAGGCCGCCGCATGCGCATAGACCAGGCTGCCTTCAATGCCCCAGCGCGTGACGACAAATTCGCCTGCAACCGTACCGGCATTGCTGCGGGCGACCACCGCCTTGACCGGCTGGCCGGCAAAACGCTCGATCATCGTCGTGGACCAGTCCACCTCAAACCCGCAATTGGCCGGGCGAAACGCAGACACCGCCACGCCACGCTGTTCCAAATTGGGCACCCAGGTCGCGTCTGAGCCCAGCCGGGGCCAGCTCGCGCCGCCCAGCGCAAGCACCACCGCATCAAAGTGCTCGACGACTTGGCCCGCTGGCGTGTCAAAGACGACACTCCCCGTGGCGAAACCGGTCCAGCGGTGCCGTGTGCGGATCTCCACCCCCTGCACCACGAGGCGGGCGAGCCAGGCGCGCAGAAGAGGCGACGCCTTCATGGCGCTGGGAAACACTCGCCCCGACGATCCGACAAAAGTCTCGACGCCCAGCTCCGCACACCAGGCGCGCAATTCGGTCGCAGAGAACCTATCGAGCGCGGCCTGCAACTGGGCCTGGGCTCCGCCATAACGCGCATCAAACGCGCTCTTGTCCTCGGCGTGCGTGATATTGAGGCCCGACTTGCCGGCCATCAGCAATTTGCGCCCGACGGTGGGCATGGCCTCGAAAACAACGACGCGCGCGCCTCGCTTCGCCGCCTGCTCAGCAGCCATCAACCCGGCCGGTCCGCCCCCAATTACCGCGATCCGCCTCGCCACCATTTTCGCCCATCTGCTTGAATGCGTCAGTACACTGCTAACCAATAGAGCAAACCATTGCCACGTCACGATTCCTGTTAAGCTTCACCTAATCGTGCCGCTCATATGGTTGGCGCAATTCGGGCGGGGGCCGCAAGACAATGCGAATGCTGATCGTCGATGATAGCCGCTCCAGCCTCGCGCTGATCGGCAGCATCGTCAAAGAAGCTGTGACGGGCGAGATTGAGCTTTGTCTCAATCCAGTCCAAGCACTGGACAAGTGCCAAGACTATCAGTTCGACCTTATCATCGTCGACCATATCATGCCCGAAATGGACGGCGTCGCCTTCACCGCCGCGCTGCGCTCGCAACCGTCCTATCGCAGCGTCCCCATAATCATGGTGACCTCTGACCTCGACAAGACCGTGCGCATCGACGCCATCAAGGCCGGGGCAACAGACTTTTTGCACAAGCCCTTCGATCCGATCGAACTGCAGGCGCGCGTGTCCAACCTTCTGGCGCTGCGCCAGGCGCAGGTTGAGCTGGCCGACCGCGCTCAATGGCTCGCCCGCGAAGTGGAACGGGCAACCGCCCATCTGCTGGCGCGCGAAGAAGAGATCATTTACCGGCTGGCGCGGGCTATCGAATATCGCGATGGCGGTACCGGCGAGCATGTCTCGCGTGTGGCGCTGATCAGTCAGATGATCGGCGAAGGTATCGGCCTGCCACCCGAGCGCTGCCGCATGATCTATCTCTCGGCGCCCCTGCACGATATCGGCAAGATCGGCATCGCCGATGCCATTCTCTCCAAGCCGGGCCGGCTGACCGATGAGGAAATGGCGATCATGCGCGAGCATGTCACTATCGGCGCACGCATTCTGGAACGCGGCGGGTCCGAGCTGATCCGCACCGCCGAACTGATTACGCAGAGCCACCACGAGAAATGGGACGGGACCGGCTATCCCGACCGCCTATCTGGCACCGACATTCCAATCGAAGCGCGCATTGTGGCCATCGCCGATGTTTTTGACGCCCTGTGTTCCGAGCGCCCCTATAAGTCCGCCTGGCCCATCGATAAGGCCTATGCCGAAATCATCCGCTGCAGCGGCAGCCACTTCGACCCGCAATGCGTCGCCGCCTTCCGCGCCAAATGGCCCGACATACGCGCCATTATGCAGCCCGAAGAGCCCAGGCACGCCGTCGGCTTCTAAAACGTTCAATCGACCGCTCTTGGTATATGGGCCGACACCTTCTGGTGGGTGCGCGAACCTGCACGCGAACGGCTGGCGACAAGCCAAGTGAATCAAAAAGCATCGATGACCGAGTTATTGGAACTCGATTTCGAATCGATCGGGATAGATTCTCCGGGGAGCCCCGAGGACTCGGCGTGATTCATTGCGAGACAGAATATACATATTGCTTAAAATCGATACTATATGAAGTAATACTTTAGATAGACAATATAATTTGCCATATCAACGAGATCGGTAACCATCAGTTAAGCGAAGAATGCAAGTTTAGTGTCAAGCCGGATGGGAATACGGCGGACAGATTGGCAATAGAAACAGCATAGCGAGCACCGCACCGGTATCAGTCCTTTTCGCCTACCGATTTCCCGGCCCCCTTTCGCGGTAGAGAGACAGAATGTCATCTTCAGTATTTTGCGTGCGGTCATGCCCATGACCGATGAACGAACACACATGCTCGTATTGACGGGCGATGCAGGCATCAAGAACGCGACCGAAGTCGCCGCAAACCTGCGCAACACCATTGAAAACCATGCAGCCGTCGCCATCGACACCCAGGCATTGTCCGCGGCCGATGTGACCACCGTGCAATCCCTGCTCGCCGCCCGGGTCAGCGCCCGCGCGCTCGGCAAGGACTTGACCATGCTCGCGCCGTTGGGAGGGCCGCTGCAGGCCGTGCTGAATGACGCCGGCTTCCTCACCCCCGGACAGGAACATGCCGCCTTCTGGTCCGACCAACCGACAAGCCAGCAGGACACTGAGCGATGACCAAGACCATTCTGACGATCGACGACAGCGCCTCCATCCGCCAAATGGTGGCCATGACGCTGACCGGCGCGGGGCTGGACGTGCTCGAGGCCGGCAACGGCCAGGAGGGTTATGACGTTGCGACCGCCAATACGGTTCACGCCATTCTGACCGACCTCAATATGCCGGTGCTCAACGGCATCGAATTCATTCGGAAATACCGCCAGCATCCCTCCTCGAAGGGCGTTCCGATCATCCTGCTCACCACCGAATCCGACGATCCGTCCAAGGAGGTACGCCAGACCACCATCGACGTCCGAGGGATGGCTGACGTCGAGTTGGCGAAGGTCCTGGCCACCATTGCCGATCGCGAAGAGGTCATCGATATCGACCATGCCCCCGGGAACGGAAGCTGAACCGGAAGACCCGGGAGGGGGACGCCCCCGACAGGGGACCACCTCACAGCCACGAGCGGACCCCGCCAGCCAGAGGCAACCCGGCTCTACGGCAACAGGTGCCCC
>JBGTUK010000222.1:0-4452 GCA_041939225.1 Devosia sp.
GCCATAGAAGTCAGTCAAGACGCGGGCAACGGTGGCAGCCCGGAGGTCCGACAGACGCAGGTTTGCAATGTCCGATCCGATAGCGTCGGTATGCCCTTCGATCAGGAAGGTCTCGTTCGGATTGCGCTCAAGCAGGGACAGCATGGCATTTGCAACGCTGGACAAGGCCTGAACCTGGCTTCTCTCGATAGTGGCTTCGCCGGTATCGAACGTCAGATTGCCCACTTCGAGGCGACGGACACTGTCACGCAGTCGGGCCGAACGCTTCACCTCATCGATGGAATAGAGGCGGGCGACCTGCTCTACCGGCGGCTGGCTAAAGAAGACTTCGACTTCCTCTTCGTCAGCATAGCGGGCATCGAGTACATATTCGCGGACCGGGATGTTGAGGCGAAGCGGAGGCAGGTCCTCGGCTGGGTCGCGCCAGCGTTCCAGATCGTCGTAGTAGCTGTCGTCGAAGTAGGCCAGGATGTATTCGCGGCCGTCCGGGGCAATACGCGAGCGGCGCAGGATATCGCCGTTGCGATTGCGCACCGTGATGATCTGGGTGCCGTCTGGGCGGGTGATCACTTCGCGAACGCGGTTATTGCTGAGGCGCTCGTAGTAGATTTCATCTTCCTGGGGATCGTAGAAGCGATCAGTGTCCAGGCCGACCGAGTTAATGAATAGCTGCGTACCAACCTGCAGGATGAGCTGCGTGAAGGCATCGCCGTTGTTGGTCTGTACTTTCGGCGCCTCGACTACGGTGACGGGCGTCTGTTGCGACCCAGTGGTGACCGTGTTGTTGTCGCCGGTCACATTGGTGGTGATGTTGGTGACGTAATTGTTGATCACGGTCTGATTGACGGTCGCGTTCTCTTCGGCCCTGACAGCCTCGCCTTCGTCTGCAGTCACTGCAGCGATGGGTTGAGCTGAAAATGCGCGGGTTGCTTCGGACTGAGCTTCCTCGTCATTAGCCGGGGGCGGCGCAGCGGGTTCCTCGGCGGCGGTGTTCGCCTCGGCTCCGGCCTTTGCCTCTGCGTTGGCGTCACTCTCGACGGCGGCTTCGCCTTCAACAGGCTTGGCGCTTTCCGAGGGCGCGGCTTCTTCATCCTTGGCGCTGTCGAGCACCGGTGCGACCTGTTCCTGGGTCACGCCCTCGGGCAAGTCCTCGATCACTTCGGCCGGTTCACCTTCGGAGGTGGTTTCCTCTGCGGGTGCAGGCTGTTCGTCACCAGGGGCGGGCGCCGCAGGCTGTTCGTCGGCGGTGGACATGGGTTCGGGAAGCGGGGTCAGTTCAAGACCGTACTCGGCGAGGCAAGCCTCGATGTCCGAATAGCCGAGCCCGCCGCATATCACAGTGATCTGATCCAGAGCTGCATCGATGCGGGACTGTGCCTCAGTGGCGTCGGCCCCAGCGGACAGGTCGGCGACCGCCGCATTGTGCGCATCGACCTGAGCAATCAACCGCGCTTCAATGCTGGTGTCTTCTGTAACGGTGGCGTCTTCGGCCGGCTGCTCCTGCGCAGGGGCTGCCTCCTGTGCAACGGGGGCTTCCTCAGCTGGCGCCTGCTCCGTCATGGCTTCTTCATTGACAGGTGCTTCGCTGGCAGGCTGTTCCTGGGCGGGGGCTGGTTCGGTGGCCGGCTGCTCCGCCACGGGCTGTTCAGCGGCAGGTTCTTCCATCGGCTGTTCCTGCACCACAGGCTCTTCCTGTGTCGGCGGCTGTTCAGCGGCAGGCTCTTCGGCCACCGGTGCCTCAGTCGGCGCAACGTCTTCCGCAGGAGCTGGCTGTTCGGCGGGGGCCGCATCTTCAGCCGCAGGCTCTTCAGCAGCCGGTTGGGTCCCGGCGGCCTCGATCGCGGCGATACACTCTTCCAGACTGGTGTAGCCACCGACGATGCACAGCTCGGTCAAGGCAGTCTGTGCTTCTTCCAGGGCAGCGGCGTCGCCCGAGGCCTGAGCATTGAGATAAGCCTGATAGGCTGATTGCAATTCGGCGTCCTGGGCGTGTGCCGAGATCGGCGCAAAGGCCAAGAGGCCGATGCTTGTTCCGGCAAGGAGCCAGTTCTTGAGGCGCATTGTTTTTATCCTTTTGTGTTTGAAACACTTCCCGTCGAGCATCGTGGTGCGTACCTGAACGCTGTATGAACAGTTCTCGATGGCCAGGCTTGTGTCCGACAGACCCCGCAATGGCAAGAAACGCGGGGCTTTGGCTTGGGTTCCGCAGTGACCATCCTCGCCAGTGGCACCAAGGCATTGCGGCGCCATTGCGGCATGATGCAACGGCGGCTAGACGGATCATGCCGGTGCCGGCCTTCCAGACCGAATGCCCTCGTGCTAGGCCACGAGCATGCAGCAGACCATCGATAGCCATGTTGTCGAGACGCAGGGGCAGGGACTCTTTGAAGTGACCCGACTCCTGGGGAGCTTTGTCGCCAATTCCCGGATCGAGACCGGGCTGGTGACGGCTTATGTGCGGCATACCTCCTGCTCGCTGTTGATCCAGGAAAATGCCGACCCGGACGTGAAGACCGATATGCTCGGCTTCTTTCAGCGGCTGGTGCCCGAGGGCATGGACTGGCTGGTGCACACCACCGAAGGCCCGGACGACATGCCCGCCCACATCAAGGCCGCGCTTACCCAAACCTCGATCGGCATTCCGGTCAGCGGCGGACGGCCGGTGCTGGGTACCTGGCAGGGGCTCTATCTTTTCGAACACCGCCGGCGCCCGCATCGGCGCGAGCTGGTGTTTCATATTATCGGGGAATAATCATGGATTGGGGCGTCTTGGCCGGTTACTGGCCCTTCGTGCTGGGGCTGATGGTGACCGGGGTGGTCTCGGGCATCGCTGCGGGCTTGCTGGGCATTGGCGGCGGCGCGGTAATTGTGCCGGCCCTCAGCAACGCCCTGTTGCTGATGGGCTATGATGCCGAGGTGGTGCAGCATGTGGCCGTGGGCACTTCACTCGCCATCATCATTCCAACCGGAATCATGAGTGCGCGGGCACACCACAAGCGCGGCGCGCTTGATCTTAATGTGCTCAAGCTCTGGGCGCCGTTCATCGTGCTGGGTACGTTTGTTGGCGGGCTGATGGCCGGATGGTATTCAGGTGACGTGCTGCGCATCGTCTTTGCGGTCATGGCCTTCGTGATCGCGGCTAACATCATCTTCGCGTTTCAGACCAGACTGATGGGGCATCTGAAGGGATCAAGCATCACGCATCGTATTTCGGCGCTGGTCGTGGGTTATGTGTCATCCTTGATGGGTATTGGCGGCGGCTCGCTGACCGTCCCGACGCTGGTGGCGTTCGGAGAAACAATGCACAAGGCAGTTGGCACATCCGCGGCCATCGGCGTGGCGATTGCCGTTTCGGGTACGGCCGGATTTCTGATTTCGGGCTGGGGTGTCGATGGACTGCCGCCGCTCAGCATCGGCTACATAAACCTGCTGGCGCTGGCGCTGGTCGGCATGCTCGCCGCCATCTGTGCGCCCTGGGGCGCGGCGTTGGCGCATCGGCTGGAGCAGAAGACGCTGAAATATGTGTTCGCCCTATTCCTGGTCGTGGTTGGGCTGAATATGTTGTGGGAAGTGGTGACGGGGTAAGCCGATCCAAGGGCAGGTCGTTGCCTTTGCCGAACATCGCTTCGCTCCACCGGAGCCTGTCGTCAGCTTTGCCGAACGGCGGCGGAGGGGTAGGTGGGGACGGAGTGACTACGGTGGAACCGTCCCCACCGCCCAAGCCCCCTCGATGAGGGGATCCGGGAACTCAGAGGCAGACCGGAGGTCGGGTCTGCCCATGAGAATATTCAACGCGCGTTTGGCCGTTCCGGTTTGGCCAAAACATGGCAGCGCGGGCAGTTGTGCACCGATTAGTCAGTGCTGTTGTTCAAATCCCACGTCACATTGACCGTGATGGCAAAGCTCATTTCGCCCGCCTCCACAGGGACCGGGGCCGCGTCCGCTATCTCTGCCCGGGCATACATGGGGTAGGGCTGGGGGGCATTGAAGTCCTGCCGCTCGGAAATCTGCTCCAAATCGCCCAGGGTCACATCGGCGGCGTCGGCATAGAGCTCAGCCTTGTCGCGTGCGTTGACGAAGGCCAGCTTGCGGGCTTCATCGAGCAGCTCGGATGGATCGGCCACAGAGAAGCTGACGCCATTAACGGTGTTGGCCCCCACGGTCACCGAGCGGTCGAGAATGCTGCCCAGTTCTTCGAGATCACGCACGACGACGGTGACCGAATTGGACACCTGATAGCCGTTGATCTTGGGCGGCATGGAATAGCCCAACTCGTCCCGGGCGTCGGAATAGACATAGTTTGGGTTGACCGAGAAGCCGGAGGTCTGGATATCCCGCGCTTCGATACCGGATTCCTTGAGAGCGGCAATCAGCTCGCTCATAGCGCGCCAGGGCTGGCGCGCGCGGTGTATTTCTCCACCGAGGTGGATCAGGAGATTCCGGCCGGACTCT
>JBGTUK010000223.1:0-4346 GCA_041939225.1 Devosia sp.
CCTGCTTGTCGGGCCCGGACACGATGATGCGTGTGGGCTCGGGTACGTCGAACGAGATTCCCGCCGGCGCCTTGACATGGATCGAGTGGCTGAAACCCAGCTGCAGCTCGAGTGAGTCCGTGCCCTTTGCGATGCAGCGATAGCCGATGCCGATGATCTGGAGCTCCTTGGCGAAGCCCTCGGACACACCGAGGACCATGTTGTTCACCAGCGAACGCGTCAGGCCGTGCATGGCCCGGTTGCGGCGCTCGTCATTCGGGCGCTCGACGACGATCTCCTCGCCATCCCGGCGCACGGTGATCTCGCCACCGACCTCGAGGTCAAGCGCGCCTCCAAGGATGCCCCGGTCCAGGCCGAGCTCAATGAAGGCACCACGCTGATGACCGCCGAGGAAGCCCTGGCCCGCGCCACGGCCCGCCAGCCGAGCGATGGTGAAGGCGCCTTTGACGGCGACCAGTCGGGACATTCCGCGCCGCAGCATGAGGAAGAGCTTGACGCCGATTCAGTTTTTGCCAAGCTCAAGTCGATCAAGTCCGATAGCGACGAATAAATTGCGTAGATAGAGAAAGGCCAGCAGGGTGGAAGACAATATTCTGCTGGCCATCTTCGCCCTGCTCGCCGCCAGCGCGGCCTTGGTGCCGCTGGCCAAGGCATCCGGCCTGGGCACCGTCCTGGGCTATCTGGCGGCCGGCATCCTCATCGGTCCCTATGGCCTGGGCCTACTGACCGACATCGACACCATCCGCCACATTTCCGAATTCGGCATCGTGCTGATGCTGTTTCTCATCGGGCTCGACCTGCAGCCGCGTGAGGTCTGGCGCATGCGCAACAAGGTACTTGGCCTTGGCCTGCCGCAGATGGTCCTGACCGCCATTGTCATCACGCTGATCGTCCAGCTCTTTGGCTTTGCACTAAGTACCGCGATCATCGTGGGCATGGCCTTTGCCATGAGTTCCACCGCTATTGCCATGCAGACCGCCGAACAGCGCGACATCACTCGCACCGATGCCGGACGGGCCAGTCTGGCCGTGCTGCTGGTGCAGGACGTGGCAGTCATTCCCATTCTCGCCATCGTGCCAATCCTGGCCTTCACTGGCTCTGGTATTAGCCTCGAAGCGGAAATCACCGAAGCGGTTTCCGAGGTCGAGAACCCCATCTTCTGGCAGACCTCGGCCCTGTTGCTGGCGACCTTTGCCGCGGCCATCATTGGTGGCCGCTATGTGGTGCGGCCACTGCTCTCCTTTGTTGCCCGCACCGCCGTGCGCGAGGCCTTCACCGCCCTGGCTCTGGCCCTGGTCGTTGGCGCCGCGCTTGCCACCCAGGCCCTGGGCCTGTCCCCAGCGCTTGGCGCCTTTATCGGCGGTGTGCTGCTGGCCGACAGCGAATATCGCCATGAACTGGAAAGCAATTTACAGCCCTTCAAGGGCCTGCTGCTTGGCCTGTTCTTCGTTTCGGTCGGCATGTCGATCGCCTTCGCCGAATTCCTAGAGACGCCTTGGCTGATCGCGGCCCTGGTGCTGATCGTCATCGCGGTCAAATTCGCTATTCTCTATGGGCTCTGCACCCTGTTCCGGATGACGCGGCCCGACCGGCTGCTGGTGGCAATTCTACTGAGCCAGGCCGGCGAATTCGCCTTCGTCGTGCTGCAATTCGCCAGCAATCGCGGTGCACTGCCCGCAGATGCCTACGGGCTTTTTACCGTCGTGGTTGCTCTATCTATGGCCACCACGCCGCTCCTGCTGCTCGGCTTTGACAAGCTGATCGCGCCCCGCCTCGATGCGCGTAACAAGCGCGCCGACCGCGACCCCGATACGGTGGAAAAGCATCGCCGCATCGTCGTGCTCGGCTATGGGCGCTTCGGCCAGATCATCACCCGCATGCTGCGCCGCCATGGCTATGACATGACATTGATCGACGACGATGCGGCCCAGATCGAGCTGGTGCGCCGCTTCGGGATCAAAGTCTATTATGGCGATGCCTCACGCTCTGATCTGCTCCATGCGGCCGGCGTCGGCCACGCCGAACTGGTCATCATCGCCGTCGGGGGCGCGGACCGCATCCTGCAGGTGGCGCGCACCGTCCGCCGTCATTTCCCCGATGTCGCTATTGCCGCACGCGCTACCGACCGCGAGCATGCCCACGCCCTGATGGACCTGGACATAACCCTGTTCGAGCGCGAGACTTTCCATTCGGCGCTGCATTTGGGTCGACGCGTTCTGGTCCATCTCGGCCATGACGATGCCAAGACCGAGCAACTGGCCCGCGAATTCTACGAGCGCGATCAGGAGCTGCTTGATCAGGCCTTTGCACTGCGCGGCGATCGCGAGGCCTATTGGGGCATGGCGCGCCAGTCCATGACTCTGCTCGACCAGGCGATGCAGGCGGACGCCCCCGAGCCGCCCAAGGAAGTCAAGCGGCCGGGCAAACTTGACAAATCACGCCTGCCAAGGTCGGGTTAGGCCCGACTTCCCGCCGGACTATAATAAATCAATGATCGATCCAGTTTTTGTCACGATCGCCGTGATCGCGGTGCTTGTCGTCGGCCTGTCCAAGGCTGGCCTGCTCGGCGGCCTCGGTGTCGTCGGTGTTCCCCTGCTTACTCTGGTCATGGCCCCGCGCGAGGCGGCAGGCATGATGCTGCCCGTCCTCCTCTGCATGGATGCGGTGGCCATCTGGATGTATCGCAAGGAGTGCGACTGGAGCTTGATCCGGATCATGCTGCCCGGCGCCGCTGCCGGCACGCTTGTGGGCTGGGGCCTCTGGGCCGTTGTCAGCGATGCCTTCGTGCTGCTGATGGTGGGCGTGGTCACCCTGCTCTTCGTAATCGACGCCATATTACCGCTGCGCAAGAAGCTCGAAGGCCTGCCGCCCTCAAAGCCCTGGGGCGTCTTCTGGGGCTCCATTGCCGGTTTTACCAGCTTCATTTCCCATACCGGTGGCCCACCGTTTCAGATCTACACCCTGCCGCGCCGGCTGCCCCCGGCGGTCTATGCCGGCACCACGGCATTCTTCTTTGCCATCGTCAACACCGCCAAGCTGGTGCCTTACTATTTCCTTGGCCAGCTCAATGTGCAGAACCTGACCCTGTCGGCCGTTTTGGCCCCGGTCGGGCTGGTCGGGGTGTTTATCGGCGTCTATCTGGTGCGCCGCATCGACGCCAAGCTCTTCTACCGCATCGCCTACTGGCTGGTGTTCCTGCTGGCCCTCAAACTAGTCTGGGACGGCGCCACTGGGCTGATGACGGGGTAAAAGGCTGAGCGCCCTGACGACAGCACAGCCTTCACAGCCGGACGCCCGCTCGCTAAGGTCCGGCCCGAAACAGTATTCCGGAGTTTTCCATGTCCGCTGCCGCTCAAAAGAGCCACAATCAGTTCGGCGACCTGCCCGTCTGGGACCTCAACGATCTCTATCCCGGCAAGGACAGTCCGGAATTCAAGACGGCGATGGACCAGGCCAAGTCGCTGGCAACCGAATTTGAGGCCAAGTACAAGGGCAAGCTGGCCGAGCTTACCCGATCCGGCCGGTTGATCGAGGCGATCAAGGACAGCGAGACGCTGGGCGATCTGACCGGCCGCATCGGCTCGTTCGCCTTCCTGCAATATGCCCAGAGATCGACCGACCCGGATCGCGCCAAGTTCATGGGCGACACCAATGAAGCGCTGACCAATCTCTCCACGCGCGTATTGTTCTTCGAACTCGAATTGAATCGCATTGCCGATGCGGATCTGGACGAAGCTCTCGACAAGGACGCCGAACTGGCGCGCTACAAGACGTGGTTCGCTGAACTCAGGAAGGCCAAGCCCTACCAACTCGACGACAAGCTGGAGGAGCTCTTCCACGACAAGTCGGTCACCGCATTTTCAGCCTGGAACCGGCTGTTTGACGAAACCTTGTCGAGCCTTGAATTCGAAGTCGACGGGGAAACGCTCAACCTTGAATCCACCCTGCATTTGCTCTCCGAAATGGACGAGACCAAGCGCGAGGCCGCTTTCAAGGCCCTGGCCTCCACGCTCAAGGCCAATGGCCGGCTGTTTACCCACATCACCAATGTCCTGGCCAAGGACAAGGAAATCTCCGATCGTTGGCGCGGCTACAAGGACATTGCCGACAGCCGGCACATGGCCAATTCGGTCGAGCGCGAAGTGGTCGATGCGCTCCAAGCTGCCGTCGAGGATGCCTATCCGCGTCTCAGCCATCGCTACTACAAGATGAAGGCCAAGTGGTTCGGCAAGGACAAGCTCAATGCCTGGGACCGCAACGCGCCCCTACCCACCAGCGACGAGCGCATCTGGGACTGGGACACGGCCGTGTCCACCGTGCTCGACGCCTATGGCCGCTTCTCCCCT
>JBGTUK010000224.1:0-248 GCA_041939225.1 Devosia sp.
CTGGCAAACATGGCCATGGGCAGGCACCCGGCCAGAAATAGGGCGGTGGCGATGGTGACGGTGAAGAAACGAAGCTGACGTGACATGGCGACCTTCCCGTGGCGTGTCGCGATTGCGCAACAGGCAATGGGCATTGGGGTTCGGTCGCTAAAATTAAAGCGGTTTCGCTAACCGTGCGCTAAGCGGCACGGTTAGCGAAAGCTTAACTCTGGCAGAGTGTTACCAGGAGCCGGTATTGGGCATCGAGG
>JBGTUK010000224.1:258-4345 GCA_041939225.1 Devosia sp.
CAGGGCTCCTTGGGATCGAGATGGCCGTCCTGTATCAGTTCGATCGAAATGCCGTCGGGCGAGCGCACAAAGGCCATATGGCCGTCGCGCGGCGGGCGGTTGATGGTGACGCCCATGTCGGAAAGGTGCTGGCATAGAGCGTAGATGTCCTGCACCCGATAGGCCAGGTGTCCGAAATTGCGACCACCGGCATAGGGTTCCGGATCGGGATCCCAGTTATAGGTCAGCTCGACTTCACCGCCCTCGTCGCCTGGTGCGCGGAGGAAAATCAGGGTAAAGCGGCCCTTCTCGTTGTCGGTGCGGCGCACCTCTTCGAGGCCCAGGCCCTGGCAATAGAACCTAAGGCTTTCCTCGACATCGGTGACGCGCACCATGGTGTGCAGATATTTCAAGGCAGTCTCCTCTTGCTGTTCATTGCGGCCCAGGCCTACCAAGCCCAACATTGCCCCGCAACAACACCGCAAAGGCACCTGTCAACAAAATCGAAAGACCTTCTTAACTTTTGCCTCTGAATCGGCGAGACTACCTAAATCTAGTGAGGAGTACCCGCTTGTTGCGGGCGAGTGAAAAGGCGTTTGGAAAAATGGGGGCCAAAGGTAGTGGCGAGGGTCGTGACGCCATCAATCTGACACAGTCGGGCGGATCTTTGCGTGACGACCATATGGGGGGCAATCATCAGCCAGCCAGCGACACCATAGAGGTTGCGGGCACGATCAAGTGGTTTGATGCCGGTAAGGGTTTCGGTTTTATCGTTCCCGACAATGGCATGGCCGATGTACTTCTGCACGTGACCTGCCTGCGTCGCGATGGATACCAAACCGCCTATGAGGGCGCGCGCATCGTCGTTGAGGCCTTGAATCGTCCCGGTGGCCTACAGGCCTTCCGGGTTGTTTCCATGGATGAATCCACCGCCCGCCATCCATCGCAAATGCCGGCGCCCCGGACCCATGTCGTTGTCGAAGCCACTTCGGGCATGGTGCGACTGGAAGTGAAGTGGTTCAATCGCATACGTGGCTTTGGTTTCCTCTCGGCCGGCGACGGCACGCCGGATATCTTTGTCCATATGGAGACGCTGCGCCGCTTCGGCATCACCGAACTGCGCCCGGGACAATTTGTATTGGTGCGCTATGGTCAGGGCCCCAAGGGCCTCATGGTTGCCGAAATTCGGCCCGATGGCTGGGGCGAGGCACCATCCTCGCACTAGGAGCCTCTTAGTCTCACATCAGGGAAACACTGCCCGAAAATGAACAGCTCGCCGATTTCGACCCGACGGGTCTACCAACCGCTGCGGGCCGTTGCGGCACTAGCATCAGCCGTGTTGATCAGTCTCCCACTCGCGGCCTGTAGCGACGAGACCAGGTTGGTTGTGCAGTCCGACAGCGGCGACCACGCTTTTACCGTTGAGGTCGTCGACACCCCCGAGACCCGCGCTCAGGGGCTGATGTATCGCCAGGAACTGGCAGACGATGCGGGCATGCTGTTCGATTTCCAGGAAGAACGGCCAGTCTCGTTCTGGATGCGCAACACATTCATTCCGCTCGATATGCTGTTCATCGAAGCGGACGGCACGATTCTCAACATCCACGTCAATGCGCGCCCGCACGACACCACATCGATACCCTCAGACGGGCCGGTTCAATTCGTGCTGGAAATTCCCGGCGGTCGTTCAGACGAGTTGGGTATAGCGGCAGGCGATACGGTCGAGCATCCGCGGATCACAGCCGCGCAATAACCATGCAGTCGATGACGGCCCACAGATGCAGGCTGGCTCCGGCCACCACGAACACATGCCACAGGGCATTCTGGAATTTCAGCTTCTCCCACAAGTGGAAGACGATGCCAGCGGAATAGGTTACGCCACCCGCCAGCAGCAGCCACAATGTGGAAGAGGGCAGGGCCTGCCCCAGCGACTGGAACACCAGCACACCGCTCCAGCCGATCGCCAGATAGAGCAGAATTGCAACTCGCCCAAAACGCTCCGGGACAATCAGTTTGAGGGCCACCCCAATCAGCGAAGCGCCCCAGACCAAACTCATCATTATCACGCCACTCGGCGTTTTTCCCAGTACAGCGAGAAATGGCGTATAGGAGCCGGCGATGAACAGGAAGATCGCCGCCTGATCGAGCCGTGCCAGGTAGTGCTTGGCCGGCGTATTGGGCCACAGGTTAAAGGCCAGCGATACGCCGAGCACTGCCACCAGGGTCACGACATAGACGGCCAGGGCAGGGAAGGCCTCGGGGGCCGTCTCCAGGAGGGCCAGGGCAAGCAGAACGGATCCCGCCGCCACCGCAACCACCAGGCCAAGGATGTGGACAATGGCATCCACTACAAGCTCGGCCCTGGAATAGGCCCGTCGCAGTCGCATGCCAATTCTGGCTTGAGTATGGGCGGCGTTGGTCATCATCCGTCCTCCTTGCCCTCATCGTGTGGCGCGGGTGTGACCAATCTCTTTCCGGTTGATACGAATGTGTATGAAGACACAGATTCCTGGTGAACAATCCATTGCTGGTGTCAAAGGCGGCTTGACGGGTAACGCTGCCGTTACTCTAACCGTTGACATGACCAGACGCTCAAAGCCCCCCATTGCCATCTATTCTGCTCTAGCGGATGCCACGCGCTGCCGCATCGTGGAGATCCTGACGACGGGCCCCGTTCCCGTTCACACGTTGGCGGACGCGTTCTCGATCAGCCGTCCGGCCATTTCGCGTCATTTGCGCATCCTCAAGACTGCCGGTTTGGTGGTCGAGGTCAAGAAAGGGCGCGAGAACCACTACACGCTTAAGTCGGGCAAACTTGCCGGTGCAGTGAAGTGGCTCAATGCGACTGCTATGCGAGAGCCTGAGGTCGGATCAGCGGAGGAGATAGCGGCGCCAGTGAACGTGCCCAGTGCGTCGGAGCCAGCCACCGGGCTCCAAATCGCGACACCTCGCCGGCCAAAGACCAAGAAGTCCGAACCTACAGAGGTACTCGGTGATATCGTGACAGAACCGCCGCTGTTCGCGCCGAAAGCCGACAAGTCTCCACGTACGACGAAGTCGCCCGAGGTGAACCAGATGGGGTTCGACTTCTGATTTTCAGATTTGTGGCGCAGCCAGGGGGGAAATCAGTGGTGATTCTGACTGAGACAGGGTGAAGGTTTGCTGCACCGTTCGTTCGAAGTCAGCCGCTGTCCACATAATCTGGCTGGGCGACAAGCGCGATTCCACCGCGCCCAGTGCGGCCCGCGCCCCCAATGCAATGGGTCGGATAGTCTGGCCAATCACCTGCGAGGCGGCCAGCGCCGCGCCGATATCCTTGCTCTGATCCCCTATATACCAGACCACATCATTGCGCCGCAGGTCGCGGCCGAGTCCATTCAGCGCCGCAACGATCGAATCGGGCCATGGTTTGCCGCGCGACACATCCTCGCGGAAGATTGCTGCGCTGAAGTACTTTTGGAGATCGAAGGTCTGCAGGACGTCGTGGCCATAGCCCCGTCCCAGCCCGTTGCTGACTACGCCTAGAGTCACGCCCTCGGCGCTGAGCTTTTCCAGCACGCCACGCATGGTTTCACATGGCTCGAGCATCTGCTCGACACTCTTGCGCCGAACCTTGTGAATTGCCCGATGAACCAGGAGTTTTGGGCTGCGATTCGAAACCGTCAGGTTCCGGCGCGCAAGTCTGAATCGTGCAACAAGCCGGCCGCCGCGGTGCGAGCAGTCGTCCAGGAACTCCAGCATCTGCAACACACGAGGATTTACGTGGTGCACCAAAGTCCCATCGAGATCGAACAACACGATTGTGGGTCGATTTGCGTAATCTGTCAGTGGTCTTGCCCCCATTGGATTCGCAGGTTGGCGCAATTCGTCAACACAGACAACCTTTTTCGGGGTAGCTCAATCGCCCTGGCGCCTGCTCTGGCGCGCTCAGATGCTAGAAAAAGGTGGCGATCCCGACAGGATTCGAACCTGTGACCAACAGCTTAGAAGGCTGCTGCTCTATCCAGCTGAGCTACGGGACCGAACAGGGCCTGTTTAACCCATTTTTGCGCCAAGGCCATACCCCCGGTGCAAAGCGCTCGGCTCATTGTTGTGAATGATGCGCGGT
>JBGTUK010000225.1:0-4336 GCA_041939225.1 Devosia sp.
AACATCGGCGACATCATCGCCCATGTGGCGAGCAAGGATCAGGTGACGGTGGACACCGGCCTGGACGAGCGCCCGCACATGGTCGGCCACAATCTGCGCGCCTATATCGAGGAACTGGAAAAGAAGATGCGCGCCGCCGCCGCCGACCTGGAGTTCGAGGAAGCCGGCCGCATCCGCGACGAAATCCGCAAGCTGGAAGCGGAGGAACTGGGCTTGCCCGCCGATGAGCAGGTGGCAGCGCCCAGGGGAAGGGCGACCGAGGGCAGGCCGGGCACGCGGAAACTGCGCTACGGCAAGACGCAGCGCAAGTTCGGGCGGTAGACTGCTAGCTTCCTACCCACCCCGCCATCTACGCCGCCTGATCCTTCCTCAATCGGTCCGGCTGGTCACCTTCGCCGTGCCGTCGGGCGTGATTTCGATCAGGTGCGCGCTGCCATTGTCGCATTGCGCTTTCCAGCCCTTCACGCCCGGTCGGATCTCCGCACGCTCCGAACCGGTGACGGCGGGGCAGGCCGCGCCGGAATCGCGGATCGCCTTCTCGAACACGCCGTTGCGTTGATCGGGCGCCAGCTTCGCGACCTGCGCGGCGGCGCCGGTTTCCGGCATCGCCTGGTTGGCGGGCATGAGCGCCTGATCTGCGCCGGGATCGCCGCAGGAGGCCAGCGCGAGCGCGGCCGGCGCCATCATCCAGGCCAGGGTCTTGATCGTCATCGGCAACGCTCCTGTTCGTTGATGCTGAAGGCAAAGCGGCGACCGGCCTTGCGGTTCCGCCTCAATTCCCGCCCTCGGCCCGCGGCGCAAGGCGGCTGCTTTCCAGCAGCGGCAGGCCGCCCTCGGTCGGCACATAGATGATGCTGGCGTCCTTGGCGTCGATCGCCTGGATCTGGAGATAGCGCAGATAGCCGTCCGGGCCGCCCAGGCTGTCCTGCAGGATGCGGTTGGCGCGGGCCGCGCCTTCGGCGCGCACCACTTCGGCATCGGCCAGCATCTTTGCGCTTTCCAGCCGCGCCCGCGCTTCCAGCACCGCGATCTGGCGGGAGGATTGCGCTTCGGCCAGGGCGGCCCGGCCGGACTGTTCCTTGCTGTAGACATTATAGGCCGGGCAGCCCCACAGCACGCCCGACAGGGTGACGATGAAGAGGATCGCGATCCCCAGCATGCCCGTTCCGGTCAATCTCAGCATCGCGCACTCCCCCTTGTTCAGCCGGCAAATTCATCCGTCGCCCGGATCAGTGCGTCCAGGATGCCGGGTTCGTTATAGGCATGGCCCGCCCCTTCGATCAGTTCGAACCGCGCCTGCGGCCAGGCCTTGTGCAGCGCCCAGGCGGTTTCGGCGGGACAGGCCATGTCATAGCGGCCATGGATGATGACGCCGGGGATGTCGGCCAGCTTGCCTGCGTCCCGGATCAACTGCCCGTCCTCCAACCAGCCGCCATGGACGAAATAATGATTTTCGATCCGCGCGAAGGCGAGGGCGAAATCGTCTGCATCATGCGTAGCGGACAAAGCGGCATCGGGCAGCAGGCGGATCGTCTCGCCTTCCCACACGCTCCAGGCCCGGGCTGCGGCGATTCGCACGGCCCGGTCGTCGCCGGTCAGGAGCCGGCGGTAGGCGCCGACCATGTCGCCGCGCTCCGCTTCCGGGACAGGGGCCACGAACCGTTCCCACTTATCGGGATAGATTCGGCTGGCGCCCTGCTGATAATACCAGTCGATCTCCGCCTTGCGGATGGTGAAGATGCCGCGCAGCACCAGCTCGCTGACCCGCGCCGGGTGGCTTTGCGCATAAGCGAGCGCCAACGTCGATCCCCAACTGCCGCCGAACACCAGCCATTGGTCGACCCCCATCATCAGGCGCAGCCGCTCAATGTCGGCGACCAGATGCCAGGTGGTGTTGGCGGTCAGATCCGCATGCGGCGTGGATCGCCCACAGCCCCGCTGGTCGAACAGCAGCAGGTCGTAGCGGGACGGATCGAACAGCCGCCGATGATCGGGCGCTATGCCGCCGCCGGGTCCGCCGTGCAGGAACAGCGCAGGCTTGGCGCCCGGCGTGCCGCAGCGCTCCCAATAGATCGCATGGCCATCGCCGACATCGAGATGGCCGGAGGCATAGGGGGTGATCGGCGGATAGAGGCTGCGCATCCCGCCCTTGTAGCAGGCGACGCGATTTCAACCAGAGGCTCCGGCGATGCGACGCGCTCGAACCGCCCGGTGCGGAGCGCCGCTACTTCTTCTTGCCGAAGTCCACGGTGACGACGTTGGAGCCATCCTCGTTCGTCACTTGGGGCGCATCATTTTCCGCTTCGTCATGCGGTTCGGGGCTTTCATCGGCCTGCACCTGGAACTGCAGCGCGAAATTGACGGCGGGATCGACGAAGGCAGTGATCGCGCTGAAGGGGATGACCAGATGCGCCGCGACCTGGTTGAAGGTCAGGCTCACCTCGAAATGCTGGTCGCTGACCTTGAGGTCCCAGAATTTATTCTGAAGGACAATGGTCATTTCGTCCGGGAAGCGCTCCACCAGATGCTGGGGAATGTCGACGCCGGGCGCCTGCGTCTTGAAGGTGATGTAGAAATGATGCGCACCGGGCAGGCCGCCGGTCTGCTGCACTTCGCCCAGCACGCGGCCGACGACCGCGCGCAGCGCCTCCTGCACGATCTCGTCATAGGGAATCAGGCTGTCGGGCAGGTCGTCGCTCATGGCCCAATGTCCTAGCGGCACGAAACAGGGGGTCAAGCCCGCCTGCGCGATGCAGCCGCACATTGCATGCTGCGCGCCGTGCGCTATAGGGCGGCCATGCGCACCGCCGAGATTCACCGCAACACTGCGGAAACGCAGATCGACGTGACCGTCAATCTGGACGGCACGGGTCTCTACACCGTCTCCACCGGCATCGGCTTCGGCTTTCCCTGTTTCACCACCGGAATCTCCGCCGGCATCTCCGCCACCACCGTCAACCTTCGACTGGATATAGCTTACGGCTTCACCGACAGTTCGGATGTTCTCCGAATCTTCATCGGGAATGGTCATATCGAAGGCTTCTTCGAATTCCATCACCAGCTCAACGATGTCGAGGCTGTCTGCGCCCAGATCGTCGATGAAGCTGGCTTCCTGGGTGACCTTGTCGGCCTCGACGCCGAGGTGCTCGACGACAATCTTCTGCACGCGGTCGGCAGTATCGCTCATTTTTGTCCCTCTCAGATTTGGGGGTTATTGAATTGCCTGTCGCCCTAATGAACGGCGCGGCGCAGCGCAAGGGCAACTCGTCCGATAGCTCGAACCCATGGTCTCTCCCGGTCGTTTATTCGATATGCACGACACTGCAAAGGGAAGCGAAATCATGGCAAGTACCGTATTCAAAAGTCTCACCGATACCACCTTCGACTCGGTCGAAGGTTATCGCCAAGCGGCCGACAAAGCCGACAGTCCGCAACTAAAGCAGGCCCTCACCCAACGCCTGCAACAGCGTGAACAGACGCTTGCGCAGATGAATGCCGAGCTCGAGCGGCAGGGCGACGAACTTACTACCAAGGGCACCCTGACTGGCGAAGCGCACCAACTGTGGCAATCGATCACCTCGGCATTCGAAAGCAATGACGAAGCCGCCGCCGAACGGGTCGAAGAAGGCGAGGATTACATCAAGGGCAAGTTTGAAAAAGCGTTGGAAAGCGGCCAGCTCGAAGCGCAGGAACGGACCATCGTACAACAGTGCTACAGCGAGATTTGCGAAGGCGAGCGTTTCGGCGACATGATCGAGAAACAGTACGACTGATCAGGGCTCGACTTAAAGAAAAAAGGCGCGGATTCCCCCGCGCCTTTTTTGCTCGTCAGCCGTTCTCGTCGCGCCCTAGCTCGTCACGACTGGCGGCATTTCCATTTACGTCGGTGGCTTCGGCGGCATTACCGGATGATACCGCTTCGCGCGCCTGCTGGGATAGCTGAATGTTCAATTCGCGCAATTGTCGGGGCGAAACGATGCTCGGCGCGCCCATCATCAGGTCTTGCGCGCGCTGATTCATCGGGAAAGCTATGACTTCGCGGATGTTCGGCTCGTCGGCCAGCAGCATTACGATACGGTCGATACCCGGTGCCGAGCCGCCATGCGGCGGCGCGCCGAGCTTGAACGCCTCGATCATGCCGCTGAAGTTCTCATCGACATCGGCCTGGATGTAACCGGCGATTTCGAAGGCCTTATACATGATCTCCGGCTTGTGGTTCCGGATCGCACCCGAGGACAGCTCATAGCCGTTGCAGACAATGTCGTACTGCCATGCGAGAATATCGAGCGGGTCCTTGGTTTCCAGCGCGTCCATCTCCCCTTGGGGCATCGAGAAC
>JBGTUK010000226.1:0-4332 GCA_041939225.1 Devosia sp.
AACGCACGGTCGATCCGGAGCAGGCGCCCGATACCCCCGAAACAATCACCATTGGCTTTGACAAGGGCGATGCGGTTTCGATCAATGGCGAAAAGCTCTCCCCGGCAAGTTTGCTGACCAGGCTCAACGAGTTGGGTGGCAAGCATGGCATCGGCCGGCTTGACCTGGTCGAGAACCGCTTTGTCGGCATGAAGTCGCGCGGCCTTTACGAGACACCGGGCGGCACCATCCTGCTGGTGGCGCATCGCGGCATCGAGTCGATCACGCTCGATCGGGGTGAAGCGCATCTCAAGGATGAGCTGATGCCCAAATATGCCGAGCTGATCTATAACGGCTTCTGGTACTCGCCCGAGCGCGAAATGCTGCAGGCGCTGATCGACAAGAGCCAGCAGTTCGTTTCCGGTGAAGTCACCGTCAAGCTCTACAAGGGTTCGGCCAATGTGGTGGCGCGCACCTCGCCCCATAGCCTGTATTCGGAAGACCTCGTAACCTTCGAAGAAGGCGCTGTGGCCTATGACCACAAGGACGCTGAGGGCTTCATCCGCCTCAACGGCCTGCGCCTCAAGACCTGGGCGGCGCGCAACGCCAAGGCGCGCGGCTAACGATCAACTGGCGGGTGCATCGCGTACCCGCCAGTTCGGCAATCTTCAGCCAAGCATGCCTACTTAATCCCCCGTTAAGCGACACTGACTAGCTTTTCGCCAGCGTCGCGGATTGGCTTTTGGACGGGGGGTTCGATGCGCTCAGATGACGCCGAAAATGTGGGAGAAGTTGCCGACGCTCTGCTGCTCGATGCGGCGCTGGAGAGCATCCCTTATGGCTTTTGCGTCTGGTCGCCGCAGTTCCGCCTCGTCATGTGGAACAAGCATTATCGCGACTTCTACGGCTTCTCCGATGATGCCATCCACCGCGGCATGACGCTCGAAGAGGTGGTGCATCTCTCGGCCAGGCTGGGCAATCACCCCGGTCAGCCCCCCGAAGCCTTTTATGAACACTATACCAGCGAACTCCTGGCCAATCGCAGTGGCGCGCGGCACAAGGCGCAGGAAATGGTGCATGGTGGCCGCATCATTGAAACCGCCCATGTCTATTCGGAAAAGCTGGGCTGGGTGGTGACCCATGAAGACATCACCGACGAAATAGCTCGCTCCGAAAGCCAGCAAAAGCGCAAGCTGGAACTGGAGCGGCAAAACATCCGGCTAGATGCGGCGGTCAACAATATCTCGATTGGCCTGTGCATGATGGATTCGCGCGGGCGGCTGGTGATCTGCAACGAGCCCTATGCGCGCATCTATAATCTGCCGATCGAACTGCTCAAGCCCGGTACCCAGCTCGAGAACATTCTGGGGCATCTGTTCGAGGAAGGCATGTCTACCGGCGGTACCAAGGAAGACTATGTCGCCTGGCGCCGCGAGGTGATCGCCCGGCGGGAGTATGGCAAGAATATCCACGAACTGAACGGACGCACCATTTTGATGCAGCACCATCCAATGAAGGATGGTGGTTGGGTGTCCACTCATGAGGATATCACCGAGCAGCGCCAGGCCGAGGCGCGTATCCAGCATCTGGCGCGCCATGACGCGCTGACAGACCTGCCCAATCGTATCGAGTTTCTCGAGCAGATGGCCAAGGTGGAAGCCGGTCTCAATCGCGGCGAGCAGGCCGCAGTGCTCTATATCGATCTCGATCATTTCAAGGCGGTCAACGACACGCTCGGCCATGCCGTGGGCGACGAGGTCATCAAGCAGGCAGCCGTGCGCCTCTGGGGCACGACGCGGGAAACCGACCTGCTGGCGCGGCTGGGCGGGGACGAATTCGCGCTGCTACTCCGGCCCGTCGATGGGGGCGATCTGGCGGCCAAGGTGGCGGACCGCATCGTCAAGGCGATGCGGGCGCCGATGAATATCGGCGGCCAGCAGATCGAGATCGGCGCTTCGGTGGGCATTGCCGTGGGGCCGGGCGATGGCACCAGTACCGATCAACTGGTTAAGAACGCCGATCTGGCGCTTTACAAGGCCAAGTCCGAAGGCCGCTCGACCTATCACTTCTTTGAAGCCGGCATGGATGCCGAACTCCAGCAGCGCCGCTCCATTGAGGCCGGTCTTCGGATGGCCATGCAGCGTGAGGAATTGCGCCTGATGTTCCAGCCGCTGCTGGGACTGCAAGAAAATCGTGTCACCTGTGTCGAGACGCTGCTGCGCTGGGACCATGACGATCGCACGATTTCACCAGCAGAATTCGTGCCCGTGGCCGAGGAAACCGGCCTCATCGTGCCGATCGGGGAGTGGGTGCTGCATGAGGCCTGCAAGGCAGCAGCCACCTGGCCGGGCGATGTGCGTGTCGCGGTCAATCTCTCACCGGTACAGTTTCGTCATAAAAGTCTTGTGGCGCAGGTCAAGGCGGCCCTGCTTGCTGCCAAGCTCGAACCCATCCGGCTGGAACTGGAAATCACCGAAAGCCTGCTGCTGACCGAGAATGCAAGCACCATCGACGCCCTGCACGAATTGCGGGCTATGGGGCTACGGGTCTCGCTGGACGATTTCGGCACCGGCTATTCATCGCTGAGCTATCTGCGCAGCTTCCCGTTCGACAAGATCAAGATAGACCGCAGTTTCATGGCCGATCTGACCACCCGCGCCGACAGCCAGGCCATTATCAAGGCCGTTATCGGCCTGGGGCAGTCATTGGGTATGTCGACCACCGCCGAAGGGGTGGAAACCGAAGAGCAATTGGCTATTGTGCGCGAGCACGGCGCCTCCGAGGTACAGGGCTTCCTGTTCTCCCCGCCCCTGCAGCCGGCGGCCCTGGCCAATCTGCTGCATTCGGAAGCCGCCAAAGCACTGGCCAGCCGCAAGGCCTCGTAAACCGCACGCGTCGCGGTCGGGATCGGCTGGCAATCTTGGATCCAAGCCAATGCAGAACTTTGCCAAGCTGATTGCCATTGCCCGCCGCGAAGCCGGCGCGATGCAAGCCGAGGATGTGGTACAGGACGCGCTTCTCGTGGCAATCGAACAGGGCCGGGCCGACCTCGATGACCAGGCCAATCTGCGCTGGTTGAGCGGGGTGGTGCGCAACAAGGCCCGAATGAGCGCGCGGGCAGCACGGCGACGGCGGCATCGTGACGGGCTCTGGCATGACACCGCGCGCACAGAGTCGGCCCCTACGGGCGCGGCGCCCGCAGAGGTATTGGCCGACCTGCCCAAGGCCCTCCGTGTGATCGCTGCGCTGGTGCTGACCGGACACAACCGGCGCGAGATCGCCTATCTGCTCAACCTGCCCGACACCGCGCTGCGCCAGCGGATCAGTGCGCTCAAACGCCATCTAGTGGCTAAGGGCCTGGCCGCCCCGCAGGAACTGAGCGGGCTGCATCTGGATCTGGCCTATGGTCGCATTCGGGATGCGCTGTTGCCGGCACTGCTGCGTCATGGCGGCAGTTTCGCCAGTCACGACCCCGATGGACATTTATTTTTCGTGCGCCCCTCACAAACCGGCACGCCGCGGCAATAGGCAGGTATCGGCAGCACAATTGCTGCCGCCAATTCAGAGACCACTCGACAAGCCGCTTTCGCGCAAGGAGACCGCCCAATGAAACTGAAACCCAAGAGCGTCAGTGTCGTATTTTACGTCAGCGACATCGCCCGTACCGAGGCTTTCTACAATCAGACTTTGGGTCTGCAGCTTGAACGGCAAGAGGGCGCTGAGCCGTTCTGGTTGCAGGCGCAGATCGAGAACGGGCCCGACCTGATCTTCTTCGAGATGGAAGGTGAACGCGGCAACACGCCCGCCATCATCTTCGACCTCGGTGAAGGCGGGATCGACGATGTGGTCGCCGAACTCGCCCAGCAGGGTGTCAACATCGTTACCCCGGTTTCCGAAGCGCCCGGGGGCTGGAGCGCCGACTTTCTGGACCCGGATGGCTTTGGTCTTGGGCTCTGGCAGGCCGGGGAACTGCCGCGATCGTTGAAGTAAAAAGGGCCGGATTGGCCTTGCCTCGCCTCTCTCCTGCGGGGAGGGGCGAGGCACCAAAAGGCCATCGCCTCTCCCCTTCGCAACCCCGCTCTGCGTCTCCTGCGCTTGTGGAAAACACCGTTCTGCTGTAAGGCAGCGCCAAATGCGCCCTAACCGGGTTTCTCTCCGGGCCGGCAGGCGCCTATGACGAAGAGTTTGCGCGGGGCGGGTTCGTTAAACTGCTCGCTTTCCTGCGCGGCGAAACCGAAGACGACGCAATCGATTACTTATTGGAAACGTATGCACCGGCGGCTGAAGGCGGGCGTCTGCACCCGTGGCCGCTTCACCTCCCAGGAAATCCGCACCTTGCGCGGTGTGATCTCC
>JBGTUK010000227.1:0-4320 GCA_041939225.1 Devosia sp.
CATGCCGACGCGGGCACGCAGTTCGACCACATCGAGGTCGGATGAGTAAATATCCTCGCCATCCAACTCAATCTTGCCGCCGACCCTGGCCCCTTCAATGGTGTCATTCATGCGGTTGATGCAACGCAGGAACGTCGACTTGCCGCAGCCCGAGGGGCCGATGAACGCGGTGACGGCACGATCGGGAATATCGATGGAGATGCCATGCAGCGCCTGCTTTTCTCCGTAGTGGACGGTCACGTCGCGTGTGGAGAGGCGGATGGGATGATCCATCATTTCAGCGGGGTTCATGGTCTGATCCAAAGTCTTTGAGGTCACTTTAACCTTGCCGGCGAGAACGTCCATATTGGTGTCTCCTTAAGCGCGCTTTTCAAGGCGCGAGCGCAGGAAGATGGCGATGGCATTGAGCAGTAGCATCAACCCGAGCAGAACGATGATGGCTGCGGAGGTCCTCGCCTCGAAGAAGTTGCGGTTTTCGTTACCCTGCCAGAGATAGATCTGCACCGGTAGGGCGGTGGCCGAGTCCAGCGGACCAGCGGGAATATTGGCAATGAAGGCGCTCATGCCGATCAGTAGCAGCGGCGCAGTTTCGCCAAGGGCTTGTGCAACGCCGATGATCGTCGCCGTCAACACGCCTGGATAGGTCATGGGCAGGACGTGGTGGAACACGGTCTGATTGTGCGAGGCGCCAAGCCCGAGGGCGGCCTGGCGCAGCGACGGCGGTACGGCCCGCAACGCGGCGCGGGTCGCGATGATGATGGTTGGCAGTGTCATCAGGGTCAGCACCAGGCCGCCAACCAGCGGCGCCGAGCGCGGCAAGCCGAAATAGTTGATGAAGACGGCGGCACCGAGTAGGCCAAAGACTATGGAGGGAACGGCGGCCAGATTGTTGATGTTGACTTCAATCAGGTCGGTCAGGCGGTTCTTGGGGGCGAACTCTTCGAGATAGACGGCACTTGCCACGCCAATTGGCACAGCCAGCACGATCACCACGATCATCATGTAGAGCGACCCCATGAAGGCGCCTGCCAAACCGGCGGTGGCTGGCGCCGAGCGGCTGTCGACATTGGTGAAGATGTGCCAGGCAAAATCGAAGCTGATGGTGCCATTCTCTTCAAACTGATCGGCCAGGGCGCGGGTGGTCGCGGCAAGCTGCTGACGCTCATCGGGTTGGCTGCGGTCGATGGTGCCTTTGAGCCAGTTATCGGTATTGGCCGAAGCAAGTATGGAAACGGGGACGGTCTTGCCCAGCACCTCCGGGTTGGCGAAATAGATGTCGCGCAACTGGAAGCGACCGGCGGAGGTCACAAGCTCGAGCAGATCGCGACTCTCGATTTCAAAGCCAGGTGCAGCCTCACGCAGGCCGGTCTCAACGATCTTGTTCCAATTGGACATTGTCACGGCGCGCTGCCAGGTATTCACGGCCTGCTGGTGGTCTGCAGGGGAGGCGAAATCGGCGCGCTCTGGACGCGGGCCGCCCTGGATCAGTTCGGGGTCGAAATAGGCTTCGAAATGAACAGTGGACTGCCAGAACGAGGGTAGGCCCTTGGACAGGATCATGCCGAACAGAATAGCGACGAATCCAAGGGCGGCGGCAATGGAGAGAATGCCTGCCCAGCGGAACAGCGTTTCGTTGCGATGGCGACGGGCCAAGCCCTTGCGAACCCGTTCGCGGTTTTGCGCGCCGGCCGCGGCGCCTGGGAGCACGGTATCAGTCATGGCTATTCGTATTGCTCCCTGAATTTGCGGACGATGTAGAGCGCCAGGACGTTGAGCAGCAATGTCATGGCGAAAAGCGTGAGACCGAGAGCAAAGGCGACCAGCGATTGTGGGCTGGTGAAGTCGGCGTCGCCGGTCAACTGATTGACGATGCTGACGGTCACCGTCGAGGTCGGCTCGGCCGGATTGGCGCGCAGCACCGGGCTGTTGCCGGCCGCCAACACCACAATCATGGTTTCACCGATGGCGCGACTTACGGCGAGCAGCACTGCACCGACCACGCCGGGCAGGGCAGCGGGCAGCAGCACCTTGCGGATGGTTTCCGATTGCGTGGCGCCCAGGCCGAGCGAGCCGTCCCGCATGGCGCGCGGAACCTGCCCCAGAATGTCGTCGCTGAGCGACGAGATGAAGGGGATGATCATGATGCCCATTACGACGCCGGCGGTGAGCGCGCTGGTGGCGCGTATGTCGATGCCGATGACGTCACCCAGACCAGAAAGGAACGGGCCGACGGTGACCAAAGCAAAGAAGCCATAGACGATGGTGGGAATGCCGGCGAGAATTTCGATGATCGGCTTGACGACGCTCCGCACGCGTTCATGGGCATATTGCGACAGATAAATTGCCGACATCAGCCCGATGGGAACAGCGACCAGCATTGCGATGATACTGATCATCACTGTGCCCCAGAGCAACGGCAAAAGCCCATATTCGCCCGCGGAACCCGACCCCGTGCTCTGGAAGCGCGGGTTCCAGGTGGTGCCGAAGAAGAAATCAAGCGGATTGATGAAGCTGAAGAAGCGCAGTGCGTCAGAGAGAAGAGAAAGCACGATGCCCAGCGTGGTCAGGATGGCCACGGTGGAACAGGCGATGAGCGCCAGGCGGACGAAGATCTCCACTTCGGTGCGGGCGCGGAGGCGCGGTGCGATCCGGCGCTGAGCCCAGAACAGGCCGCCTGCGCCAAGGGCTGCGGCAGCGGCGATGATGCCAAGGAAGGAAAGTTGCTGGAAGGAGGTATAGGCACTGGCTGCAGCGGCCTCGGCCGGGGTCGGTTCGCCGATGACACCATAGCCAGAGGCAATGGCCTGCACCCGCGAAATGGCGGCCTGAACCTCAAATGGCTGCTGCTGCGCGACTTCCGCAGGCAGCTGCGCCAGAATGAAACTATTGGTCACAGACTGGCTGAACAGGGCCCAAAGACCCAGAATGACGATGGCTGGCAGGAGGGCGAACAGCGCGGCAAGGACGCCATGATAAATCGGGCGAGAGTGAAGACGCGCCTCCTTGCCCTCGGCCAGTTTTCGGCTGCGCGACCATCCGACCTGATAGGAAACCGTTAGTAGAACCAGAAGAAGGGCTGCGATAACGAGGGCGTTCACGGCGAAGCGGTCCTTCTTGGTGTGCCGGGCCAGCGGGCCTAGCGCGTATCTCGAATGCTTGGGGGAGAACCCCGGCCGGGCCGGGATTCTCCTGAGAAGAGTAGAGCCGCTTAGCGGGTGTACTGTTCAGCGTTGTTAAAGGCTTCGAGCTGGCCAGCGAGGAATTCGCTGGACGCCGGCACTAGACCAGCAGCTTCCAGAGTGCCACCGGCACCGGCCATCTGCTCGGACAGGAAGAAGGCGACGTAGTCTTCGATGCCCGGGATCACACCGACATGGGCGCCCTTGACGTAGAACTGCAGCGGACGCGAGACCGGGTAGTCACCAGCGGCAATGGTGTCGAGGCTCGGCTCAACGCCGGACACGGTGGCAACCTTGAGGGTGTCGCGGTTCTGGTCGTAGAAGCTCAGACCGAACACGCCAACAGCTTCGGGGTTCGACTGCAGGCGGGCCAGGGTCTCGGTGTAGTCACCGGCGATTTCCACAACGACGTCCTGACGCGGGGTCAGGCAAGCCGCTTCCATGGCCTCTTCATCCATCTCGGGCAGCTCGGCAGCTTCACAGCCGGCTTCCAGAACGCGCTGGTCGAAGACTTCGCGAGTGCCGTGGTTGGTGCCGGGAATGGCAACGAAGATGGCCTGGTCGGGAAGCGAAGCGTCGATTTCGGACCAGTTGTTGTACGGGTTGTCGACCAATTCGCCGTCAACCGGAACCTGAGCAGCGATAGCCTTGTAGAGGTGGACGGGCTCAAGAGCGAAGTCGCCCTGCTCGATGCCGGTGGCGAAGACGATGCCGTCATAGCCGAACACGATTTCGCGCACGTCGGTCACGCCGTTGGCATGGCAGCTTTCCAGTTCGCTGGCGCTCATCTTGGAGGACGAGTTGGCGATGTCCAGAGTGGCTTCGCCGACGCCTTCGCAAAGCTGGCGCTTACCGCCACCCGAGCCACCACCGGCAACGTTGGGTGCATTGTAGTCAGGGAATGCATTGGCGAATTCTTCGGCGACAATCGAAGCGAAGGGCAGCACGGTGGAGGAACCGGCGATCTGGATGGTGTCGCGCGACTGAGCGTAAGCGGCATTGGTGCCGAATGCTGCAAGAGCAATAACGGCAGCACTGGCGTAGAGTGCGGTCTTCATGGAATGTCCCTTCCGGAATTCATTTGCAAACATGGCCAGCCATTCGTTGGGCCGCCCTGTGACGCGGCAGACCATAGGAGGGC
>JBGTUK010000228.1:0-4302 GCA_041939225.1 Devosia sp.
AGCGTCCCAGCCCATGGGGTGCAGCACATTCTTGCCGCGGGCACGGTGGTAGCGTGCCACCACATCGCCCATGGCGTAATTGCGCACATGGCCCATATGGATGCGGCCCGAGGGGTAGGGAAACATCTCAAGGACGTAATAGGGATCGCGCGGATCGTCATTTGCGGTGACGAAACTCTTGTTCTCGTCCCAGACCTTCTGCCATTTCGGTTCGCTTTCGCGCGGATTGTAGCGTTCGCCGCTCACGTGATGGTCGTCCTTGCAAGATTACACGCCTGGCCCGCCGCAAATGGCGGCACAGCTTGCGTTTTTGAGGGTTTTTGGCTACCGGGACCATCACCAGAAATCCCTGCCAAGGTCAACAGAAACGGGGCCCGGACATGGCCAATAGCGCCGAAAGCGCCGCAACGCGCCTGGAGTTTATCCATACGCGCATGGAAAAAGCCCGTCGCCGTTTCGGCGCTCCGCCCGATGCGGTGGAACTGGTTGCCGTTTCCAAGACCTTTTCGACCGACGCCATCGAGCCCTATATCGCGGCGGGTCAGCGCGTGTTCGGTGAGAACCGGGTGCAAGAAGCCAAGGAAAAATGGCCCTTCTTGCGCGAGAAACATGCCGATCTCAGCCTGCATCTGATTGGTCCGCTGCAGTCGAACAAGGCGCGTGAGGCGGTAGCTCTGTTCGACGTCATCGAAACGGTCGATCGGGAGAAGATCGCGGCCGCCCTGGCCGCAGAAATGGTCCGGGCGGAGCGGCATCTGCCATGTTTCGTGCAGGTCAATATTGGCGGCGAAGAGCAAAAGGCCGGCGTGCCGGTCGAAGAGGCAGTGGCGTTTGTCCACCGTTGCCGCGAGGTACATGGGCTCAATATTGTCGGACTGATGTGCATCCCACCCGATGGCCACCCAGCCGGCCCCTATTTTGCACATCTGGCTGAGCTGGGTCGCGCGGCAGATGTCGAACAGCTTTCCATGGGCATGAGCGGCGACTTCGAAACAGCCATAGCCATGGGTGCCACCTATGTGCGGGTGGGCTCGGCGCTGTTTGGCAAGCGCTAGGTGCCGCCTGCAACTATTCGTCCGGTAAGCGCGTTGCTCAAGCTGAAATAACGCCGTTGTGATTCGCTGATCAAAAACGGGTCGCAATAGTGTGAACTTGGTCGGTAAGTCACGGAAAAGACCGGAGAAAACAATGAACAAGCGACGCATCCTAGTCGTAGATGACGACGCGGACCTGCGCCAGACCCTGGTTGAACAACTCAAGGGCGAGCCTGATTTCGATGTTCTCCAGGCCGGAACAGCCAATGATGCGCTCGAAGCTGTGCGCGAACATAATGTCGAGTTGACCATTCTCGATGTCGGTCTGCCCGACATGGACGGCCGCGAGGCGGTACGGAAGATGCGCCAGGAGGGCTACAACAGCCCCGTTCTGATGCTGACCGGTCACGACACCGACGCTGACGAGATCAAGGGTCTTGAGGCTGGGGCCAATGACTATCTGACCAAGCCATTCCGCTACCCGGTGCTGCTTGCCCGGATCAATGCGGCGCTGCGACAGCGAGATCAAAGCGAAGACGCGGTCTTTACCATCGGGCAATACAGCTTCCAGCCTGCGGCGAAAGTGCTTGAAACCAATGAAGGGATCAAAGTGCGCCTGACCGACAAGGAGACTTCCATCCTGAAGTATCTTTATCGTCAGGGGCCCAAGACCATCACGCGCGATGTGCTGCTGAAGGAAGTTTGGGGCTACAATAATCGGGTCACCACGCATACGCTGGAAACCCATATCTACCGGCTGCGGCAGAAGATCGAGCGCGACCCCTCCAATGCGCGACTTCTGGTGACCGAGGACGGGGGCTACCGTCTCGTCCCCTGAGCGGCGCAAAGCCTTTCATTTCCTGCCCGAACCAGACTATAGCTTGAGCCGGTACAGCCGCCCGCAGCCAGCGGGCGGTGCAATTTGGCGCTTTGGGTCTGGGGCATATGAGAATGGATGACGCGGCCGGGGTCTTGGCCCGGGCCGATTTCTTCGACATCTGCGACGACGAGCAATTGCGCATGCTCGGCTTTGCGGGCGATCGCAAGCATTTCGATGCCGATGCGGTCATCTACAAGGCTGGCGATGTGCCCAGCGGCGCCTATGTGCTGATCGAGGGAACCGTCAAGGCACGGCATGAAGGCGCCGAAGCCGGCAAGCCCTATGCCCTGTCCGAGCCGGGCAGCGTCATTTCCCCCACTTCGTTGATCCTGGAAAAGCCCCGTCCGGTGACCTTTACCGCCGTGACAGACTGCGAATTGCTGTTCGTGCCCCGTACCGCCTTTCTCAAGCTGGCGCGGCAGAACCCCGAACTGGCCGCGCGAGCGGCCCAGCGCATCGAGCAGGAACTTGGGCGCTACATGCATGCGCTTGAGCCGCTCAAGGGCAAGATGAAGGGCGGCTAGCCCCACCGCAAAACTACATACATTCTTAACGATCCGCCGCATCGCGAGGTGAATTTCCCGCCGTTTTGCCGACGGGGAGCAGGTCATCCAGCTCTGCAATATCGACGCGCTGAAAAAATGCGGTGGGCGCGTCGGTATCCGAAAGCGAGTGGGAAGCCCGCTTTCTCAAATCTGACGATCACTGGCTGGATTAGGCGTCAGGGCCGCACGAAACGGGCGATCACCGGCACGTGGTCAGAAGGCTTTTCGGTCCACCCGCGGGCCGGCTTGATGATTTCGGCGCCCACCGAGCGCTCGGCAACATCGGCGGTGGACCAGATATGGTCGAGCCGCCGGCCGCGATCCGAGGCTTCCCAATTCTTGCCGCGATAGCTCCACCAGGAATAGATTTTGGTGTCGTGGGGCACATGCTTGCGTATCAGATCGGTCCAGCCGTGACCGCCATTGAGGATCGCGTTGAGCGCTTCGGTTTCAGTCGGGGTGTGGCTGACCACCTTCAAAAGCTGCTTATGGCTCCAGACGTCATTTTCATGCGGGGCGATGTTGAAATCGCCGGCGATCAGATGGCCGCGCTGGAAGACGGGTTCGGCAAACCATGTCTTGAGTTCGTTGAGGAACCCCAGCTTGTGCTTGAACTTGGGATTGATCTCGGGGTCGGGCTCGTCGCCGCCGGCGGGGATATAGAAATTGTGGAGCGTAAAGGGCCCGTGCCCCAGGTCGACCAGTGCCGAAATGTGGCGGGATTCGTCGATCTCGCAGAAGACCCGGCTTGAGACATCGGTCAGAGGAAATTTCGAAACAATGGCGACGCCGTGATAGCCCTTCTGGCCGTGCACCGCCAAATGCGGATAGCCCGCTTCAATGAAGGCGTTGCGCGGAAACTGGTCATTGGTGCACTTAATTTCCTGCAGCATCAGCACGTCCGGCTGATATTGCGCCAGAAAGTCCAGCACCATGGGCAGGCGCAGCCGCACCGAATTGATGTTCCAGGTGACGATGGCATGGGTCATGTGGCGTCCGGAGAATCGGGTATTGGCAGGTGGCCCCGTTATCGCCAAGCCGGAAGCAGGGGTAAAGCCGGAAATGGCGCGGCCGCGACGGGACCTGTCAGCAGCGTTTCACGTGAATCGCCTGGCGCGGGGCCGTTCAAAGAAAAAGCCCGACCTGACGGCCGGGCCTTTTCATATCTCAAAGAGCGAGTGCTCTTATTCGCTCTTGGCTTCTTCGCCTTCAGCGGCAGCGGCCTGTTCGGCGGCAGCAGCGGCGGCGGCGGCTTCGGCTTCCTTGGCGGCCTGTTCGGCAGCAAAGGCTTCTGCAGCAGCGATCTTTTCGGCTTCGCGGGCTTCCTTGGCAGCCTGGGCGGCGGTGCGCTCGGCGTCCTGGATCTTCTTGGTGCGCGAATTGGTCGATTCGAAAATGCGCGCCGACTTACCGCGACGATCACGCAGATAGTACAGCTTGGCGCGACGCACCTTACCGCGCTTGATTACTTCGATCGAAGCGATGTTGGGCGAGTAGATCGGGAACACGCGTTCCACGCCTTCGCCATAGGAAATCTTGCGGACGGTGAAGCTTTCCATGATGCCGCCGCCGGAGCGGGCAATCACGACGCCTTCATAGGCCTGCAGACGTTCCTTGTCGCCTTCGCGAATCTTGACCCACACCTTGACGGTGTCGCCATGGGTAAAGTCGGGGACTTCGCGCTGTGCGGCCAGCGCGGCAACCTGCTCGGCCTCGAGCTGTTCAATGATATTCATGTTCGATCCGTTCTGATCTTTTCATAGGGATGACTCTTTTTGGGCCTTTGGCCCCGCCATCCGGTCTTGGTTGGTAACGGAGAAGTAGTCTTCTTGGTCTTGGTGCA
>JBGTUK010000229.1:0-4300 GCA_041939225.1 Devosia sp.
TACAGGCCGATGCTGACTTCCGGCATGGCGAGCTTCGAGTGCTCGGTCACCACCCGGTGAGAAGCACCCACCATCAGACCAATACCGCCACCCATCACAATGCCGTTGCCCCAGCAAACGATGGGCTTCGGGTAGGTGTGGATCTGGTAATCCAGCTCATATTCCTCGTTAAAGAAGCGCTCGCCCTCCGCCAGTTTGCCCGGCTCGGTCATGGCCCGGTACAGCGAGACGATATCGCCGCGGCCCAGAATACGGCCGGCCAGGCGTTTCGCGTCGAACGCGTCCAGACCGTCCGGCTTTTCCGAGACGCCGAGGAATTTGATCGGCAGGCCCGTGACATGGCGCATGGAGAGCGCCGCACCGCCGCGGCCGTCACCATCCATCCGGGTCAGTACCAGGCCGGTCAGCGGCAGGCGTTCGTGGAAGCGTCTCGCGGTCTCCACCGCGTCCTGGCCGGTCAGCGCATCGACGACAAGCAGGATTTCGTGGGGCTTGGCGATGTCCTTGATGGAAACGGTTTCTTCCATCAGTTCATCATCGATATGCGTACGGCCCGCCGTGTCGAGGATGAGCACGTCATAACCGCCAAGGCGGCCTTCGCGCTCCGCGCGGCGGGCGATCTCGACCGGGGTTTCGCTTACAACGATAGGCAGCGTATCGACGCCAACCTGCTCGCCCAGCACGCGCAACTGCTCCATGGCGGCGGGACGACGCGTGTCCAGCGAGGCCAGCAGCACCTTTTTGCGCTGCTTGTCCTTCAATCGCTTGGCGATCTTGGCGGTGGTCGTGGTCTTGCCCGAACCTTGCAGACCCACCATGAGCAGCGTCACGGGCGCAGGGGCATTGAGATCGATGGTGACGGCATCCGAACCCAGCACCTGGACCAGCTCGTCATTGACGATCTTGACCACCTGCTGACCCGGCGTCACCGAGCGGGTAACCTCGGCGCCCACGGCGCGTTCGCGGACCTGTTCGACAAAGGCACGCACCACTTCAAGCGAAACGTCGGCCTCGATCAGCGCCCGGCGGATTTCGCGCATGGCCGCATCGACATCGGCAGCGTTCAGCGCGCCGCGTCCACGAAGTCCCTCGAAAATCTTGCCAAGCCGGTCGCTTAAGCTATCAAACATCTCTCGTCCTTTTCGCTCGCAGGCCAATCCCGCAAGAGATAGGGTCCACAAGGCCAAATGCAAAACCCACCCGCGGGCGCAACGCGCTGGCGGGTGTTGGCCTCCGGGATCGGTTTATACCTCAAGGGGTCCCGGTCGGCTGGTCAGGAGCAAGAAGCCTGATGAACGGGCTGGCTTTAGGTCAAAGCCGGGGCAGAGTCAAGAAAGAGCGCTGGTCCTAATGCCCGTGCCCGGCCAGACGCATGAGTGCTGATCGCAGACCTGCCGGCAGGGCCAGTACAAGACGCTTTAATGACGGTCGCAACAAGACGTCCCAGACCCGGAACATCGCCCAGCCGCGCCGAGTGAGCGGCAAGGCATAGTCGCGCACCACGATAGTTTCGGTGGCAAAGGTGAGCTTATACGGCATCACCGGCACACCCAGATCGCAGCCCTTCAGGCCCTGATCGGCACAGGTGCGGATAATGTCGCTCAGTTGCAGCTTGCCCGGGCTCTCATCGGAATGCGAAAAATCGCGATTGGCCACATAGGCGTAGTAGCGCCCGCCATGCACGAAGCCCCATTGTTCGGCCAGGGGCCGCCCCTGGTGTTGCAATGAAAATGCGCGCAACTCGATGTCCGTGCGTCCCACTAGGCTCTTGCAGAAAGCGCGAAACCCGCTATCGCGGAAGGCACGTGAGGTGAGCCCCTGTTCCTTGAGCCGCTCGGCGCGGCCCTCCAGCGTACGCTCGATCAGCGCCTGGCGCTCGGCAGCCTCCTCTATGATCTTGTGTTCGACCGGTCCCTCTCGCTCCAGCCGATTCCGCGCATTGCGCATGTTCTTGCGTGTCTTGGTCCGAACCGTCGCAAAATAGCGGGTAAAGTCAGCAAAGGCATCAAGGGCGACATAGGGCGCCCCCTGTTCGGCACCTGTCCGGATGCTGGTCGACGGCAGGCCCCGGGCCAATGCAGACCCATCGCGCACCTTGAGCAGGCTGATCCCGTCGCTGGGGACGGCAGAGGCAGCCGCCCGCAACAGTCTGGCAACCACCGGGCCTGCATCCCTATCGGCATCGACCAGCGCATCGCTGGTCTGGGCGAAGCCATGCCCGAGCGGCACGAGCAGAGAACGGGCGCCGGTACGAATGCGCTCAAGCGGCAGAACCCCGACCAGCCGGTGACCATCCGATACCGTGGCAATCACCGGATCAAAGCCGGCATTGCCCCTCTCGCGTTCGAAATCAAAGATGGCGCGAGCCCAGCCCAGGCTTTGGAACAGGTTGAAGCCCGTGCCAGGCGCTTCCAGGCCAAGCCAACGATCGGCAATGGCTTCGATCCCGGCGCGGTCCCGGATGGTGGACGCGGCAAGCCCGTAGCTGATCGCCTGCGCGCCCCGGGCGCGACGGTCGTCCTCTCCGGCAAGCGCCTGCGCTGCATTCATTTGGCGAATGTATGCGCAGCGATATCGCGCACGCCTTCAGGCGCCATCGGGTCTACCTGAAAGTCGACGGTATAGACCTTCTTTTTCTGCGGATTGAGCGGGGAGAATTTCACCGCCCCGGCAATGCCCAGCTTGGTGAGATAGCTCAGGCCCGTCACTTGCTGGCCGAGTTTGTGCAACCCCAGCTTGTTGCGCAGCACGCCATTGGCATAGTTGACCGCGTAATGCTTGCGCAGATCGTCAGTCCAGTGCTCGGTGGTGAAACTGACATTGAGCATGTCGTGATTGACCACGCGATGCGGCCCATTAAGCGGCCAATGCAGCATTTGCCCTTCTTCCAGATCATAGACCTGGGCGAAATCATCGAACCAGGGTTCGAACGGCATGTCGGTTTCGCGCAATTGTCCCAGGATCAGCTTTTCCAGCGCCGGCTGGGAAATGAAGGGCACCTGGGCGGGATAGACGTAGACCTTCTTGGTACCGCGCACTTGCCACAGGCTCTGGCCCGGCACGTCTGAATGGTATTTGACCGAAACATTGGGCGACGAGATCAGAATGGTCAGGTTTCGCTTGTAGGTCGCAAAGCCAGGCACGCGCTCCTCGAACTCGCTATAAAGGCTATCCAGCAATTCGCCATAGGCTGGGTTGGTCTTGGCGGGGGCCGTCAGGTTGACCCAGATATTACCGGTCTTGACCGTCTCGATCACCTCGGCGCCCGAAAGCCCCTTGATCTCACCTTCGCGCCGCTTGGGCGGATTGCCCGGCGTCTTCTGCGAATAATTGACGTGATAGGCTTCGCGCGGGCTGTTCTCGATCAACGCGGCCAGCGCCTCATCGGTGAACAGCGGCGAATTGGCGAGGCGGTGCTGCAAACGCAGCGCCTGCTTGCCCCAGATCTGAGGATAGTGCGACTGCCAGTCGGTAATGATCTGGTCCGAGATGAGTGGCATATTCATCGGCAGAACTCCCAAGGGCTGCACGGACAAAATTCTTCGCCAGTCACACTATCTCATCGCCGTCCCGATGCACCCCAAACTTGCGGCTCTGGTTAAGAGCCGGCCTAACCCAAGTGGTTAAGATTAAAAGAAAATCAAACCAACCGAGACCCAAAAGCGGCCGGCCGGATCAGATCCATGCACGCCGCCGGACTGGCATTTGGAGGCCAATTCCGCCATATAGGACGACAAAGCTGCTCCATAGGCAGCAACAGCACGGAATTGCGAGTTGAGCGACGTCCCCTTTTTTAAGATGAACGGGCTGGGCAACCAGATCATCGTGGCCGATCTGCGCGGAACCAATGCGCGCGTCACGCCCGAGGCCGCCATTGCCATCAATGCGCGCGCCGAAACCCGGTTCGACCAGATCATGGCCATTCATGATCCCAGGACGCCAGGCACCATCAACTATGTCGAAATCATCAATTCCGACGGCTCGCGCGCCCAGGCCTGCGGCAATGGCATGCGTTGCGTGGTCCAGACCCTGACGGCCGAACTGGGACGCCAGCGCTTCACCTTTGAAACCCTCGCCGGAATCCTGTTTGGTGAGGAAGCCGAAGACGGCCAGATCACTGTCGACATGGGCACGCCGAAATTTGCCTGGTACGAAATTCCCCTCAATGAGGAATTTGCCGATACCCGCTATGTCGAGTTGCAGATCGGCCCCATCGACGCGCCGGTGCTGCATTCCCCGTCCGTCGCATCCATGGGCAATCCCCACGCGACCTTCTGGGTCAAGGACGATGTGTGGAGCT
>JBGTUK010000230.1:0-4294 GCA_041939225.1 Devosia sp.
AGGCGCGGGCAGGGCAACCGGCGAGGCGCCCGAATTGAAGACTACCCCCCGATGATCTCCCCGCCATTGGGGTGAAGCACCTGTCCGGTCATGTAGGAGCTCTCATCGCACGCCAGGAACAGATGGCTGGTGGCCACTTCATTGGGCTGTCCCGGCCGCCCCAGCGGCTCATTGGCGCCAAACTGGGCGACTTTGTCGGCCGGGAAGCTGGCAGGGATCAACGGTGTCCAGATCGGCCCCGGTGCCACCCCGTTCACCCGGATGCCCTTCTTGGCGAGGCTCCCGGAAAGCGAGCGGGTGAAGGCCACGATGGCGCCCTTGGTCGAAGCGTAGTCCATCAGGCTGGGCGAGCCGCGATAGGCGGTGATCGACGTCGTATTGACGATAGAGGCGCCTTCCCGAAGATAGGGCAGGGCGGCCTGTGTCATGAACATGTAGCCGAAGAAATTGGTCTCGAAGGTCCGGCGCATCTGCTCTTCGGAAATATCTTCAAGCGCGGTCTCCATGTGCTGCTCGGCCGCATTGTTGACCAGCACGTCGAGCTTGCCGAAATTCTCGATGACCTGACCGACCACCGTTTCGCAAAACGCCTTGTCGCCGACATCCCCGCGCAGCAGCAACGCTTCCTTGCCTTCGGCCTTCACCGCATCAGCTGTGATCGTCGCGTCCTCGGTCTCTTCAAGATAAACCAGTGCCACTTGCGCGCCTTCGCGGGCGAACAGGACGGCGCAGGCCCGACCGATGCCGCTGTCGCCGCCGGTGATGATGGCGACCTTGTCCTTCAGCCGCCCATTGCCGGGAAACTTGGGCATGTAATCGGGCTTGGGGTGCATCTCGGTTTCCCGCCCCGGCTGATGATCCTGCATCTGGGGCGGATTGGTGTTCTGGTTCGAGTCTTCGGGCATCAGCGACCTCCTAGTGGTGCGCGCGCTCTTCGTTTTTCTTGCGGGTTTCTGCGGCCTTCTTGGCCGATGCGGATCGCTCCGAGGCTGGTCGGTTGGCAGACGCCTCGCCACCCTTTTTGCCGCCCTTGTGCGCGGCTGGATTGTCCGTATGTGTGCCGCGGCCCGAGCCGGACTTGTTGCCGCCCCCGTCATCCTTGTTGACGGTGGCCCAGGCCCGCCGCTCTGCCTCCTCGTGGGAGACACCGCGTTCCTCATAGCCTTCTTCGATATGCTCGGCTTTGCGCTTTTGCTTGTCGGTATAGGCGCTCTTGTCACCTTGGGGCATGGTGGCCTCCTCGATTTGTGTGTTGGCCGGTGCGGGCGGGACAAGAGCCTGCGTCAAGGGGGAGTTGACTGATGCGAGAAACCGGAAAAACCGCACCAAAAGCTCTATGCCGCCGTGTCCGGTTGACGCGCACCGGCCTGCACCCACAACGAAGCCGTTCAGGACCGGTTGCGGCGATGCTGATCACAAATCGGGCTGCACCTTCGCCATGGGCCGGCTCAGAAAGCGCGACCCGGCCAGCACAAAACGCCAGGGCGTCGCGGCGCCTTTGGTGATGCCAATGCGCGGTCCGGTGGCGATCGGGTTCATCGCATCGCGGGCGACAAGGGCAAAAGGCGGCGCGTTCAGCGCCAGCCCGTCATGCTCCAGATCAATCCCCAGCGCCTGCGCCAGCTTGCCCGGCCCCGAGCATAATTGCCGATCCGCCAATCCGCCCCGCCGTGCTCGCATGATGTCGAGACCCTCCAGCGGCTCCAGCGCCCGGATCAGGATGGCGCTGCCAGGTTGGCAGACGAAATTGAGGCAATAGTGAATGCCGTAGATTTTGTAGACATAGGCATGCCCGGGCGGCCCGAACATTACCCGATTGCGCGGCGTCGGGCCGCGAAAACTATGCGAGGCCGGATCGGTTGGATCATAGGCTTCCACCTCGACAATGCGCCCGCCAACGCCATCGAACAGCATGCTTGCGCCGATAATCTCGCGCGCTACTTCCACCACCGGCCGGTCGAAAAAGCTCGTCTCTAACATGCCGCTGCCAAACTGCCTCCTCTGCAATGCCGATCTTAGACCATGCACTTGGCCCATCGCCAAGCACAGTTCATTGGGGCGCTTTGACGAACAATGCCTTCGCTGTGGTTCTCTTTTTCGAAACGTTCGCACGCGCTATTTCTGGGGTCACAGATTTCCAGGAGGTCGAAATGATCGACACATCCATCCAGACGAATGTCCGCTCAAAACCTGTCCTGCCGCTCAGCACGACGCTTGGGCCGGTCCACATCGCTGTCACCGAGCGGCAAAAAGCGCTGGCCATCTGGCAGGATGTCGTTGGGCTCGACCTCATCTCCGAAAACGGGAACGCCCTGTCCATGGGTGCCGGCGGCAAGGTGCTCATTGTGCTTGAAACCGGCGCCACCCGTCCGGTGACCCCACGCACAATCGGTCTCTACCACGTCGCCATCCACGTGCCCACGCGAGCTGATCTGGCACAGATGGCGGTGCGCGCCCTCAAGCGCAATGTCCGTATTTCGCCGACCGACCATCTGGTCTCCGAAGCCATCTATCTTTGGGATCTGGACGGCAACGGCATCGAGATCACCTTCGAAACCCCCTGGCGCGGCACTCTGGGCGATCCTGACAAGGGGCAAACCTACGCGGTCACCACCGAGGGAAAACCCCATTCGGGCCGCGATCCCATCGATCTTGATGGCCTTTTGGCCGAACTCGGTGAGAACCCGGTCTTGACGTCACGCATGCCGGCGGGCACCCGCATCGGCCATGTCCATGTGCACGTGAACGACCTCAATGTGGCCATGGAATTTTATCGCGACGTGCTCGGCTTTGCCGGGCTCCTCCTGATCCAGTCCTTCGGCATGGGCGATGTGGGGCTCGACTACATGCCCCACACCCTGGCCTTCAATGTCTGGTCCGGGCCTAATGCCAGCCACCCCCCAGCCGGTAGCGCGGGCCTGCGCTGGTTCACCATTGTGCTGCCCGACGCCGAGAGCCTCGCGGCTCTCAAGCAGCGGTTGGAGCAAGCAGGGGCACCGCTCGACGTCATCGGCAACCATGTCGAAACACGCGACCCCTCTGGCAACCGCATCCGGCTCGAACTGGCGGCCTGATCCAGAGAGCTTGCAATGCCAAAGCGCCCTCGGACTTGACCTGGGGGTGCTGCCCCTGCGATCCAAGGCAAGGGTGATGCGTCACCCAAAAGACCACAGGAGCGCCGCATGCAATCTTATCAGGACGTCATCGATTTCTGGTTCGTCGAACACGGGCGGGACGATTGGTTCGGCGGCAAGCCGGAATTCGACGCGGCCCTCGCGGATCGCTTCGCCGATCTCCATCCCCAGGTCGCGCGGGGCGAGGCCTGGACCTGGCGCGAAACGCCAGAAGGGCGCCTTGCCGAGATCGTGGTGCTCGATCAATTCTCCCGCCAGCTTCATCGCGGCAGCGGCGAAGCGTTCGCCCAGGACAAGATGGCACTTGTCCTGGCACAGGAAGCTATCTCCGGTGGCCATGACATGGCCGTGCCGCATGATTGGGCCTATTTCATCTACATGCCATTCATGCATGCGGAATCCCTGGCCATGCAGGACGAGGGCGTTCGGTTGTTCGAGAATTTCGGCAACGAAGGTGCACTCGACTACATGGTCAAGCACCGCGAGACCATTGCCCGCTTCGGCCGCTTTCCCTTCCGCAACAAGGCGCTGGGGCGGCAGAGCACCGCCGAGGAACTGGCCTATATGGACGAACAGGGCGACCGGGTTTTCTAACCATCGGCCAGGTGCAACGCATCCCCCTGCCCTTGCGTTGGTCTTTCTAAAGGAGAGACCTCATGGATTTCGTCACCGGACCCGCCCTGTGGCTCATTGTCTTGACTGTCGGCGTCATCGTTCTAGCCGGCGCCATGACCTATGGCATGCGCCGTAACCGTGATCGAACCCTGTCCGAGAAGGTCAAAACGGAAGTCGAGACCAGACGCGGCTACGAAAAGCAGGACAAGAGCCCGCCTGAATAGACAAGGGGCGCCTCGGCGCCCCTTGCATTTGTTAGGCCACAAGGCCTTTGGTCAGCTCAAGCGCCTGCCGCTCGAACAGCCGGCGGTAGATTCCGCCATTGAGCCGGATGAGCTGCTCGTGATTGCCTTCCTCAACGATTTTGCCCTTGTCGAAGACCAGCAACCGGTCGAGCGCCCGCACCGTGGACAGGCGATGCGCGATCACCAGCGTGGTCCGGCCATCCATCAGCCGTTCCATCGCCTGCTGGATCATCACCTCGCTCTCGCTGTCCAGACTCGATGTGGCTTCATCCAGGATCAGGATCGGCGCATCGGCGAGGA
>JBGTUK010000231.1:0-4267 GCA_041939225.1 Devosia sp.
CCGGCAGGCCCTGCGTGATGCCGGACTACCCGACAACATCCTGCAGCGCTTCCCGCACGAATTTTCCGGGGGTCAACGGCAGCGCATCGCCATTGCCCGCGCCATTGCGCTCGAGCCGGAGTTCATCCTGCTCGATGAGCCGACCTCGGCGCTGGACGTCTCGGTGCAGGCGGAAATTCTCAACCTGCTCAAAAGGCTCCGGCGCGAGCAGGGACTAACCTTCCTCCTGGTCACGCACAATCTGCCGGTTGTCAGCTTTCTCTGTGATCGCCTGGCGGTCATGCGCCATGGTCGCATCGTCGAAATTGCCGATGTGACCCAGCTCAAATCCGGCGACCTCAACGAGCCCTATTCCCGCGAACTGCTCGCCGCAACCGCGGGCGGGTGAGATCGGGTTGTCTCTCGGGCAACCACAACGGAACAACTTCTGGTACTTTCAGGACGACCCTATATGACCACCATCGACGCCCTCGCAACCTTCGACGCCACCATCGCTGTGGCGCAAACTGCCGAGGCCGCCTACAAAGCCCTGCAGGATCTGGCCCAGGCAACCGTGGGCGCCAAGCTCTTCACCATCATGACGGTCGACTTCGCCGCCGATGTTGCCCGCCGCGCCTATACCAGCGACCCGGTGAACTATCCGGCCTCGGGCACCAAGCCGATCAATTACGGCCCCTGGTTCGACGTGGTGCACAAACAGCGCGAGTATTTCGTGGCCAACACCATCGAGGATATCGCTCAGGTGTTTTTCGACCACGAGCTGATCAACAAGCTGGGCTGCCAGTCGGTCATCAACATGCCCATCATCATCGGCGACGAGCTGGTGGCCACCATGAACATTCTCGATGTGGCGGGCTATTACACGCCGGAGCGCGTACAAATGGTGCGCGAACTGTTGTCGGTTCCGGCCAAGCTGGCAGTGCTTGTGGCGCAGACGCGGGAGGCGCGCGCATGAGCAGCCAGTCTCGCGACACCGCATTCCGAAAATTCGAGGAATCCCTCGCCCGCAATACCGACCCGCTCACCACCGGCGCGGCGCTGCACGAACTGGCCGAGGTATTGATCGGGGCCCGGCTGTTCACGCTCACCGCCATCGAGATGCCCTTGATGCAGGTGCGCCGCGTTTATTCGAGCCACCCAGACGTCTATCCGGTGCTGGGCACCAAGCCGATCGTGATCGATGACTGGTTCGAAGCCATGCGGACAGAGCGGCGGATCACCGCTATCAACACCGCCGCCGGGATGGAGGGAAAGTTTCCCGACCTCGACCTCATTCGGTCTCTGGGCTGCAATTCATCGCTCAGTGTCCCGATCATGGTCGGCAACGAACTGGTGGGCACCATCAATGCGCTCGACGAAGAGGGCCGTTACGACCTGGAGACCATCACCCGCGCGGCCGACCTAATTGTACCGGCTACCGCCGTCTTCCTCGTTCTGCGCCGCCATTTCGGCGTCTGATGAGAAGCAGCAAAAAAAATTCATTTATGAGCAAAAAAATTTTACTGACCACTTGAGTTACCGCATAGGCAATGCTGCAATAGGTGGGAACAGAGGGGGCATGCGGTGAGGCGCTGCTGTGAGTTCATGGGCTATTGGGAATGATCGGCTATCTGGCCCAACGTCTGGGCATGATGGCGGTGACCCTGTTTGCCATCATCACACTAACCTTCTTTCTGATGCACGCCGTGCCCGGTGGGCCCTTTGTGTCCGAGCGAATGCTCGCGCCGGAAATCGCTGCGGCGCTCAACGCCAAATACGGTCTCGACCTGCCCATCTGGCAGCAATATCTGAATTATCTGGGCAGCATCGTCAGCTTTGACCTCGGGCCTTCATTCAAATATCCGGGCGTCTCGATCAATTCGATGATCGCCGCCGGGCTGCCGGTCACCCTGCAGACGGGCCTGCTGGCCATTATCTGCGTCGTGGCCCTGGGTGTGCCACTTGGGGTCATCGCCGCACTCAACCGCAATCGCTGGCCCGATACCACGGTGATGTTCATTGCCACGCTGGGCGTGGCCATTCCCAGCTATGTCATCGCGACCGTGTCACTCTATGTCTTTGCGCTGCGGCTGGGCTGGGTACCGACCTTCGGTCTCGACGACTGGCGCGGCTATTTCCTGCCAGTCTTTGCGCTTTCGGGCTTCTGGATTTCCTTCGTCTCCCGCCTGACGCGGTCCTCACTGCTCGAAACCCTTGAGCAGGACTACATGACTACTGCGCGCGCCAAGGGACTGAAGCCTGGCCAAATCCTGTTCAAACATGGCCTGCGCAATTCGCTTTTGCCGGTCGTCACCGTGCTGGGACCAGTGGTGGCAAACCTGGTCACTGGCTCCTTCGTCATTGAGCAGATCTTTGCCCTGCCCGGCATCGGACGGCAATTCGTGCTCTCGATCACAAATCGCGACTACACCGCCATTATGGGCATAACGATCTTCTATGCCGCCATTCTCATGGTGATGATCCTCATCGTCGACCTGCTTTATGTCTGGCTCGACCCGCGCATCAAACTGACCAAGACAGCCGCATGACCGATATTGCTCCGGACATGTGGGCCAAGGTGCCCGCTGGTGCCGCCGTCCCACCACCGCCGCCCCCCGCGCCGACCTATGGGCAGGAAGTGCGCCGGCGGCTATGGGCCAACAAGCCTGCCGTCATTTCCATCGTGTTCATTGTCGCGCTGGTGCTGGCGGCTTTTTTCGGCCCCTATCTCTCACCGCACACCTATTTCCGGCAGGATTTGAAGCTCTCGAACATCCCGCCGGCCTTCGAGACCTATGTCGTCCCTCAGAGTGATGGCACCGTCACGCGCTTCTTCCTCAATGCGTCGAACTTCAATCTATACGAGGTCGATGCAGAGGGGCATGTGCTTGGCCTGCTGCGCGGCGGCCGTAAGGACATCATCAAGAAAAGCCAACCTTACGAATTTGGCGACCAGGCCGTGACGCTGGACTATTCGCGGCTCCCTGCGCGACTGGTTCTGGAAGACGACACAGAGTTACGCCCCTCAGGGTGGAGTTGGAACCGCACCTATCTGTTCGGCACCGATCAGCTTGGCCGAGACATTTTGGTCCGCCAGCTCTATGGCGCGCAGATTTCGCTGACCGTCGCCTTTGTCGCCACGCTGGTGAACTTCTTCATCGGGGTCTTCTATGGCGGCATTGCCGGCTATGTCGGCGGCCGCGTTGACGCGGTGATGATGCGCATTGTGGAGATCATCTCTACCATTCCGCTCACACTCTATGTCGTGCTGTTGATGGTCGTTTTCGATAGTGGTCTGCTCTCGATCATCGTCGCTATCGGCTCGGTGTTTTGGGTAGACATGGCCCGTATCGTGCGTGGACAAATCCTGAGCCTCAAGAGCCAGGACTATGTCGCGGCAGCCCGCACCATGGGCGCCTCGCCGGCCCGCATTCTCACCAAGCACCTGCTGCCCAATTCCATCGGGCCGATCATTGTCACGCTCACCATGCTGATCCCTTCGGCCATCTTCATCGAGAGTTTCATGAGCTTTATCGGCCTCGGCGTAACCCCGCCGCTGGCCTCCTGGGGCTCGCTGACCTCCGAGGCGGTGGAAACCCTGCGCACCTATCCGCATCAATTGTTTTTCCCGGCCGCGGCGATCTCGCTCACCATGTTTGCCTTCAACTTCCTGGGCGATGGCCTCCGCGACGCCCTTGATCCGAGGTTGCGCGGATGACCGAGACTGTTCTTTCCGTTCGCGATCTGGCGACCTCCTTCTTCACCAGCCGTGGTGAGGTGCAGGCAGTGCGCGGTGTCAGCTTCGATGTGCGACCTGGCGAAATTCTGGGACTGGTGGGAGAAAGCGGCTCTGGCAAATCGATCACCTGCATGTCGGTCCTGCGCCTGCTCAAGGCCGGTGGCCGCATCAAGTCGGGCAGCGCCAGCTTCGAGGGCACCGATTTGCTCTCGCTCGATGAAAATGCCCTTTCCGACCTGCGCGGTAACCGGATCGGGGTAATCTTCCAGGACCCGATGACCTCGCTCAACCCGACCCTGACGGTTGGCGAGCAGGTCATGGAAGCTATCGTGCGGCACAAGCCGATCAGCCGCGCACAGGCCCGGGCGCGCGCCATCGAGCTGTTCGAACTGGTGCGCATTCCTTCGGCAGCGGCACGGCTCAAATCCTATCCGCACGAGTTCTCCGGCGGCATGCGTCAGCGGGTGATGATCGCCATCGCGCTCAGCTGCAATCCGAAGCTTCTGATCGCTGATGAGCCGACGACGGCGCTTGATGTGACGATACAAG
>JBGTUK010000232.1:0-4217 GCA_041939225.1 Devosia sp.
TCCAGTTCCTGGAAGCGTCCCTGTACCTCGCCATAGCGCTCGATAATGGCGCCCATCGCATCGGCCTTGTCCGGGTCGGCCATATCAGCTTCCAATACGGCCATCTCAGCCATCAGCTCGCTGACCGGCCCGGCCCCGTCCATCACCGCGCTGACCACCGATTGCCCGCTCATCTCGCCCACATCCTGGCTGAAATAACCAATGGACGTGCCCCGATCGACCGACACCTGCCCCTCATCGGGCGGCTCCTCGCCGGTGATCATCCGGAACAGTGTGGTCTTGCCGGCCCCATTAGGGCCCACCAACCCGATCTTCTCCCCCTTCTGCAGCGCGGCAGAAGCTTCGATGAAAACAATCTGCTTGCCGTTCTGCTTGGAGATATTGTCGAGCTTGATCATGGGGGAGACCTGGAGTGCGCGGTGCATTGACGCCGCAGAAAACAAAGCGCTCCTAAAGCATCCCCAACCGCTCCGGGCAAGGCGCGTAGTAGGCCACCAGCCATGTCCAAACGTAAAAAACCCCGCAACGTGGGCTGCGGGGTCTCGATCTGATCGCCGAAGCGTCCTGCGATTAGTCGTACTTGATGTACTTTTCGCGAGCCACCAGGAACGGCATGTCGGTGCCCTCGGTGCGCTGGCGCAGCAGTTTGAACGCGGAGATGAAGCTCTCGGCGGTTTCCTTGGTCAGCTCATCGCCGCTTTCGCGGATTTCCGAGATCAGTTCCATCGAAGCATTGGCGCCGGCCTCGATGATCTCCTCGGGGAACTGACGGACCTGAACACCATGCTCGTCGACCAGCGCCTGCAGTGCACGCGGATCATTGGCATACATGTCCGAGGACACATCGTCATAGGACGCCTGGGCGGCAATGCGTACGATTTCCTGCAGGTCTTCAGGCAGTTCCTGGAACTTGGCCTTGTCGACCACCAGTTCCGTGGCGAGGCCCGGCTCAACGAAGCTGGGGAAGTAGTAGTTCTTGGCGACCTGGTGGAAGCCCAGTGCCAGATCGTTATAGGGGCCAACGAATTCGGCCGCGTCCAGCGTGCCGGACTGCAGCGCGGCAAAGATCTCGCCAGCGGCAAGGTTGGTCACCGAAGCGCCCAGCTTGCTCCAAACCTGGCCGCCCAGACCCGGGGTCCGGAAGCGCAGACCCTGAATGTCGGACACGCCGGTCAGCTCGTTCTTGAACCAGCCGCCTGCCTGGGTGCCAGTATCGCCCGAAAGAAAGCCCTGCACGCCAAACTGGTCGTAAATCTTGTCCCACTTCTCCTGACCGCCGAGATAGCGCACCCAGGCACCCAGCTCGCGATTGGTCATGCCGAACGGAACGCCGGTAAAGAACGACAGGCCCTGGCTCTTGTTCTGCCAATAGTAGGCAGCGCCATGGCTCATCTCGGCCGAACCATCGATAACCGCGTCAAGCGCCTGCAGGCCCGGCACCATTTCACCGGCAGCGAAAACCTGCACGGTCAGACGACCGCCGGAAGCCTTGGTGATGCGGTCGGCCAGCTTCTGCGCGCCAACGCCCAGACCTGGAAAATTCTTGGGCCAGGTGGTGACCATGCGCCAGGTGATATTGCCCTGCGCGATCGCCGGGGTAGCCAGCGTGGTTGCCGCTGCCGCAGCGCCAATGGTGGCGACCGAAGCCTGCTTGAAGAATTCGCGTCTTTTCATGGGTGTCCTCCCGATAGACTGACCAAAGTTTGTTTTTTCACCGTACGATCTGGAACCAGCCGCCCGGTGCTTGGGCGCTAACAAATCAATCCGCGCTCATTCTGTCCAGCAGCTTGTTGCGGGATATAGTGAATTCTCGGCGGTGTTCCGGTTGCCAAAGAAATCTTCCTCAGGCCGGGATTAAATACCGCATGCCGGTGTGTGTCCTGATAGCGGGCCCGCAATTGCGGTCCGTCAACAGGAGGGAAATCCCATGCAATTTCGTTCGCTTCTCGCCGGCGCCGCCGCGCTGGCTTTGCTTTCCACCCCGCTCATGGCCGCCGAATATCTGGGCGGCGCGGTCATGTCGACCGACATTGACGGCCAGATGGTCCTGACCGACGCCAACGGCATGACGCTCTATATTTTCGATAAGGATGAGCCAGGCGTTTCCAACTGCTATGACACCTGCGCGGAAAAATGGCCGCCGCTCTTTGCTGATGACGCTGCCACGGCGGAAGGCGATTTCTCCATCGTCGAGCGCACCGATGGCACCAGGATGTGGGCCTATAAGGACATGCCGCTCTACTATTGGGTTGAGGACATGAACCCGGGCGACACCAGCGGTGACGGCGTTGGCGGCGTCTGGCATCTTGCCATTGAATAAATAGAGCGGTTCCGCTCGGGATAACTTTGGCGTGGTCGATTTTCTTGATGAGCTCGAAGCCTGCGTACCGGCCCTGCGCCGCTATGCCCGCGCGCTCACGCGCAATATCGACCACGCCGATGATCTGGTGCAGGACTGTCTGGAGCGCGCCATTTCCCGCCGGGGCCTGTTTCGCCCCAGCGGCCCCATGCGGCCCTGGCTCTTCACCATCCTCGTCAATCTGCATCGTAATGCGCGCCGCAGCGAACAACGCCGCGGCACGCATCTGGACACCGACAGCCTGCCCGATCTGGGCACGCCGGCCCCGCAACACAGTCATCTGGCGCTGGCCGAACTCTCCCGCGCCATCGATGACCTGCCGCTCGAACAGAAGGAAACGCTGCTACTGGTTACCCTCGAAGGCATGGCTTATGCGGAGGCCGCAAGCATTCTCGACATTCCCCTGGGCACGCTGATGAGCCGGCTGGGCCGCGCGCGTGCCAGTCTGCGCCAATCGACGGGCGAGGCTCAGGAACCGCATTTAAGGTCGGTCAAATGATGGACGTCACCCGCGACACGCTGATGGCCTATCTCGATGGCCAACTCGATGGTGACGCCCGCACCGCCGTCGAGGCCTGGCTGGCCGACAATCCCGCTGCTGCCATTGAGCTGGCGCAATTGCAGCGACAGAACGAAGCCATCAATGCCATGTTTGGCCCGGTCGCGACCGAGCCGGTCCCGCCCCGCCTCAATGCCCACCGCCTCGCCCTGAGCCAATCCCGGCGGCGTTGGCAGAGTGTGGCGCGGGCCGCCATGATTGTGGGCATATTGAGCATCGGCATCGCCGCCGGCTGGCTGCTGCGCCCGAGCGCCGAGAACCCCGCGCTCCACAATCGCCTGATTGCTGACGCCGTCAGCGCCCACACGGTCTATGTTGCCGAAAACCGCCACGCCGTTGAAGTGGCCGGCACCGAGGCCGACCACCTGGCGAGCTGGCTTTCCAATCGTCTGGACACCGGACTGGCCATGCCCGATCTGGCAACCGCCGGATTCAATTTCCTGGGCGGGCGCCTGCTGCCCGCCCCCGCCATCCCCGGAGGCCGGGCGGCCCAGCTGATGTATGAAGATAGTGCCGGCGAGCGGGTGACGCTCTACATCACCCCCAGGAGCGGCATCGATGGCCCCAGCCTCGAAATGGTACGTCTGGGCGGCGACAACGCGCTGTACTGGGCCAATGCGACCATCACCTGCACCATTGTCGGTCCGCAATCCGCCGAGACGCTGCAAGCCCTCGCCGACAGCATCTTCGCGCAATTGACACCGTCGGCGCCGCTGGGCGCCGACTATCGCCCCATCTAGCCGCGCTTTGGCGCGTTACGCGGCGGGATGTCGTTCGAATAGATATTGTGCAGCCCGACATTGAGTATGTCGCGCTCGCCGCACAGCGCCATGGTGGTATCGAGTTCCTTGCGGATGATTTCGAGCACCCGGGTCACCCCGGCCTCGCCGCCCGCACCAAGCCCGTAAAGCATGGGTCGGCCAATGAAGGTTGATTTCGCCCCATAGGCCAGCGCCTTGACCACGTCCTGCCCGCTGCGAATACCACTATCGAGATAGACCTCGGTCTTGTTGCCGACCCGCTCGACGATTTCGGGCAGCACGCGAATGGTCGAAGGCGCCCCGTCGAGCTGGCGCCCGCCATGGTTGGAGACCACGATGGCATCGGCGCCATTGTCCACCGCAGCCTGTGCATCATCGGGGTCGAGGACACCCTTGACGATCACCGGACCGCCGAAGCGCTCCTTGATCCATTTGACATCACCCCAATTGAGCGTCGGGTCAAACTGGCTCGCCGTCCAGGCCGAGAGCGATGCCAAATCGTGATCTCCGCCCACATGACCCACGATGTTGCGGAATG
>JBGTUK010000233.1:0-4213 GCA_041939225.1 Devosia sp.
ATAGATCAGCCGGCCGATGGTCTGTCCGTGGCCGAGCAGAAACGGCACTTCGCGGCTCCGCACTTCCAGAACGGCTCGGCTGCCCGTGCCGCCCGCCGCCGAATGGCCGAATCCGGGATCGAAAAATCCCGCATAGTGCACCCGGAACTCGCCGACCAGCGGGTCGAAAGGCACCATCTCGGCTGCATGGGTTGGCGGCACGTGGACCGCCTCCAAACTCACCAGGATATAGAATTCGTCCGGATCAAGGATCAGCTCACTCTGCCCATGGGCATAGAGCGGGTCCCAGAAGTCGCGCACCTCAAGGGAAGCTTTCTTGTCGACATCGACGACGGCAGTATGTCTTTTGGAACGGAAGCCAATCAGTCCGTCCCGCCCCTGACCTTCCAGGTCAATGGAAAGGGCGACGCCTTCGCCGACCGGCACGTCGCCGCCGATAACCAGTGTGTCGAATGTGTGCAATGCCTGGTGCTCGGCAACGCTGAGCCGACTGTCTCCAGAGCGGAACCGCATCTGACTGAGGCGGGAGCCGGTCCGCACCAGCACCGGAAAGGTACGCGGGCTGATTTCGAGGTAAAGCGGGCCAGTGTAGCCCGCAGGCAATTGGTCAAAGCCGCGTGCCCGGTCGCCGATGACGCGGGTAAAAACATCCAGCCGCCCGGTCGAGCTTTTGGGGTTGGCCGATGCGCTGACCTCTGGCGGAAGCTTGAGGCTTTCCTCCAGCGGCACGAGATAGACACAACCCCGTTCCAGCACAGCACCCTTGCTGAGGTCGATTTCATGCAGCTTGAGGGCATCTATGCGTTCGGCCACCGAATGCGAGGGCCCGGGAAGAAAGCTTGAGCGCACGCGAAAAGCGGTTTTGCCCAGCCGCAAGTCCAGGCTGGCTGGCTGCACCTGGTCGATATCGAATGGCCGGGACGCGATGATCGCACCTTCGCCATGCAGCTTCTCGATCAACCGCGCCGGAAAGACGCCTTTCGGCCAAGTCTCGACCATGATGCTTGCTTCCCCTTGCGACTGCTCCTCCCTAGCAACCTCGGCAATTGACGCCAACTGTCAATTGGCCTTACATCACAGCCCAGTGGTGATTTGGCCGGTCGCTTGCAGCCACTTAAAACAAATAGCTAAAGACCGTTGGAACCGGCCGCCATTTGCGAGCCGGTTTTTTGTTTTGAAAGCGCTGACCATGTCCAAACAGAACAACCCGCTCCGCGATCCGAAAAAACTGTCGGCCGCCACTCAGATGGTGCATGGCGGGGGCAAGCGAAGCCAGTTCCATGAGACAAGCGAGGCTCTGTTTCTCAATTCGGGTTATGCCTATCCCTCGTCTGAACATGCTGAGCTGCTGTTTCAGGGCAAGGTGCCAGGCGGGCACAATTATTCGCGCTTTGCCAATCCCAGCTACGACATGTTCCAGGACCGCATGGCCCTGATCGAGGGCGCCGAGGCGGCCCGCTGCTTTGCCACCGGCATGTCGGCGGTGACCAATGCAGTAATGAGTCAGGTCAGGGCAGGGGACCACATCGTGGCTTCCCAGGCGCTGTTCGGCGGTTGTCGCTATGTGGTCGAAGATTTTGCCCCGCGCTTTGGTGTCGCCTCAACTCTTGTCGATGGACGCGACCCTGAGAACTTCGCCAAGGCCATGCAGCCCAACACCAAGCTGGTCTTCATCGAAACGCCGACCAATCCTACGCTGGAACTGGTCGACATCAGAGCGGTCGCCGAGATCGCCCATGCCCATGGCGCCAAGCTTATTGTCGACAATGTGTTCGCGACCGCGCTCTACCAGAAGCCGCTCGAGCTGGGCGCCGACATTGTCACCTATTCGGCCACCAAGCATATCGATGGCCAGGGCCGCGTCATGGGCGGCATTGTGCTGGGCTCCAAGGAAATCATCGAAGGCGATTTGCATACTTTCCTGCGCCAGACCGGCGCGACGCTTTCGCCTTTCAATGCCTGGGTGCTGACCAAAGGCCTGGAGACATTCGCCCTGCGCGTCGAGCAGATGACCAATAGCGCTGCCAAGATCGCGGAGGCCCTAGCCGGCCACCCCAAGGTCAACCGGGTGATCTATCCTCATCACCCCGACCATCCGCAATACGAGCTGGCCAAAAGGCAGATGAAGCGTGGCTCGACGCTTCTGGCGCTTGACGTCAATGGCGGGCAAGAGGCGGCCTTCGCGCTGGCGGATTCGCTGGCCGTGATCCTGATTTCCAACAATCTGGGTGATGCAAAGTCGCTGATCACCCACCCGCGCACCACCACGCATCAGCGCCTTACCGAGGAAGTGCGCCTCGAAACCGGCGTCACCCCGGGCCTGTTACGGCTTTCCGTCGGGTTGGAAGACGCCGACGACTTGATCGCTGATCTGCTATATGGGCTCGATCAAGTTTAGATTCTGGTGTCCCTTCTTCCCGCGTGAGAGAAGGTGACCAAAGGCCTGATGAGGAGGCGCGATGCTCAAACCAGTTTTACTGCTGATGGGTTTAGCCGGTGCCCTGCTTGCTACCCCCGCCTTCGCTCAGACGCTTCCCTATCACGCCGACCCTGATGCGCGGGAAATGCTGCCCAGCCTGACCCCGATCCCGGCGATCCGCTTTCTTACTACCGCCGATTTTCCTCCCTTCAACTATCGGGACGAAAGCGGCGAACTGGTCGGGTTCAACATCGATCTGGCCAAACGCATTTGCGTCGAAGTGGATGTGGCGTGCACAATCCAGGTCTGGCCATGGGACCAGGCCGCCTCGGCACTGTCCGACAATCTGGGCGATGCGTTGATCGCGGGCCTCGCCATGACCCCAGAAAATGGCGAGCTCTTCGATTTTTCTTCTACCTATCTTGCGCTGCCTGGCCGCTTCGTGACCCGCGCCGAAGATATTGAAGGTTTTCGCCTCGAGGCTCTGGCTGGCGAAGCGGTTGCCGTTCGCGCCGGCAGTGCCCACGCTCAATTTCTTGACCGCTATCTCCCAGATGTCGAAGCGATGCCCTTCGATACGGAAAGCGCAGCGCTCGAAGCAGTCAAGTCCGGTACCGTGTCTGCCTGGTTTGGCGACGCCATGCGCGCCTCATTCTGGCTCAATGACAATCTGGCCTGCTGCGGCTTCGCTGGAGAAGCGTATTTCCGCCCCCACCTGTTTGGTGAGGGCGTCACCATTGCCGTGCCGGCCGGGCAGGATCCGGTCCGCCACTCCATCGACTGGGCGCTGGTACGTCTAAAGGAAAATGGTGCGCTGGACGAACTTTACCTGCGCTGGTTTCCGGTGAGCTTTTACTGACCCGGCAGCCGCCGATGCCGGGCGCGCGCCGCCACTTCAATGGCGGCCGTGGTCAATCTGTCCAGCGTCAGCGAGTCACGCAGCATCTCGAGGAAGCGCAATTCCTCCTGCTCCAAATGCAAGTCGACGGCAGTGACCTCGACGGCCACGGCATAGGCTGTGTCCTGCAATTTCTCGGGCAGGGCGGCAATTGCGTCCTCGATCACCCGGTCCAATCCGTTCGGCCCGTTAAGTTTGTCGGCGCAGTCGTTTGCCACCTCCTCGAGCCGCTCGCGGTCGAACCCCTCGAATACCGGCAAACGGTCGATCAGCGCCGTGATGCGCGTCAGCTCTTTCTCCGTCATGGCACTGTCGGAAGACGCAGCCAGGATCATCAGATGAATAAGGGCGTCTTGAGCAGCGTGCATTTTTCGTCGTCTCCAATAGGACTTCACCTACCAGAACTAGGCGCTCTCATCGACCCACGCAACCACCTGCGACGTTGACGTCCGGCCGGTTCCGGTGCATTGACCGGGCTCCGTCTTCTTCCGATACATTTCGAAAGGCTGCCACCCAGTGTCGCCCGCCACTTTGCCCGCCCTTGATCCCGATTTCTTCGCGTCCGCCCAGACGGCGCGCGCCTGGCCCTTCGAGGAAGCGCGCAAACTGGTCAAACGGCTGGAAAAGTCGGGCAAGAGTGAAGCCTTGTTCGAGACCGGCTATGGCCCTTCGGGCCTGCCCCATATCGGCACCTTTGGCGAAGTGGCTCGCACCACCATGGTGCGCACCGCCTTTCGGCTGCTCACGCGCGACGAAATTCCAACACGGCTCATCTGCTTTTCCGATGACCTCGATGGTATGCGCAAAATCCCGGAGACCGTTCCCTCCAAAGAGGCGATGGAACCCCACCTGCAAAAGCCGCTGACATCGGTGCCAGACCCCTGGACCAATGAATA
>JBGTUK010000234.1:0-4185 GCA_041939225.1 Devosia sp.
AGGGATTGCCAGGAACGGATGGAGGCCGACATGCGTCCTTGGGCGCGCGGCCGTCCCCCACGAAAATCGAGCCAGGCAAGCTCAGAGGAGCCGCCGCCAATGTCGAACATCAGCGCGCCCTGGGCTGCGCCATCGATCAGGTCGGCACAGCCCGTCACGGCCAGTTCGGCCTCGGTGCGCCGATCGACGATTTCGAGTTCGAGGCCGACTTCATTCCGGACACGGTCAAGAAAGGCCGTTCCGTTCTCGGCGGCGCGGCAGGCCTCGGTGGCGATCAGGCGCATGCGGCTAGGTTGATGGTCGCGCAGCTTGTTGCGGCACTGGCGCAGGGCGTCCAGCGTGCGGTCCATGGCCGCATCGGACAGCCGGCCGGTGACCGACACCCCCTCCCCCAGGCGGACGATTCGGGTAAATCCATCGAGCACGCGGAAGCCGCGCTCATGCGGACGGGCGATCAACAATCGGCAATTATTGGTGCCCAGGTCCAGCGCCGCATAGAGCGGGCCGCGATTGCGTCTGGGATGGGGGGCGTTTGGGGTCCGTTGTTCCGGCACGGCAGGCGGGGCTGCGCCCGCCCTCTCCCTCCGGCTCTTACCGGAAGAGACGCCGGCTCCGGCCTCGTCCACAAGGGCCGAGACCAGGGCGGACCGAACAGGTTCGGTCACTATTGGCTCCTTTGTGCACGGTCGCAGGACCGGACTGACCGGTCGCGCCCGAAGGCACGTCATGTTGCGTTGTCGGGAATGACGGTAGAGCAAGGCAGGCCGAAGCGCAACGCAAAGCATGCCCAACACCCCTTCCAGGCAATCCAGCCAACTTCGAAAATCGGCATTGTCCCGGCCTTTGCGGCAGCGGCCCGAGGATTTTTCCCCAACACGGCGCTATTCGCGCGCCGTCCCGCTTGCATTCGGCCCCAGCTTTGTCTAATGAGAGCCCCGTCGCGCTTCGCCGCCCCCCGGGCCGCCCGCGCTGACCTGCCAGCAGGCACCTGCTGGGGAATAGTTCAATGGTAGAACAGCGGACTCTGACTCCGTCGATCTTGGTTCGAATCCAGGTTCCCCAGCCAAATCTCCACCCAAGCCACTGAAACTAAAAGATAAAAGCTGAATGCGAAAATCTCGCTGAAGCTCTGTCGCACACAAGGCCTCACACAGAGGACCAAAAGATGCGCAGAGCAGTCCAGTTTTGCAGCCTTCGCAATCCAGCCTATTATTGGCGCCGACGCATCCCGGGTTCTCGCGCATATGTGGATTTCAGTCTCGGCACACGAGACTGGCGGGTCACCCATCGCGCCCGACACCCTGGGAGGGGCAGAGGACGGCATCGAGGTTCGGGTTGAACCCGGCCAGCAATATAGCGTCGGATCCGTTCGCATCGAGGGCATCAAGGCGCTTGGTTTGCTCGACCAGTTCGAGGACGTGACCGCGGCACCGCCTGTTGGTTGCATGCGCTGGACGAAGGCGACCGTGCAATGATGAGCTGGCGACGCTGAGCGACCGCGGCGTGGAATGCGGCGCCCACACACATACCCATCCGCAGCTTGACCTTCTTCCGATTGATCGAGCCCGTGCTGAGATTGAGACAAGCAAATCCCTGCTGGAAAAATCGTCTCGGGCGACCGGTCAGCAGCTTTGCCTATCCCCACGGCTATTCCACGCCCCGCAAAGAAGCGTGCATCTCGTCCTGCCACCGTTCCAAGGAGGTGACGCACTCAAAGGGCTTCTTCAGCAAGGCGACACGTTTCTCGTGCCATCTATCGTGACACCCCCGCTGTACCGAACTCAGCTCGGCAGCACCACGCCAGGCGACGCCATCCTGCTCCACGAACCACTTTCGAACGCGATTTGCTCATTGGGCAATATGCGGAATGCATGGTCCTGCCCTTGAAACGTCAGGACCCCGTCTACTTGCCGACTGGTGACACAAACCAGGCCCAACAATGCCCCGCTCTGGTCCAGCATGACCCGTATGCCCGCGGGAAATCGGCAGACCAGCTCTCCATTGCGATAGATTTCGCCGCCAAGCGCGGTGTTGATCAGTTCGAAGTCCATGCCTCCCACCCTTCGGGCATAGCCAGTCTCCCAGTTCTCGTGCTTGTGCAGGACCGGCTTGGGCAACAGGCTGGTGAACCAGATGGCTCCGTCCGGGCGTGGCAAAATGCCGGACAGTCGCTCGATGAAATCGAGAAGGCAGAGAATAGCGGGCGAGTACTTCTCCGTGAAACCCGCTTGCCCGGTATAGGGGCTCAACGTTTGCGGGAAGCAATCGGCGTTGAACAAGGCCGACAGCGTGGGCTGCATGATCCAAGTCAGCTCCACATGATGGCCATAGTGTTCGAAAGCATGGGGCGCGCGAATGAGAGTCAGAAAGTTGGTGGGACCGTTCCAGCTGTTCTGGCCGAATGTCGGGTCGAAACGGGGGTCATCAAGCGCAATGGACGTCAGAGGGAATTTTGCGAAGAATTTACGTGTGTTAAGCAAATAGCGTGCAAGCGCCTCGGCGAAGCCATCGGCGTCGCCAACTTCGCAGGCGAGGACGCGCAACAAATTATCCGACTGCACACGAACCAGACGGCCATGCCGGTCGCGGTCGTAGAAGAAAGCGTCGTCGGCGTCGAAACACTGCTCGTAAAGCGCCACGCGGCTGGCGCCGGCCTTTTGCCGCCAATCATTGCCGTCACCGCCGAGGTGATCGGCAATCGCGCCCAGATAGTCGCGCTGGCAGGCGACATTGGCCGTCAGGTCCGGGGCGATAAACGGCAGTATGGGATTGTCCGGATCGTAGCGGGTCGGGTCATTGGCAAAGGGACTGTCCGGCACATGCCAGAAGCGTGAGGACAGGTCGTGCCCTGTGTCGTAGGTCGAGAAGGCCTCGACGGCGCCGGTGCCCAGGGTGTCCCTGTGGCGAGCCAGCCACGCATCATAGCGCGACATGGCCCCGAACATCTCGGTCAGCCAGTCCGTATCGAGCCGATTGAGCCGAAAGTGGTTCCACACCGAGCGCGCCAATGGGGTCACGAGCTGGATCTGGTTGAAGGCAGGGCCTTGTGGGGTAACCTTATAAGGAAACAGCCCATCGTACCGCTGGTAGCGGGCAAAGGCCGAATAGGTCGCCGTCGTCACCGAGGGCAGGAAGCGGCTCAGCAATTCGGCATTTATCGTGCCGGTGCTCTCGAGCCAGCAGCCGTGATAAATCCCACCTTCATGCAGGATCGGCGTTTCGTCTGCCGCCGGGGCGATGCAATCGAACAGTTCACGGACCGCATCGTAATAGCGATCGGTCAGCCGGTCGGCGTTCGAGACGAAACGGACTCCGGAGCGCTGCCATTCTTCGAGCAGCGCTGCATTGGCGGGTTTGGCAAGTGGGCCGATTTTTTCGGCGACGTCCACCGCCCGCAGGCGGTCAAGAAGCGACTGGCTCACACAGACGCCTCGATCCGCAGGCCTTCTGCATCAAAGAAATGCGCATCGCTCGCCTTGAAGCCAAGCGAAACCTTGTCGCCGCGCTTGAACTGGGCGTTGCCGGGCGCCTGGGCGAGCAGGCTCTGGCCATTGGCCAGCGCCACATAGACGAACAGCTCGCTACCCAGATATTCGACCAGGGTGATGGTGCCGTCCACCGCGATATCACCGGGCTGGTTAAGCCCCAGGTGCTCGGGCCGGATGCCGACAGTCACCGGCCCGCTGATGCCCAATTGCGCAGACAAGTTCCCCAGTCCGCTCAGATTGACCCCCTGCCCCGATGCCTTGCCCTTGAGCAAATTCATCTTGGGCGAGCCGATAAAGCTGGCCACAAACAGATTGCGCGGATTGTTATAGAGCTCGAACGGCGTACCAACCTGCTCGAGGTTACCCTTATTGAGCACGGCAATGCGCGTGGCCATGGTCATGGCCTCTGTCTGGTCGTGCGTCACATAGATCATGGTGGTGCCCAGCCGGTTGTAGAGCCCGGCCAGTTCGACGCGCATCTGCACCCGCAATTCGGCGTCGAGATTGGACAGCGGCTCGTCGAACAGGAAGAGCTGCGGTTCGCGCACGATGGCGCGGCCGATGGCAACGCGCTGTTTCTGCCCGCCCGAAAGCTGGCGCGGCTTGCGCTCCATCAGCTCTTCGATCTGCAATATGCGGGCTGCATCAGCCACGCGGCGCTCGATCTCGTCCTTGGGCATACGCAGATTGGACAGGC
>JBGTUK010000235.1:0-4143 GCA_041939225.1 Devosia sp.
TCAATGAAAGCGGCTTCGTCGAAGACACCGTCGGCGCTTTCAAGAACCGCACCATCCATGCCTTCCACACCGAAGGCGCCGGTGGCGGGCATGCGCCAGATATCCTGAAGGTTGCGGGCCTGCCCAATGTCATCCCCTCTTCGACCAATCCGACGCGGCCCTACACGGTCAACACCATTGCCGAGCATCTCGACATGCTCATGGTGTGCCACCACCTCGATCAGTCGATCCCCGAGGACGTGGCCTTCGCTGAATCGCGCATCCGCAAGGAAACCATCGCCGCAGAGGACATCCTGCACGATATGGGCGCGCTTTCGATCATTGCTTCGGACAGTCAGGCCATGGGCCGTGTCGGCGAAGTGCTGATCCGCACCTGGCAGACGGCCGACAAAATGAAGCGCCAGCGCGGCCGCCTGCCACAGGAAACCGGCGACAACGATAACTTCCGTGTCAGGCGCTATGTGGCTAAATACACCATCAATCCGGCTATCGCCCATGGCATGAGCCAGCACATCGGCTCGATCGAAGTGGGCAAGCGGGCAGACCTTGTGCTCTGGAACCCCGCCTTCTTTGGCGTAAAGCCGGAAGTGGTGTTGCTCGGCGGCTCCATTGCGGCCGCCCCGATGGGCGACCCCAATGCCTCGATCCCGACGCCCCAGCCCATGCACTACCGCCCCATGTTCGGTGCCTATGGCAAGCTCGTCAGCCGCTCCTCTGTCGTATTCATTTCCCAGGCCGCCCATGATGCGGGCCTGCGCAATCGCCTTGGCGTCGACAAGCAATTGCTGCCCGTATCCAACACCCGTGGCGGCATCGGCAAGGCGGCCATGAAGCTCAATACAGCGACCCCGGAAATCGACGTGCACCCCGAAACCTACGAGGTCCGCGCCGACGGCGAACTGCTCACCTGCGAGCCTGCAACGGTACTGCCCATGGCACAGCGCTATTTCCTGTTCTGATGGGAATGGCATCCCCGCACGGCCCAGCGGAAAGCCATATGTGCGTCCCGCGCCTAAGGCATGCTGATCGTGTCCCGGCAGGGGTTGAGACAAATGGAACCCTGTCTTCTCGTGAGACTTTCACTCTGTCGTTCCCCCTCCGGCAAGATAGACCATGCAAGGACCAAGGAGCCAGAACATGCCCTATTTCCAGCGCGATCGCGGGACCCGGACACCCTCGCAGCGCAAGCTTTATGCGCTTTACGAACTGGCCTACACGCTGATTGATGTGTCGGCCGCTCTGCTCTTCCTGGTCGGGTCGATCATGTTCTTCTACAATTCGCTCGAAAACCCCGCGATCTGGTGTTTTGTGATTGGATCGGCCTTCTTCGCCTTCAAGCCAATTCTGCGGATCATCCGGGAAATCCACCTCGCCTCGCGAGGAGACTTCGACGGTCTAGCACAGCGGTTCAATGGATGATTGGTCAGCAGAGATTGTCTCTCCCCGCAAACGCCATGATTATGGGGGTGCAATGATTGCTTTGCGTCCCCTGCCGCCAAAGGACACGCCTATGTTCTCGCCCAAAGCCCTGCTTGCCGCCGGATTTTCCCTCCTCGCCCCTTTGGCGGCCGTCGCCCAAGGCGATGTCACCACACTCGCCACAGTGCCGACGATGCCCGCAGCTTCGGCCGCGCTGACCCTGACACTGGAAAGCGCCAGCAATATCGAGCGCAGCACAGTTAGCTATCTTTGCGACGAGGGACAGGCGTTGAGCGTGCAATACATCAACGCTGCCCCCAATTTCCTGGCCATCGTACCGGTTGACGGCCAGAGTCTGATCTTCGCCACGACGCTTTCAGCCTCGGGTGCGCGCTATGTCTCTGGGCCATATGAATGGTGGAGCCACCAGGGTGAGGCCTCCTTGCGTGATCTCATGCAGGACGAGGATGCCGCACCTCTGGCGACGTGCACAGAAGCCAGCAACACGCCCTGAGCGTCGCCATGGACCCCGACGTTTCGGCTGAACTGTTTCCGCATGTGCGCATCGTCATGGGCACGGTCATCAGCCTAGCCATCACCAGGCTGCTGATGACAATAGCTGGCATCATTCAGCATCCGCATCGCGGCAAAGTCTCGACCCTGCATGTGCTCTGGATCGGCTCCTTGCTGCTTGAACTGGTGCTGTTCTGGTGGTGGGAATTTGCACTGCATAGGATGCAGATCTGGAATTTCGGCATCGTCCTGTTCATCCTGACCTATGCCATTACCCTCTTTCTGATCGCGGCCCTTCTCTCCCCCGACAGCGTCTCCGAGTACAAAGGCTATGAGGACTTCTTCCTTAAGCGTCGCCATTGGTTTTTTGGCCTCCTGGGTGCAACCTTTGTCCTCGACACCATCGACACCCTCATCAAGGGACAGGCCCATTGGAGCCGGTTCGATTGGAGCTATTTCGGCCAGGTCCCGGTAGGACTGGCGCTTTGTATCTTCGCCTGGCGCCATGCCGACCGGCGCTTGCATCTGGGCATCGTCGCAGTGCACATCACCTATCAGCTCTTCCTCATCTTCCGTTTCTTTACCACGATCAGTTAGTTCCCCCATGCTCCGTGCCACTGCCCACTTGACCGCCGATCACGGCAAGTCCCCAATCATCGACACCATCACGTTGGCTCACGACGAACGGCGGCTGCGACGCAAATTGCTGATCGGCGCCAAAGGCACTGAAGTCATGGTGGACTTCCCCAGCACGGTGACGCTGGATCATAACGGGGCGCTGGAACTGGAGAGCGGCGAACTGGTCGGCGTGCTGGCGTCCCTTGAACCGCTCTACGAAATTCGCGCCCCGCACGCCGGCCATTTGCTGCGCCTCGCCTGGCATATCGGCAATCGCCACACTCCGGCGCAACTGGAACCCGACCGCATCCTGATCAAGCGCGATCATGTACTCAAGACCATGCTGGAAGGCCTGGGCGCCAGCGTGACCAATATCACCGAACCCTTCTTCGCCGAGCATGGCGCCTATCACAGCCATGCTCACGGTGATGGCGGCCACGCGCTGTTAAACCGCAAGTGAGCACCGATCTGCAAAAACTGCTGACCTGGATGTCCCCGGCGTTCCCTGTCGGGGCTTTTGCCTGGTCTGCAGGTCTGGAAACCGCTATCGCGCTGGGTGTTGTGTCCGACCGCGCGACCACGCATGACTGGATTTCCGGCGTCTTGCATCACGGCAGTCTCAAAACAGATGCGATCCTGCTCGCCCATGCCCATAGAGCCCATGCAGATAAGACAAAGCTGGCCGAACTGGCCGATCTCTGCCTGGCCCTGACCGCCGCCCAGGAGCGGCACGCCGAAACCACCATCACCGGCAAGGCCTTTGCGCTGGCCAGCGCCGCCTGGCCGACCGCTGCGCCGGTGCCCCTGCCCGAGCCTAGCCCCTACCCCATTGCCGTCGGCGCTTTAGCGGGTGCCCACGGCATCGACCGCCGCGACACGCTGATCGCCTTTCTCACCACCTCAGTCCATAGCCAGGTGTCCGTCGCCGTGCGCCTCGTACCCATCGGGCAGAATGACGGACTGGCCATCATGGCCGCGCTGGAGCCGGCCATCGCGCAAACAGCCGATCTGTGCCTTCATGCCGCACTCGATGATATTGGCAGCGTGGCCTATGGCGCAGATATTGCCCAGATGCAGCACGAGACCCTGACAACGAGGATTTTCCGGTCATGAACATGCTTTTCGCCTCCCTCATGTTCATCGGCCTGTTCGCTGTCTCCATTGCTCATCTGATGTGGGCCTTTGGCCGCACCTGGCCCATCCGCGACGAGAAACTGCTGGCTCAGACAGTGGTAGGCTTCAAGGATATCGAGCGCATGCCCCCCCGGTTGGCGTCACTGGCTGTGGCCGGAGCGACCTTCACCGCCGGTTGCTTTGCCCTGGCCCTGGCCGATCAGGACAGCGGCGGCTGGCCGCTCAATCTGGCCGGGCTCGGCTTTGCCGTCGTATTCCTGGCGCGCGGCATCGTCGGTTATACGCCCTGGCGCGATCCATGAGACAAGGACGACAATTAGCAAAATTTCCGTGGTATTAATCCGTTTCATACGTGGTATAATTGATTGACAGGGGCTTTCGCCCCCGTTGGATTATGTGCGGCGCGTTTACGTATAAGGAAACGCTTCGAGCTGACGATGAGTCTCTCATACCGAAAAA
>JBGTUK010000236.1:0-4134 GCA_041939225.1 Devosia sp.
AAAATGAGAAATCGGTAATTTCTGCAAAAGGAATCGGGCCGTTCACCGTCGAATACTCGGTCGTTACCAAGCCGGCCAAGGAGTTCACCGACTCGATGGGCCGCCGCAAGGTGAAGGGCAATATGGACATCGAGCTGACCGTGGATGCGCTCGAGCAAGCTCCCTATTACGACCACCTGGTGCTGTTTTCGGGCGATGGTGACTTCACAGCGCTGGTGGCGGCCCTGCAACGCCGCGGCAAGCGGGTGACCGTAGTGTCCACGTTGACGACATCAACGCCCATGATCTCGGACGATCTGCGGCGTCAGGCCGATTTCTTCATGGATGTGGCAGAGCTGGCCAAGACGGTTGGGCGCCCGCAAGTGCAAAAGCCTGCCGAGGCCTGAGAGACGCCGCCACTTCAGCGTGGCACCCAGGGCTCACTCTCAGCCCCGTCCGCCTTCTTTCATGATGCGGGCCTTATCGCGATTCCAGTCGCGGTCGCGGCTGGTGGCGCGCTTGTCGTAATTCTTCTTGCCCTTGCCGACGCCAATCAGCAGCTTGGCCTTGCCCTGATCGTTGAAATAGAGCTTGAGCGGCACAATGGTGTTGCCGGAGCGGGCAACTTCCTGGTCGAGCTTGGCCAGCTGCTTTTTCGAAACCAGGAGTTTGCGCGGGCGCTTTTCCTCATGGTTGAAGCGGTTGGCCTGCAAATACTCAGGAATGTGCGCATTGATGAGCCAGAGTTCGCCGCGCTCGGGCGAGGCGTATGATTCGGTAATCTGGGCCTTGCCGAGACGCAGTGACTTCACCTCCGTGCCGGTCAAAACGATGCCGGCCTCCACCGTGTCGCCAATCTCGTAATCGAAGCGTGCACGACGGTTTTCAGCCACCTGTCCGTGACTGATCCAACCATTCTTGTTCTTGTCGTTCTTTGCTGCCATCGAACCTAGATAAGGCCTGCGTGGCGCATTGCAAAGTCCATGGCGTCCTGCGTTGACTTGCTGATGGGCGTCAACGGCAAGCGCATTTCGTTTGCGCACAGGTTTAGTCGGTTCGCGACATACTTGGCTGGCGCCGGATTGGGCTCCATGAACAGGTCCTTGTGCAGGAAAGCCAGCTTGTCGTTGATGTCGCGGGCGGCGTTGATGTCGCCAGCAAGGGACAGCTCCTGCATCTGTGCACAAAGACGCGGGGCGACATTGGACGTCACGGAAATACAGCCGTGCCCCCCATGGGCGTTGAAGCCGAGCGCGGTGCTGTCATCGCCGGAGAGCAGGATGAACTCCTTACCCAGCTTGTTGCGCTGCATGGTGGCGCGTTCCATGCTGCCCGTTGCGTCCTTGACGCCGATAATATTGGCGTGGGCCTCGTGCAGGCGGGCGATGGTGTCCACACTCAGATCGACAATTGTGCGGCCCGGGACCGAATAGAGAATGACCGGAATACCAATTGCGCTGGCAATGGCAGAGAAATGCTGGAACAGCCCTTCCTGGTTGGGCTTGTTGTAGTAAGGCACGACCGAGAGCACGGCGTTGGCGCCGCTCTTTTCGGCAAACTTGGCCAGCGCAACGGCTTCGGCGGTCGAATTGGAGCCAGCTCCGGCCACCACCGGTACGCGGCCATTGGCCACTTCAATGCAGATCTCCACGACACGGCGGTGTTCTTCGTGGCTGACCGTGGGACTTTCGCCAGTGGTGCCGACCGGTACCAAGCCATGCGTGCCCTCGGCAAGCTGCCATTCGACAAAGCTGGAGAAGGCTTTCTCATCAACAACCCCGTTGTGCATGGGGGTGATGAGCGCCGTAATCGAACCTCGCAGCATTTTGTCGGTATTCCTCAGTTGGGGTCCGGCCTGCCCGCCGGTGCAGATTTGAGATAGGTGATCGGTCCGGAGCCGGTTGGCGCTGAACGGGGCGCACCATACTTTCAACAGCGTCGCGCCACAAGGCAGGTGAAACGCCTTGTTTCAAGCAGCTTCTCGCGGCTAGATGACATCATGGAACCGCTGTTCAACCGCCCTCGCAAGGTCCCCGAGGGTCACCCGGCCTTCGCCGGACTGCCTGCGACCCAAATTTGCCTGAGCGATGCACGCACCCGCGCGGCCGTTCACCTGCGCGGGGATTTTCGCCGGGGCCGCATGCCGCTGGTGTGCCTGGCCGGCTACCACCGGAACATGAGCGATTTTTCTGCTTTTGCGGCTCATTTTCAGCGGCTCGGCAACGGCGACTGGCCGATGGTGCTGATCGACCTGCCGGGGCGGGGCCGAGCGGATGACAGACCGCGCAAGACGCCCTACAGCACGCTGACCGATGCGGACGACCTTGCCGACGTGCTGGCGGCACTTGGCATCGACAAAGCCGTTGTGCTTGGCCAAGGACATGGCGGTCAGGTCGCCATGGCGCTCGCCGCAAAGCATCCGCTGCTGATTGGCGGAACGATCCTGCTTGATTCCGGCCCGGTGACCGATTCCCGCGGCATTGTGCGGCTGCGCAACAATCTGGCGCATGTGGAAGCGCTGCGAGGCGCCAAGGCGGTCACCAACGGGTTCCGGCGCATGCTGGGCGGTGACTACCCGGGACATTCCGAAGCTGAACTGGATGGCCTTGCGCTGCGCAGCCACTGGTTCGACAAACGTGGCCGGGCCCGGCCGCTGTTCGATCCGCGCCTATTGGAGCAGATCAAGGATATCGGCTTCGACGATATACTGGTGCCGCAATGGCCCCTGTATGACGCGCTCCGTTGTGCCCCGCTGATGCTGTTGCGTACGCAATTGACCGACCAGTTGCGGCGCGAAACCTATGAGGAAATGGTCAATCGCCGGCCCGAGGCCGCGGCGCTGACCATAGCGGGCCAGGGGTCACCCGCCCTGTTCGACCAGCAGGCCGAGATCGAGGCGGTCGCGGCGTTCGTGTTTGAGGTGGGCGTGGTCAGGCGCCAGGCGGCCTGACGATCAGGCGATTGCGGTGGCCAGCAACACGGCCTGCTCTACCCATTGTTCGCGACGGATGCGACCTTTGACCGCGATGCGCCCTTCGAGCCAGTCGATATGCGCACCGGTCCAGGCTGCGATCTGATCGTAGTGGTAGATGCCCAAATCGTTGAGTGCTGATTCCGTTTTCGGCCCTATCCCCTTGATTGCGCGGAGACTATCGGCCTTGCCATCACGCGGTGCAGGCAAATCCGGCGGGCGCGTTTGGGACGAGGCGGTAAGCTGAACCGGCTCGGTATCCTCGCGCTCGACAGCGCCAGCCAGACGCCGGGCGGCTGAGCGTGCGGCGGGTGCGGGCGCTGTCTTTGTCGCGGAAGAAGGCATGTCTTCGCTCACGGCGACGACCGGGGCGAGCTGTGGCCGGGACTGGTAGGCACGCACGGCCAAATGGGCCCCGTAGCCAATCAGACACCCTCCCAAATAGGCGGCAAGGACCAGCAAGGCCACTTCGATGATGTGGTCGAGCGGGATCATTCCGGTTCCTTGCGGCTAAGACTCACCCAGCCTGTCACCAGCCCGACAAGCGCGGCCCCAGCCATAAAGGGCCAGTAATAGCCCAGGAGGAACAGCAGCGTTGCCCCGAATAGCGCCATGGCGACGGGCTCAGACCGAGCCGGCGGCAGCGCGCACCGAAACGACAATGCGTCGGTTCTGTCGCTTGCCGGCTGCGGTCGCATTATCGGCAACAGGCTGCGTCTCGCCATAGCCAATGGCATAGAGCCGCTCGGGGGCGACACCGCGATCGATCAGGGCATTAACCACCGCTTCGGCCCTGGCGACGGAAAGGGCCAGATTGCGCTGGTCGTCGCCGTCGCTATCGGTATGGCCCTCTACATCAACGGCCGCGTTGGGGCAAAGCACAAGCGCCTCGGCAAAGGCGTCAAGCTCTTCGCTGGCGCTGGCCGAAATGATGGCGGCACCGGACTGGAAGAGAATGGCATTGTGAGCAGAAAGCTCAGCGAGGCGCGCCTGACAGAGCGCCAGATTGGACGGCGCGGCGATTGAGGCCGACCAATCTCCATCAAGGGTCGCAAGTTGACCTTCAATCTCGGCCTTGACCGCTGTAGAGGGCGCTTCGCCTGAAAGCGACCAGGCATTGTCGGCAAGTGCAAGTTGGCCCGTCTGCAACTGTAACAGAGCCCGAAGACCTGCTTGGAGATTAC
>JBGTUK010000237.1:0-4111 GCA_041939225.1 Devosia sp.
GCTTTGACCGCTAAGCCGGCCGCCGTCTGCGCCGCATGTAACGCTAACCTTTACGCGCAGGGAATTGGTGCGGTCCATTGGATCCTCTCGGCCAGCGCCGAGAACAACCCGGCTTCCTGGTGCTATACGGCTGCCCGGGCGTTGCGGATGAACGCCTCGATCAGTTTTGTGTTCTTGACGCCCGGCGCGGTTTCCAAGCCAGAGGAGGCATCGATCCCCATCGGCCCGACCTGGCGAACTGCCTCAGCGACGTTTTCAGGCGTCAGGCCCCCGGAAAGCATGAAGGAGATGGACGGGTCAAGCGCTTCGAGCAACCGCCAGTCAAAGCTCTCGCCCAACCCACCGGGCCGGTCGGCCCCCTTGGCCGGCTTGGCGTCAAGCAAGATGCGGTCCGCGACCTCGGCAAAAGCGGCCACCTGGGCGATATCCTCGGCCGAGCCGATCGGCAGCGCCTTGATGATCTCCACCCCGGCTTCGGCACGAATGGCTTCGACCCGATGCGGGGTCTCCGGGCCATGCAGCTGGATCCAGTCGGGGCCCAGGGCGGCCACCTCGGCCACGCAGGAATTGTCTGGATTGACCAGCACCACGCAGCTTTCGATGCGGCCACGCGCCGCCGAAATCAGCCCGCCCAGCTCATCAATTGAGACGTGACGCGGCGAGCGGGAGAAATGCATGAAGCCCACCATGTCAGCCCCGGCCGCGATGGTCGCGTCGAGCAGGTCATGGGTCTTGATGCCGCAAATTTTGACGATCAGTGGATCGGCCATAGTCGGGGGTGGCTCAAAGGGACGGGACTAAAGGAAAAAGCCGCACTGCGCCGTCCGTCATCGCAGTTCCAGCAGATCGTCGACTTCGGCCATGGGGCCCTTGCGGACCTCGCCATTGCGCTTGCGCATGGCATCGAGCTCTTCGCTCAGATGCTGGGCCTCGCGGCGCCAGTGCCGTTCGCGTCGGCGATGCGGGCCTTGGGCGAACCAGCTCGCCGTGCCGCCCAGCAAAACGCCAATCAGCAGAACGACATACAGGATCACAAAGAGAGGAATGCCATAGCCGGCCGCACTCGCATCGGCGGGGGCGGCAAATGGATTGAGATTGACCGCCACGAGATGGCGATTGGCCAGTGCAAAGGCAATCAGAACGGCGCACAGGGGGACCAGGACGAGCCAGCCGACAATTTTGTTGACCATTAGAGGCTTCCTATGGAGCCAGAGGGCTCCGATCCTTTCTTGCGCCGGTTCAGGAGAATCAGGAGCGGTTCAGCCGCTCGCGGATTTCCTTGCCGGCCTTGAATTGAGGTACGTATTTTTCGCCCACATCGACCTGTTCGCCAGTGCGGGGATTGCGTCCGACGCGTGCCGGACGGTTCTTGACCGAAAAGGCCCCGAAGCCGCGCAGTTCAACCCGATCGCCTCGGGCCATCGCATCCCCGATTTCGTCGAGAATGGCGTTGACGATATTCTCAATGTCACGCTGAAACAGATGCGGGTTCTCCGCGGCGAGCTTCTCGACAAGTTCAGACTTGATCATCAAAGGCTCCGGTGTCCACCCCCGCCCCTCGCTGGGGGTCTATTCAACCTGCCAAAGCGAGACCAAACCGTCAAGCATCACAGGACCTTCGCCCGAAAGTCCAAACAGGCTTCGGGCCGACTTGCCCAGCAAGTCGCCGATCCAGGACAGCTCGCTCTGCTCCCTTGGCCAGACGGTAACGACAGAAGTCTCAGAATCGATCCCATGTTCGCTTTCGAGCCAATCCAGCGCTTCATGCTGCGCCCCGATGGCATCGATCAGCCCGGCTTGCAGTCCAATCCGGCCGGTGACAATGCGTCCATCGGCCAGCGCCAGTGTTTCCGCCTGGCTCAATCCGCGGCGCTCGGCGACGATGTCGACAAACCAGGCAAAGCTGTCCTCGACCAGTTCGGTGATGGATGCACGCGGCGCGCCGGTCAGTGGCTCGTCGAAATCCGGCTCGGCCTTCAGGGGACCCGAAGCCACCTTGTCGAAATCCACCCCGATGGTGTCGAGCAATTTTCCGGCATTGACGTGCTGATAAAGCACGCCAATGGAGCCAATGATCGACAGACGCCGGGCAAAAATTTGGTCGGTGCCGATGGCCGTCATGTAAGCGGCCGAGGCGCCCAGCTCGTCAATGGTCGAGACCACCGGCTTGGCGGCCGAGAGACGTCGCAGGTCCTCGTAGAGCTCCTCGCCGCCGGCAGTTGTGCCGCCGGGCGAATTGATCGATACGATGACCGCCTGGACCGTGTCGTCCTCGATCATCGCCTCGATGGCGCGCGACCGCGCCGCATCGGTGGTAATGGTGCCGCTAACCACGACGCGGGCGATGTGCTCGCCCGCGGCAAATTGGGGCAGCGCGAAACGCCCCACAAGGGCCAGCACGGCAATGATGGCCGCCAACAGGGCCAGCCACCGCCACAGCCCGCGAGAGCGGCGAAAGTGGTCGGCAGCAAGAATGTCATGGTGCATCTGGTCGGACACAGGCGGCTCTCCAATCTGGCCTAGCAGGTAGCGGGGCTGAGCCTGGATGGCAAGCAGCCGTCTTAAAGTACGGCTTTGACCATGTAGTGTGCCGCATCTTCATAGGCTGCGAGCTTCTCGCTGAGTTCAGGGCGCTCTTCGACCGCAAAACCCTGTTTTTCCCAGAATGGCAGTGAACCATTGACCGCGACCAGGCTCATCGTCCCATAGCCCATGGCCCTGGCATGCTTGGTCAGCGCATTGACGATCTGCCTGGCAGCGCCCAAGCCGCGGGTCAGCGGCAGCAGCGCCAGATCGTGAATGTAATAGCTGTCGGCATCGTCCGGGATTGTGCCCAGCAATGTATTGAGGGCCGGCAGGTCTCCCCGCTTCCAGGGGTGGCTCAAGACATAGCCGGCCGGCTTTTCCGAGACTTCGAGCAGATAGCAGCCATTGCGGTAAAGCTCGAACTTCTCCGCCAGCACGGCTTCCGCCTCGAAAAAGTCCGGATGCACACGGTTGGCAATGTCGAACACGGCCCGGAAGTCGTAGCCCGTCAAGGCGCGCCAGGCGACGTCGCGAAACTGGATCATCGTCCAAACCCTTTACACGAAACGACCCGCACCTTTTGGCGCGGGTCGAAAGCTTCAATACGCAAAGCGATAAGGCTTACTTGTCGTCGCGGCCCTTGAGGGCTGCGCCCAGGATGTCGCCGAGCGAAGCGCCCGAATCCGAAGAGCCGAAATTGGCAACGGCTTCGCGTTCTTCGGCGATTTCCAGCGCCTTGATCGAGAGCTGGATGCGGCCGGTCTTGCGGTCGTACTGGGTGATGCGCGCATCGACCTTTTCGCCCTTGGAGAAACGCTCCGGACGCTGGTCATTGCGGTCACGGCTGAGGTCGGCGCGGCGGATGAAAGCCGTTACTTCGCTGTCAGCGATACGGACTTCAATGCCCCCGTCGTTGACTTCGATGACCTCGGTGGTGACCACGGCATTCTTGCGCAGGCCGGAGCCATCGGAAGCGCCGGTATCGGCCAGGCCGTCAGCAGCAAGCTGCTTGATGCCGAGCGAGAACTTCTCGTTGTCCTTGTCGATCTTGAGAACGACTGCGTTGACCTCGTCCCCCTTTTCGAACTTCTCACTGGGGTGCTTGACCTGTTCGGTCCAGGAGATATCCGAGACATGCACCAGTCCGTCGATCCCTTCATCGAGACCGATGAAGACACCGAAGTTTGTGATGTTGCGAACCGTGCCGCTGACTCGGGTCCCGACGGGATACTGCTCCTCGATCAGCGTCCAGGGATTCTCCTCGGTCTGCTTCATACCCAGGGAGATTTTTCGATTCTGCTCATCGACGTCCAACACCACCGCCTCGACCTGGTCGCCGGCGGCGACCACCTTCGACGGATGCTTGATGCGCTTGGTCCAGGACATCTCCGAAACGTGCACGAGCCCCTCGATCCCTGCCTCCAACTCGACGAAAGCGCCGTAGTCCGTCAAGGACACGACCTTCCCGGCCAGCCGCTTGCCCAGGGGATAACGCAGGGCGGCGTCGACCCAGGGGTCGGGCTGGATCTGCTTGAGTCCCAGGGAAACCCGTTCGCTTTCCGGGTCGAATTTGAGAATCTTGACC
>JBGTUK010000238.1:0-4028 GCA_041939225.1 Devosia sp.
AGTTCTTCCTCTTCATCCTGGGAATCTACAGATACCCATGAAGCTAATTTTATACCAAACATATCTTGGCCTAATAATTCTGCAACAATACTACCTGTCGGAGAATGCATTATCAAACTATCCAATCCTTCTCCATTTTTGATAAAAGTATCAATCATTAAAGCAAATTGAACAGCCGTTTTATAAACTTCTTGTTCTGGCCATTTTCTTTCACGAACAATAGTTTCATCATCTTCAGCAAATAAAAGTTCTACTATTCTATCTGATGTTAATTTAATGACGGCATCGCCTTCATTTATTGTTATCTGAAATGTCTTTTTCTTTTTCACCACCGCTATCGCCTCGGCGGACGGTGGGGGCGAGCACTCGGCCGAAGCGGTGCGGCACCGGATCAAGCAATTGATCGACGCCGAACCGGCCAGCGCCATTCTCTCGGACGATACGATTGCCGAACTGCTGCGCAAGGAACAGGGGATCGATGTGGCGCGCCGCACGGTCGCCAAATATCGCGAGGGGATGAACATTCCCTCCTCGGTGATCCGGCGCCGGCAGAAAAAGGAACTGGCGCGCATCGCCTGACTGGCGCGGCAAATCACCCGAGCGGAACGGTAAGTGGCAGGTTCATGACTGTCACGCCTTTTGTTGCCGAATGTGCCGGTTGTTGCACATGGACAGCGTGGATGGCCGGGTCTAGCATCCTTGCTGTCGGCACCCCATGTCTGGGTGGTCGGCAGACGCAGGTCCCGTGAAGCCGGGAGCGGCTTTTCGGAACTCTCGTGTCGAGCCAAACGACCGAAAGGAACAAGAGCCATGACCCTACGCGTTTCGGGAAAGAACATGGATGTTGGCGAAGCCCTGCGGGGCAAGGCGGAGGAGCATTTCGCCACCGTTGTCGGAAAATATTTCGATGGCGGCTATGACGGCCACCTTACCCTCACACCGGACGGTATCGGTTTTCGCGCCGATTGCGTTGTGCACCTGGATTCGGGGGCAACGCTGCAGGCCAGCGCCCAGGCAGGCGACGCGACCAGCGCCTTTGAAGTCATGGCGCTCAATATCGAGAAGCGCCTGCGCCGCTATAACCGCAAGCTCAAACAACACCGCCGCGGCAATGGCGCCAATGGCATTGACGGGCTCACCGCCCAGTACACCGTGTTCGGCTCGACCGATGAATATGACGAGCTCGATGAGGATTTCGCGCCTGCCGTGATTGCCGAAGCCACCAAGAATTTGCGCGAGATGAGCGTTGAGGAAGCGGTGATGGAGCTCGATTTCTCTGGACAACAGGTGGTGATGTTCCGCCATGCTGGACATGGTGGGCTGAATGTGGTTTACCGCCGCGCAGATGGCAATATTGGCTGGGTCGACCCGGCCCTGGGCGCAAATTGACTGGCGCTCTCAAAGCCAAAACGCTTGGTAGATCCTAAGGCAGATTTATGGAATTGGCCGATATTCTGGCAAAGCACGCCGTGTTGACTTGCACGGGCGTGTCGGACAAGCGCCAGATTTTTGATATCCTTGCACAAAAGGCCGCAGAACTGACGGCTTTCCCGGCTGGCCAAATCCTTTCGACCCTGTTGGATCGGGAGGAACTTGGCTCGACGGGACTGGGCAATGGCATTGCCATTCCCCATGGCAAGCTCAAGGGACTCAAGGGCGTGACCGCCGTTTTTGCGCGGCTCGACCAGCCGATCGATTTCGATTCGGTGGATGACGAGCCAGTGGATCTGGTGGTGATGCTGCTGGCTCCAGTGGGCGCGGGCGCAGATCATTTAAAGGCCCTGTCGCGCTTCGCCCGCCTCCTGCGGACCGAAAATGTCACCGATCAGTTGCGCCGCGAAACCGATCCGGCGCAACTGCATGCGATCCTGACCGCGCCGGTGGAAAGCACCTTCGCGGCCTGATTGGCCTGACTCCGAGACAACAAAACCCCCGCAGCCCGGCTGCGGGGGTTTTGCATTGCACGGGAAGGATGGGACGGGGGACGCCGGCTAATGCAGGGTGGCGACCCCGATATTCTGGTCACCGAGCCACTCGGCGACAGCTTCTGCGGTGTCAGCCACCATCAGCGGCGTGCCATCAGCGGACATAACCAGCTGATATTGGGTTGTGCCATCGAACTCGGCGTCCTCGATCAGGCCCGAGAGCAAGAGGCCGGAAACCGGTTTGACATAAGCGACGGCGTCTCCGCCCAGCGCTGCGAATTGGGCGCGCGTCAGGTCCTTGAGCGGGTTTGCGGCATCCATGGCCGCTTCGGAATTGCGCTTGTCCATCATTGTGTCGGCCCTTTCTTCTGTTTCCTCAAACTGAGCGAATGTCGATCTGTCGGGCGATCTTGGGCGCTGGTGGGCGCTCAAGTATAATAACGAGCATACCATGCCCCAAAGTTGCATCCTTCACATTCATGCCATCGGCAAGAAGGAAATTACGCTGGAACTGGCGGGTCGCGATCCCGCGATGCAGGAAGTCTCGACCGGGTTCGTCCTTCTGGCGGCCGCGCACCTGCAACTGGTTGTCCTCCACGCTCACCTCGAGGTCGGATTGAGCAAATCCGGCCACGGCGATTGAAATATGGAACCTCTCGGCTCCGTCTTCGCCCGTGGTGCGTTCGATATTGTAGGGAGGATAGCCCTCCGCTGACCGGGCCAGCCGGTCGATACGCTCCTCAAAACTGTCGAAGCCGAGGAGAAAGGGGGCGGAAAACACCGAGATACGCGACATCAAAAGCGTCCTTGAGCATCAAGCAACGTCCGGTACGCGACCCTTAACTCTGGCATCGCGAACCTGCCAGAGATATGGGTCAGACGAGCAAAAGGTTCAAGTCATGTCCCAGACCGTCGCCATCATCACGCCGGCCTATAAGGCGCAATCCACCCTGACCACCACGGTCAGGAGTGTCATCGAGCAGAGCCATGCCGATTGGCAACACTGGATCGTGACCGATGACGGTTTCGATTATGGCGCGTTTCTAGGTGAACAGGGCCTGAATGATCCACGCCAGGTGTTCTTGAGCAGTGGCGGAGTGGGTCGGGGCGCCTCGTTGACACGGAATGTGGCGCTCGAGCAGATCGACACCCCTTTTGCCGCAATTCTGGACGCCGATGACCGGCTGAAGCCGGGCAAGCTCGAGCAGGCCGTGGCAAAGCTCGACCGGCACGGCATCGTCACCACAGCGCTTGACGTGATGAGCGAGGATTTCGTGCATTTGCGTCATGTCGGGGCTGGTCCGGATCGCGTCCTCTCGCCGGGCGAACACAAGTGGGTGAGCCTTTCGATGGACGCCATGGTGGTGTGGGACCGCCGGCGCGGTGACGGACGGTTCGATCCGGACATGAGCAATATGACCGATCTCGAGTTTCTGTTGCAGCTCTATGCGAGCAACCCGCAGAGCTACCATCTGGGCACGCCGCTGCACGACTATATCAAGCGCGATGGCTCGATGAGCAATGCCAGGGACGTCACCGAAGGGATGATCGCGTCCAAGCGCGAAATCATCAACCGGCTGGAAGCGGGGCGCTATGGCTTGAGCGAAGAGGACATTGCCGGACTAGTCGAATTTCTCAATATCTCGATCCTGGCCGAGGCGGGTTATGGCGCGGCCATGGCAAGGCGGCCGGGGCTGCTGTTCGAGGATCACATCGCGCCGATGCTGACCGACCGGGCTTCATAAAAAATTCTTCTGTATCAATGAGAACCCCGTCGCGCGCGCCACTACGAAGCTTTGTGACGTTCCGGTGACAATGTTGGAGAGGTTCCCTTAAGACACGCCCAGTACCAGCGGCACAACAACTGGTTCGTGCTGGGAATCTAGAACCTATGAAACTGAAATATCTCTCGCTCTCGGGCCGCATCTATGCGGCCTTTGGCACGCTTATTGTGCTCATGGGCGTGCTGCTGGCCATCGCCCTATGGGGCGTCTTTTCACTCAGCGCCACGTTCAGGGGTTATGCAAATGCCACTGTGCAAGCCAGCCAGGCACAGGAAAATGCTGCCTATCTTGCCGATGCCAGGCTGGCTTTCGCGACCTA
>JBGTUK010000239.1:0-4019 GCA_041939225.1 Devosia sp.
CTGCCTGCCCTTCGGCGAACTGGGCGGTGTCCGGCTGGGCTGCAAGGCGGTGTTTCGCCGCCATGACGGCTCGGTCTATCCGTCCGAGGGGTGGTTGGGCCGCGTAGTCAACGCCAGGGGCGAACCCATTGATGGCCTTGGCCCGCTGCCCATGGGGGCGACGTCCTATCCGCTGAGGCAGTCGCCCCTGGCCGCGCACGATCGGGACCGCGTTGGTAAGCCGATCGAATTGGGCGTACGGTGCCTCAACACCTTTGCCACCATGTGCGAGGGCCAGCGCATGGGCATCTTTGCCGGCTCGGGCGTCGGCAAGTCGGTGCTGATGTCGATGCTCGCCCGCAATACCGATGTCGATGTTTCCGTGATCGGTCTCATCGGCGAGCGCGGGCGCGAAGTGCACGAGTTCATCCAGGAGTATCTCGGCGAAGAGGGACTGGCGCGGGCTGTGGTGGTGGTGGCCACATCCGACGAAGCCGCGCTGATGCGCCGCCAGGCTGCTTTCATCTCGATGTCGATCGCCGAATATTTCCGCGACAGCGGCCGGCGCGTGCTCTGCATGATGGACAGCCTGACCCGCTTTGCCATGGCCCAACGCGAAATTGGCCTGGCCATTGGCGAGCCCCCCACGGCCAAGGGCTATCCACCAACGGTCTTCACCGAACTGCCGCGTCTGCTCGAGCGCGCGGGACCCGGCAAACCAAATTCGGGCTCCATTACCGGACTGTTTACCGTTTTGGTGGAAGGTGATGATCACAATGAGCCCATTGCCGATGCCGTGCGCGGCATTCTCGATGGTCACATTGTAATGGAGCGCGGCATTGCCGAACGGGGACGCTACCCGGCCGTCAATGTGCTCCGGTCCATCTCGCGGACCATGCCAGGCTGTGTGCCCGAAGAAATTCGGCCCACCCTGTCTCGGGCGCGGGAACTCATGTCCATATTTTCGGACATGGAGGAGCTGATCCGGCTGGGGGCTTACCGGAAAGGGTCAGATCCGAATGTGGACCGCGCCATCGCTATCTTCCCCAAGCTGGAAGCCTTTCTGGGCCAGCAACGGGACGAGACCACGACGATTGCCGAGGGCTACGCCATGCTCGCTGGATTGATCGCCGAGGCGGATGCGCGGGCCTGAAGGGCAGGCTGAATGTGTATGAGCCGGTCCGGAACTGACTTGATGTGTAAGGAGTACAGGTCTTGAAATCGCGCAGCGAGAGCCTCATTCGGCTCAAGAAGTTCCAGGTTGACGAGAAGCGCCGGCAGGTTGCGCAGATCGAGATGATGGTCGCCGACTTCGAGCGCATGGCGTCCGAACTCGACCAGCAGATCGAGATCGAGCACACCAAGACCGGTATTTCCGACACCGCTCATTTCGCCTATTCGACCTTCGCCAAGGCCGCGCTGACCCGCCGCGACAACCTGCTGGCATCCGCCAATGACATGAAGGTTAAACTTGAAGCCGCGCAGGACGCTTTGGCCGAAGCCCTTGAGGACTTGAAAAAGGTCGAGCTGCTCGACCAGCGTGAACACCAGCGCGAAAAAGACGAGCAGGCCAAGGTCGAACAAGCCGAATATGACGAAGTGGCGCGGATGCGCTACCGCCGTCAATAAATCACTATGACAGACACGAAAAGGCCCGCCGAAGCGGGCCTTTTGCATCTTGGATGGGAGCGCTGACCCTTAGAGGTCGGTGGCGCGCTGTGCCGGATCGTCGGCGTAGGTCGACTCGTCGTACTCCGGCTGGGCTTCAAGCTGTTCGCGCGTGAAATCCGAGTAGATGATCAGGTCGCCAGCTTCGTTGGCGGCGAAATCAAGGTTATCTAGCGACACCGCGACACGCTTCTCGCCAATGCCCAGGAAGCCGCCGAAATCGATCAGCATGGCGTCGATCTGGCCATCTTCAGTGAGAAGGATGTCGCCAACCACGGCGATGTCATCATCATTGGGTCCGATCACGGTAGCGCCGGTCAGATTTTCCGCCGTCAGGGCTTCGACTTCGACGGTGGCATAGCCATCACGCGGCATCATTCGCTGATCGGCACCCATGGCATCATCATCTGGCATCATGGTGTCGTTGGCAGGTGCCATCGTCTGATCAGCCGGCGTCACCGCAGGCTCAGCCGGGGCCATGGCCGGATCACCATTCAGGTTTTCTTCCCAGACGAATTCCGGTGCGGCATTCAGGGCATCGGCGGTCGTAGCCAGCACCCAGCGCTCAGTCTGGTCGAAAGCGATCGTGTGCTCAAGCTCGGCGAAATCGACAGCGACATTCTTTTCGCCAATGCCGAGGAAGCCACCAACCCCGATCACCACGGCGTGAATCTTGCCATCGGCAGAGATCACCAGGTCATTGACGGACCCGATCTGTTCGGCATCTTCAGCGCCGCTCGAGAAGATCGTCGCACCCATCACTTCGGAAACCAAGGCGTCGCCCTCACCTGCAGTGTAGCCGGCCGACATGTCCCAAGGCTCGCGAGTTTCCATGGTATCCATGGCGCCATGATCGGCCGGGGCCATCGCATCATCAGCTGGAGCCATTTCATTGGCAGGCGCCAACTCGGTTGCTGGCGCCTCGGTGGTCGTCGGCGTTTCGATCGTGGTTGCGTCCTGGGCGATCGCGGACGTACCAAGCACAAGCGCGAGAGCCGAACTGGTAAGTAGGGTGCGGATCATAGTAAGCTCCAAAGGTTCATTGTTCAGGTGAACGGGGCCGTGCGGCGCAAAACTTGCCTGTAGCGCGCCGTGCGGCCCTTTGATGAGCAAAGAACGCCGGTAATGGGCGACCCGTTCCGCAACTTTTTTTGAGCCAACTGCTGGAACTAATAGAAAAAGCCGGCGACTGACTTGCAGCGCCGGCCTTATCTGCCTCCCGGTTAACCGGGTTATGTTTAGTTGCCCGTCCCGAGCGTGTCTGCGGTCACGCCGGTCGATCCTCCGGCGGCGCGGCATGGGACGCGCACGAAGGCCGATAAGCCCACAATAGCGCAAGCCCAATGGCCGGCCAGACGGACCCGGGTTAATGCGTTAATGAACTGCTAATTGACCAGTTCAGCACTCTGCTTGTCATAATCGCGCATAGCTCGATGCGGCATGCCGCCATCCATCAGTTCGGGACCGAAGGCGACGAAACCCAGGCCTTCGTAAAAGCGCAACTTGTCCGATTGCGCGGTCAGGTAAAACCGATCCTGACCGCGTGTCCGGGCATGGGCCATGGCAGCGGCGATCAATTTGCGCGCAATGCCGCGACCGCGAAAGGCCCGGTGGACCGCCACCCGGCCGATCTTGGTGTGCTCAGGCAGATCGATCAGCCGCAGCGTGCCGACCACCTCGCCATCGACCAGGGCGACGAAATGGGTGGCCGTCATGTCGTAATCGTCATGCTCTTCTTCTTGCGGGACCTTTTGTTCCCACACAAAGACTTCGCGCCGCAGCGCGAACGCCGCATTGCACAGAAGAGAGAAAACCGGAACGGGCATGATGACGGGATCTGACATGAACCCAGATTAATCAGCTTACGACAGCCGCGAAAGCGCGCTGTCACACCAAAGTGTCTTCTCCTCTGGATGATTTCATCGTATATTGACGATGAAAGGCGAGGTGCCAGCGGGAACCCTGTCCAGGATGTAACGTTAGTTTCTCCTTGGCCACTTAAATTCGCCAAACTGCAACTTATATAGTCCTCATATTCCGTCGCTGTGCCTAAGGGACGGCGAGGGTTTTTCCGCCCGCGTGATGCGGGGGAAGCTGAAAGGGGGTGCGTCCATGGCCCAAACGAATTTACCGGTCCTCTCTTCCGAGGGTGGCCTCAGCCGTTATCTTCAGGAAATCCGCAAGTTTCCAATGCTGGAAGCGGATGAAGAATATATGCTGGCCAAGCGCTACAAAGAGCACGCTGATCCCGGTGCGGCCCAGAAGCTCATCACCAGTCATTTGCGCCTCGTGGCCAAGATTGCCATGGGCTATCGCGGCTATGGTCTGCCCATTTCCGAGGTGATCTCGGAAGGCAATGTTGGCTTGATGCA
>JBGTUK010000240.1:0-3946 GCA_041939225.1 Devosia sp.
TACCGGCATTATTGATGCGAGGGGGAATCGATGGAAGCCGGAAGTGTATGCGGATGTTTGTGTCCGGCGTAGAAGGAGTGGACGGATTCGACGGAGACGGGGCGGTGTCACCACCAAGGACATGCTGCTGGACCGCGGCATGATGGGTGACGGCGTCATCGATCTGAAGGCCATACGCAAGATGATCGAGGATGCCGGCTTCCATGGTCCGCAGGAGGTCGAAATCTTCAGCCAGGACAATTGGTGGAAGCGCCCTGGCGATGAAGTGCTGCAGGTGATCAAGGAGCGCGTCGCAACGGTATGCTGAAGCGCCTCTGACAAAAAAGCCCCGGATCAGCGTCCGGGGCTTTTCAATTTGCCTGTCCCTTATGACACGCGCTGATACTCGATGCTCGAGCACAGCAGCTGACAGCCGGTCAGCTTGATGGTGTCAGGGCCAATGAGCTCGACAATCGCCTTGGCATTGCCGCCATTGAGGGCGATCTGACCCTCCCAGGTGCCGGGCGCAGTCTGCTCGGCCTTGACGACCTGCTGATTGACGAAGGCCAGGTTTTCCTCGGTGCGGCTATCGCCCTGAATATCGTTGAGCGTCCCGCAAAGCTGGGTGCCGTCACCACAGAGCTCGAAGGTAAAGGTTGTGCCCCAGCGGTCCTTCCAGACGCCGCCGGGATCGCCGGCAGACTGCGCAAAAGCAGGCATAGCAAGAGCGGCCACGACACTGGTCGTGGCAATAATCGTCTTCAGCATCATGACAATGCTCCATCATCTCGTCGTGCCCGGCCAGGGAGGTGGCCGTGCCCGAACTGTTTCAATTTCCAAAAGCCCTGACGGGCCAACGCCGGAACGCGCAAATTGTTGCGAAATGTTACCGGCGGAAGGTCGCAGCCAGTTCGATGTGAACGGACCAGGCGAACTGATCCACCGCTATTAGATCGCTCAACATGAACCCCGCCTGAACGAGGAAGGCGGCGTCCCGCGCGAAGCTTTTCGGATCACAGGCGACCATCACCACATGCCGCGCCTTGGACGCAGCGATCTCCTTAACCTGAGCCTGGGCCCCGGCCCTGGGAGGGTCGAGCACTATGGCGTCGTAATTGAGTTCGAAGCGGGTGAGCGGGTCGCGGAACAGGTCTCGTGGTTGGGCGGTGACAGCCTTGAGGCCCCTGGTATGGCGTACCGCCTTGTCGAGCGCCTTTATGCCGGCCCGGTCGCTGTCGGCTGCATAAACCGGGGCAATTTCGGCCAGCCGCAGGGCAAAAGGGCCAATGCCACAAAACAGATCGGCAATGGATTTGGGCTTGCCCACGGCCACCTGCACATAGTCTGCCAGAACCTGTTCGGCTTCGGCTGTAGCCTGCAGGAAGCTGCCAATGGGCAGGTCGACTTCCGAGCGCCCCATGGTCACTGTTGGCTGCTGGCGCAGCAGCACCATTTCCCGGTCCAGCGACAGCCGCGCCAGACCCAGATCATTGCCCAGCGGCGCCAGCTTTTCCACGCGCACGCCCCTGGCTGCCTTGCGAATGCCGACATCAATGCCCGCATTGGTGGCTGTGAAGCCGATATCGCATTCGCCAATGGCTGCGCCCAGTGCCCGCGCAATCTCGGGCGCGCGCTTGAGCGCCGGCACCAGGATGGGGCAGGCATCAAGATCGAGCAGGTTATGGCTGCGCAATTGCATATAGCCAGCACTGTCCTTGCGGGCATGCAGCGTGGCGCGGCGGCGGCCGGAACCATGGGCGGTGATAAAGCGCTCGACCCTGTTGGCAAGCCCGACCTGACGCAGCGCTGTTTCGATCAGCTCGGTCTTGAAGGCGGCATAGCTCTGCGCATCCATGTGCTGGAGCTGGCAGCCCCCGCAGGTGCCAAAATGCGGACAGAACGGCTCAATGCGGTTTGGCGCAGGGGTCAGCGTCTCGACCAGCGCACCGCGATTGCAATCCACCGTGATCGCCACCTGCTCGCCGGGCAAGGCGAAGGGGACGAAAACGCGCTGCCCGTCAATGACGGCTACGCCTTCGCCCTTATGGCCGAGCGATTCGATGGTGGTCGTATGGGTCATGCGCGATCCTGACAGACAGAAGCCCGATCATTCCTGATCGGGCTCCCGGCTTGCTGCTTAACTGGTGACGGCCTGGGGCCGGTTTCAAACTTGCTGGACGCCCTCGACACCCGGCACGAAGTGGCGGAGGAGATTCTCGATGCCATTCTTGAGCGTTGCAGTGGAAGAGGGGCAGCCCGAGCAGGCGCCCTGCATATGCAGGAACACGGTGCCCTCTTTGAAACCCTTGAAGATGATGTCGCCGCCGTCCATGGCCACTGCTGGACGCACGCGGGTGGCCAGCAATTCCTTGATGACTTCGACCATCTCCTTGTCTTCGTCCTCGTAGAACTCCTCGACTTCATCGAAATCGATCGGCGCATCATTGCCTTCGGCAATGACCGGCTTGCCGGAGAGGAAGTGGTCCATGATCACGCCAAGAATAGCCGGCTTGATATGGGCCCAATTTGTGTCATCCTTGGTGACCGAAATGAAGTCGGAACCCAGGAACACCCCGTTGACGCCGGAAATGGCGAACAGGCCGCTCGCCAAGGGCGAGGCGGCGGCAGCTTCAGGCGAACGGAAGTCGCGCGGCTCGCCCAGCAGCACTTCGCGGCCCGGCAGAAACTTCAGGGTCGCCGGATTGGGCGTGGCTTCGGTCTGGATAAACATGGCGGCTCCCCGCTAAGCGGTGCAATTAGAATGTTTCTAAAATAGACTTTTGGGGGCGGGATGCAAGGGCAAATGCGCGCCGTCCGGCGCATGGCAGCCTGGCCGGGACAACCGTCGCGATGCCGCGCTGTACCGTTCCAGCATAACTTTCATGGTCTGCTTCGAGCCAAGCCATTCGAGCCTAGCTCTCATGGCCTGCTTCGCTCAAAGCATGCCACCGGCATGATTTGCCGGCGCAAAGCGCCGAACACTCAGCAGATCGCAATGACTTCGTCGTCGCTCATGCGGCCCGGCACGATGGTCAAGGGGATAGGCAAAACATTGGCGCGGGCGGCAAAATGGGTCACCAGCGGGCCCGGGCCATCGGGGGATTTGGAGGCGGCCAGCACCAGAATGGCGATGGCGTGGTCCTTGTCGATGACGCGCTCGATCTGTTCGGGGCCGTTCCCCTCGCGGATCACCGATTCGGCGCGTACATCTCCGATTTCCTTTATCCGGGCCATGCGCCGGTCGAGATTGCGCTCGGCCTCTTCGACGGCCTCGGCGCGCAGCACGTCCTCCACGCCCAGTCCGATGAATTCAGGCTTGGGCACGACCGTCATCAGCACCACGGTGCCCCCGGTGCGTTTGACGCGCCAGGCGGCGAACGTCACGGCACGATCGCATTCTTCGGTTTCATCGATAACGACGAGAAACTTGCGCTTGTATTCGACCTGCGAAACCAAGGGCGCCTCCGTTGCTGAACCGCGTTAGCGGATGAAACCGATTATGGAGCGTACCTCGGCCATTGTCTTTTCGGCAATGGCGCCGGCCCGCTCGCCACCATCGTGCAACACGGCGTCGATGGTTTCGGGGTCATCGAGCAGGCGCTGCATCTCACCAGCCATAGGTGCGAGAACGGCAACGGCCAGGTCGGCCAGAGCCGGCTTGAACTTGCCCCAGCCCTGACCGCCGAACTCGGCCAACACGTCGGCCTTGGTCTTGTCGGAAAGCGCGGCATAGATGCCCACCAGGTTGTCGGCTTCCGGCCTGTCCTTGAGACCGTCAACCTCTGAGGGCAGTTCAGCGGGATCGGTGGTCGCCTTCTTGATCTTCTTGGCGAGGTCCATCACCGTCGCCAGCACGTCCGGCGCCGCAACGTTCCCCAAACCGATTTGCGATTTCGTTACGCCATGCGGATTGTCCGTCCTTTTCGTATGAGTGTCCGTATACGATTTCGCATTCTTTTCCGCAGCG
>JBGTUK010000241.1:0-3928 GCA_041939225.1 Devosia sp.
GGCAATGGCGCTGGGGGCCGGGGAAACCACGGCGCTGCGCATGACAGCGGCCTATGCGACTATTGCCAATGGCGGGCGCAAGATTGTGCCAACGCTGATTGATCGCATCCAGGATCGCTATGGGGCCACGGTGTTCCGTCACGATCAGCGGCTTTGCGAAGGATGTGAAGCGCAAGATTGGCAGGGGCAGGGCGAGCCGCGCATTCTTGATAACCGGCAACAGGTACTCGATCCGATGACGGCCTATCAGATCACTTCGATGATGGAAGGGGTGATCTTGCGCGGCACCGGCACCGCGGCCCGCGCACTCAACCGGCCGGTGGCCGGGAAGACGGGGACGACGAATGACTACAAGGACGCCTGGTTCGTCGGGTTCACGCCGGAATTGGCGGTGGGCGTCTATGTCGGCTATGACCAGCCGCGATCCATGGGGTCCTCCTCCACGGGTGGTGGCATGGCCGTGCCGATATTTACAGATTTCATGGCAAATGCCCTGCAGGGGAAACCCGCGACACCGTTCAATGTACCGGCCGGCATGAGCACTGCCTGGATCAATCCAAGCACGGGTGTAAAGGCGTTCGAAGGTGAGTCCGCAATTGCGGAGGCGTTCAAACCGGGAACCGGACCTAACCTCATGACTTCGGTGATTGGTCTGGATGTGCAGGCATTTGACGCCATGCAACGCGAGCAAATGATGCAGCAACAATATGGTGGTTCATTCCGGACCACCCGGCCCAGTGGCGGCGGCACATTCCTCGATCCAAGCTTTAGTGCGCCTCAGAGCCTGGCGGATTGACCGCGGTATTTGTGCACACCGCGAACTGATAGGCGAGGAGTTGTTGCACTGTCGCTGCTAGTGAGCTAGGAACCCAGCCCGTGCCCCTCTGGCGGAATGGTAGACGCAGAGGACTCAAAATCCTCCGCTGCGAGGCGTGCCGGTTCGAGTCCGGCGGGGGGCACCATTTGTTTGCATCAGATTGACCCCGCCCAGCGATTGGTGCCTCCGGGCCCGCCGCGTACAGCAGCGCCAGCCATTGCCCAGTCTCCAGCGCCCGTCCAGCCGGCACCGTGAATGCGGTGTGAGTTGGTCCCCCGGGCGGTCTGAATATCGCTCAGTCCAGCCGGCTTCCGGGTTCCAGGCCATGGCCCGAATTGTAAGATTGAAGCTGGAGTCGCTGGAGCGTGGTGTTTTCGGGGATCATGCGAGCCAGCGGCACGGTCTATGTGCCCGTGATGCTCTCGGTGGCGTGTTTTTTGCCGGTCGAGTTGCCCGGCGCAATCTGGCTGAGCTGGACCAGTCTCGGGTTGTCCGGCATCTGGGTGGCCTATGCGGCTTCTTTCACTACCATGATGGTGCTGCAGGGACGCTGGTACCAGTTTGTCTGGAAGCGCAAGGAAATCGTGGCGCTGGTTTGAGGCGCCACGGTTTGATCCTCAGTTTTCACCAAGCGTCATACGCAGGGCGCGCAAGCCGTCTGGAGAAAAGACGTCGATTTCCACACGGGCAGGGGTGTGGGCCATGCGGCGCGTCCGTGCGGACAAGGCCATGACCACGCCGAGCAGGTCGCCAACCGAGCGTTTCTGGCGCGGCAACATACGGTCCGTCATGCCACTAAGTGCCTTGTTGCGCACTTTCGTGTCCGGTGAGGCGAGAGGTGAACGACCAATGAAGTTGGCCAGTTCGACAAGAGCACTGCGTTCACTCATTGGGCTACTCCATACACAAGCACCAATTGCTTCCCCGTGGACCAGGGAGTTCCTGATCCGGTAGCCGGCCAGCGGTTGGTTCCGCCGTGCCGGATCGTCTTATGTCACGCATCGAACGGACCGAAAGTCGCATCGCGCTTTCGGGGCCGATGCCTGCGTCAGCCCTGCATCGCCAGACAGGCCAGATCCTGGTCCTTGAGGCGATTGCACATATCGGTCGCCGCATCACGGTCACCGAAGCCCACGAAACGAGCGCGGTAAAACACCTGGCCATTCTTTTCGAACCGCTCGACATAGGAACGGAAGTCGCCGAGCGAGCCGACCTTGCCGGCAGCATCGGACAACATGGAGCGGGCGCTGTCTTCGGACGGGCCAGCACCGATCTGCACAATCCAGCCACTGATTGGGGCTGCGTCGGCAACAGAACCCGAATGCATCAGATCAACCGGCTGTCCGGCCCCACCGGATACATTGGCTGGCGGCAGCAGGGGCGTGGAAGCAGGCGTCTGGCCGAGAGCTGCCGGCGGCGCACCCAGATTATAGGTTTCGCTGAGCCATGCACCGATGACGTCCTGGCTGGGATAGGCAGGCGCCGCTTGAGTTGGCGCCGCCAGCACATTGGCGGCCTGGACCGCAGGCGAAAGCCCCAGATCGGCAGGAACCGGGGTGGGCAGTGTCACAGGGGCAGCAGAAGCCACGGCGACTTGCGGTGCCTGCTGAGGCTGCGCGCCATTGGCTGCGACCAGTGCGGCAAGGCGGAAGTCCGGCATTGGCGTGGGCATGGCGAAGGTCGGCTTGCGCGGCTGTGCGAGGGCGAACTGGGTGTTGCCCTGGCGGCCCGGCACCGGAACCATGGCGGTCTGCAGATAGTCGCCACGGCGGCCCTTGGAGAGATAGCTGGAGACCAGTTGGCGAACCTTTTCGTCGCGCGAAGCTGCGGAGTTGAAGCCAAAGGCAACGACGATGATGTGGCGATTGTCCTTGCGGGCCGCGGTCAGGAGGTTCGAGCCCGCTGCGTTGATGTAACCGGTTTTGATGCCGTCAACGGCGCCCATATAGCCCAGTACACGATTGTGGTTGCCATAGGTCTTGCCGCCATAGCGGAACGAGGTGGTCTGGAAGAGGTCGTAATATTGCGGGTAGTGCTGATAGATCGCCATGCCCAGGATGGCCTGGTCGCGAACAGTGGTAATCTGGCGGCCATCTGGCAGGCCGGAGGCGTTGCGATAGGTGGTGCTCGACATACCCATCGCGCGGGCTGTGGCGGTCATGCGTTCGGCAAACTTGGATTCTGTGCCGGAGATATGCTCGGCGATGACACGGGCCATGTCGTTGGCCGAAAGCGTTACCAGCGATTTCATTGCGTCCTCGACCGTAATGGTCGAGCCGGCCCGGAGGCCCAGCTTTGTCGGCACGGCGGATGCGGCGTGGCGAGACACGGTCATCTTTGTCGACAAGCTCAGGTTGCCGGCCTGCAGTTCCTGGAACAGCACGTACAGCGTCATAACCTTCGCTACAGACGCCGGATAGCGCCGCGAGTCGGCTTCATGTTCGTATAGAACTTTGCCGGACTTGGCGTCGACAACCACGCCGGCATATTTGCGCAGGTTCTCGATGGCATGGGTGGGCGCCGCGGCAGACAGGCCAAGGGCGAAGGTCACAAGAATGGTGGCGACAGCACGCAAAAAGGTGGTGCGCCAGGGGGTCTTTGCCAGGAAAATCACCCGGTACTCCAATTACTCAATCGGGCAACTGGCCCGTACGCTACTCGTTTGACGCAGGAAGAATTCGCGTGTCCCCAAACCGCTAAAATTCATCCTTTTCAGAGGTTAGGGCGGTGCCGTTACGAATCCGTAAAATGCAATCATTTTTTGGCTGAGCGTCTGTTTCGAGCAACAGGGGGTGGCACCGCACCGCCGGGAGTACGGAATTTTCGGGCTGGGGGCGTCTCCAGGGGCGGTCACATTTTCGGGAAGCGATGGCCCTTAACATAAGGCCGATTTTGCCTACATAATGGGTCCAACCAACTGCTTCGTTTCCTCTGGCGACAGAGCGACTGCCATGACTGTGACTCCCATGCTGCTCAAAGAAAATGTGCCGTCCGCAAGCTGGTTTTCGACGCCATCGTGCGTTCACGCCGGACCCAAGGATGGTGAGCCTGGCCGCCCGGGTGGGAACGATGCGGACTTCGAAACCGGGACGGTGACCAAGACGCGTCCCA
>JBGTUK010000242.1:0-3870 GCA_041939225.1 Devosia sp.
CCGCAAGTCCGGCCAGTACGACAAGATCTGGCAGGCCTTTGCAGTGCTCCTGCCGGTGCAGACGGTTGGCGTCATGGGCGATGGCCGCACCTACGAGTTCGTATGTGCGCTGCGTGCAGTCACCTCAGTCGATGGCATGACCGCCGATTTCTACCAGTTCGACATGAACTTCCTGGGCAAGACAGCTACGCGCATCATCAACGAAGTTCGGGGTATCAACCGGGTGGTCTACGACGTGACCTCCAAGCCGCCGGGTACCATTGAATGGGAGTGAGGGCGAAGAGCCGCTGAAAGGCCATCCTGCCCTCAGGACGCGGCAAGCTTCCTTGTCACACGACTACGGACTTCGTTCATTGTGGCTTGCAGACGGTTGAGTTGCGACAGGCTGCTGGTTTCACAGGAGTCATACCGACTGACCAGATATTCACGGTTGCTGCTGAGTACTTTGAGGTGCTCAGCAGTTCGGAGCCGCAAAACGACCCCGGCCTCCTGTAGTAGGGTTAGCCGCCTTCCCAGGTCATGTTGTAACCCGCGTATGGCAGTATGAGGGTGGCCTAGCGCCAGGAGATAGGCGTTGAGGTAGAGCTCTATGGCGTGGATGGCGACCAGGCGGAATGGCGACCTGGATTTACAGCCCCGACGTTCCAGCAGGTGCATGGCGTCGTCCCGGTACGCCTCCGCCAGGCGCAATACGGCCAGGGCATCCATTTGTTCGCCCGGATAGGTCCGTGTCTCAGCTTCAGTGACAGCCACGTTCAGCTCTCCCGTTACGCTAAGCATGTGCGAACGTCCTGATGCTGCCGCAAGGCATCATAGGGATATGAATTCGCCTAGCGTTAACGAGGCTTTTCTATCGGGCCGTTTGCATTCCCGGGGGCGCGTGATAATGCTCGCCCTCAAATTCTTTCTTGCCTTAGGCCGATCATGTCCAACGAGAACATTTTCCGCGAAATCGACGAGGAACTGCGCACCGACCGCATGCGGGCGCTGTGGCGCCGCTTTGCGCCATTCGTCATCGGCGGTGCCATCGCCATCGTCGCCTTGGTGGCAATCAATGAAGGTTGGTCCTGGTACACCAACAGCCAGTCGGCCGCGGCTTCCGAAGAGCTCTATGCGGCATACGATTCGGCCGAGGCCGGTGATCTGGATGAAGCCTTAAGCCAGCTCGACGCGCTGGCCGCTGATGCCTCGGGCGGTTATCCGGTACTGGCCGAGTTCCGCAAGGCCGCCTTGCTGGCCGAACAGGGCGACACCGCTGGTGCCGTTGCTGCCTATGACAGTCTGGCCAACACCCAATCCAATCCGCGCCTGCGTGAGCTGGCGCTGTTGCTGGCCGCCAATCTTCTGGTCGACAATGGCTCGCTGGCCGATGTCGAGGCGCGCATCGGCACACTGGCAACCGAGGACAGCCAGATGCGCCGCGTTGCCGGCGAACTGCTCGGTCTGGCGCAATATAAGGCGGGCGAGTTCGCTGCGGCCGAAGAGAGCTTCGAAACCGTGCTGAACGATCCGCTGGCACAGAGCGGCATCCGCAACCGCATGGCCTATTATCTGGCGCAGATGTTGGCAGAAGGTGTGGTGGCCGAGGCTCCTGAGAACGCCGAAGACGCGACTATCGACGGCGAGACCGCTGCCGAACCTTCGGCCGAATAAGCCGCATTTCAGAGGAACCGCCATGACGGTCACACTAGCCATTGTTGGCCGTCCAAATGTCGGCAAGTCCACCCTGTTCAACCGCCTGGTCGGCCGCAAGATCGCGTTGGTCGACGACACGCCAGGCGTGACGCGGGACCGGCGCGAGGCCGATGGGCGAATCGCGGACCTGCACTTCAAGGTGCTCGACACCGCGGGCTACGAGGACGTCAAGGACGGTAGCCTCGAAGACCGCATGCGCCAGCAGACCGAACTGGCCATCCGCGAAGCCGATATCATCCTGTTCATGATCGACGCCCGGGCCGGTGTGGTGCCGCTCGACCAGCGATTTGCACAAGTGCTGCGAAAAGCGGGCAAGGACGTTCATCTCGTCGGCAACAAGGCAGAAAGCAGCGCCGCCGAAGCCGGCCTTGTCGAAGCCTTCAAGCTCGGTTTTGGTGAACCCATTCCCTTGTCGGCAGAACACGGCCTGGGCTTGTCCGAGCTCTATTCCATTGTTTCGGCCGCCATCGACAAGGCTGAAGAGCAAAAGGCGGCTGCCGCCGCTCTTGGCGAAGAAGTCGCGGACGATCTCGATTTGATGCCCGAGGTCGATGTCGACATTACCCCCGACATGCTCGAAGGGGAGGGGGACGATGCCACCCTGCGCTGGAACCCGCGCCGTTTTCTCAATGTAGCCATCGTGGGACGTCCAAATGCGGGCAAGTCCACCCTGGTCAATCGCATGGTCGGCGAGGATCGCGTCCTGGTTGGCCCTGAGGCCGGCATCACGCGTGACAGCATCCTAGTGCCCTGGGAATGGGAAGGCCGTATCGTCAATCTGGTGGATACCGCCGGCATCCGTCGCCGTTCGCGCGTCACTGGCAAGCTGGAAAAGCTGGCCGTGGGCGATAGCCTGCGCTCCATCCAATATGCCGAAGTCGTCGTGTTGATGCTCGACGCGACCATCCCGTTTGAAAAGCAGGATCTGGCCCTGGCCGACCTGGTGGAACGCGAGGGCCGCGCCATGGTCATCGCGCTCAACAAGTGGGATCTGATCGAGGACAAGAACAAGACCCTGAGCGAATTGCGGGAGGCCTGTGAGCGCCTGCTGCCGCAGCTTCGCGGGGTGCCGCTGGTGACCCTGTCGGGGCTGACCGGCAAGAATATCGACCGCTTGATGGATGCCATTTTCGAGATCGAGCGGAATTGGAACGCGCATGTGTCCACCTCGCGTCTCAACCGCTGGCTGGCCGGCATGATCGAGGGGCATCCACCCCCGGCCGTCTCCGGACGCCGTCTCAAGCTGCGTTACATGACCCAGGCCAAGACGCGCCCGCCCAGCTTCATCGTCTTTTCATCGCGGCCTGACGCCGTGCCCGCATCGTATCAGCGCTACCTGGTGAACGGATTGCGCGAAGCATTCGACATGAAGGGTACGCCGATCCGGCTCTGGCTGCGCGGCGGCAAAAATCCTTACGCGGACAAGAAATAGCCGGATGTGAACCCAGGGCTTTCGGGAATGCGCCAAGCCCTGTTTACGTCTTGGCGCCTTGCCCTATGATGCGCCGGTCGTAGCATCCCGCCATTGGTCGCGGCATGCCAATAGTGCATTCACTTGTTTACAGAAATTCTCATCGTCGTTGTATTGATCCTAGTAAACGGCGCGCTGGCCATGTCCGAGCTGGCGGTGGTCTCTGCCCGTCCGGCGCGTCTCAAGGTCCTTGCCGAACAGGGCAATAAAGGCGCAGCCACGGCCATGCGACTGGCCGAAGAACCGGGCAAGTTCCTCTCTTCCGTACAGATCGGCATTACCCTGGTCGGCATTCTCTCGGGCGCGTTTTCCGGAGCCACGCTGGGCCTGCGTCTCACGGCCTGGCTCAAGGACCTAGGATTGGCGGACAACGTCGCCGATATTGCTGGCGTCGGTGTCGTGGTGATGTTGATCACCTATGGTTCGCTGGTTCTAGGCGAGCTTGTGCCCAAGCAGATTGCCCTGCGCAATCCGGAGGCAGTGGCGGCCCGCGTAGCGCAACCCATGGCGACCCTGGCGCTCATCGGATCGCCGATCGTCTGGCTGCTCGATATTACCGGCAAGGCCGTGCTGCGGCTCCTGGGGGGCCGCGATCGTTATGCTGCCGTCCATGTGGGTTTCTGCGCCGTAGTAGGGCATGTCCTTGTCGCGGTATCCGACGTTGTTGAAATATTCGCCGGGCTTGCTGACCTTCCTGACGCCGA
>JBGTUK010000243.1:0-3866 GCA_041939225.1 Devosia sp.
GCTCGGCGGCTTCCATTTCAATGACAGCAAATATGGTGACGACGATCTCGACGCCGGCTCGATCGATCCCTACCGCCTGTTCCTGGTGTTCAACGAATTGGTCGATATCGAAAGCCGTGAAGCCGATTTCCATCCGGCCCACATGCTCGACCAGAGCCACAACGTCACCGATCCGATCGAGTCGCTGATGTTGTCGGCCGCCGATGTGCAGCGCGCCTACGCGCAGGCCCTGCTGGTGGATCGCGCGGGTCTGAAGGCCGCACAAGAGGGCAATGATGCCCTGGCCGCCACTCAAGGACTGCGCCAGGCTTATCGCACTGATGTCGAACCGATTCTGGCTATGGCTCGCATGGAACAGGGTGGCGCTATCGACTTGCTGGCCACCTATCGCTCCTCGGGCTATCGCGCCAAGGTCGCCGAAATCCGACCTGAGATCGCGGCCGGCTCGAGCGGCATCGTCTGAGCGACATCAAGTCGCACAGTTTCCGCGGCACCTCCCCGCCAAGGAAAACGGAAGGCCCGGTGCGCAAGCATCGGGCCTTTTGCTTTCGGTCTCCGGGCGCTAGAACCGCATCATGTCCAAGACCACCCCTGCCACGCTGGCCCTGACCAAGGCCGGCATTTCATTCTCTCTCGCGCATTACGACTACGACCCCAATGCCGAGCGGGTCGGGTTGCAGGCGGCTGAGGCAATGGGCGTCTCTCCCGCCGAAGTGTTCAAGACGCTGATGGCCGAGCTTGATGGCAAGCCGGTCTGTGCCATCGTGCCCTCAGATGAAGAAGTGAACATGAAGAAGCTGGCAGCAGCGCTGGGCGGCAAGTCAGCGCAGATGATGAAGCCGCCCAATGCCGAGCGCCTGACCGGTTACAAGGTTGGCGGTATCAGTCCGCTGGGCCAGCGCAAACTCGTGCCCACGGCCCTTGACGAACTCGCCACGCTGTATGACGAGATTTACCTCAATGGCGGTCAGCGCGGGCTGCAGATCAGGATCAGGCCGGACGATCTGGTTGCCGCGCTGGGCTGCGTCTTGGCCGATCTGGTGCGATAACGCCGGCTTCAATGCGGTCGGTCATCGTCCTGAAAACGACAAAAGGCGCCCGGGTGGACGCCTTCATCGGATGACCTGGAGGTCAGCGCCGCCTTTCGGCGACAATCGCTATTAGTTGACGTAGGTGCCGCGAGCGATGGCGCGGATGTCACCCTTGGTGATGCCGAGGTCGTGCAGCTGACGGGCGTCGAGGCTGTTCAGCTCGCGCATGGTGCGCTGGTACTTGGCAAAGTCGGCGATCTTCTTGGCGATGTTCATTTCGGTTTCCCCTTCGTTTGATGACCCTTATCTAGATCACTCTAGTCGTGATTAGTAGGTGGTCATTCTGCACATCCGTTATGCATCCAATGCAAACGAATGAGGCAATTTCGCCACAATCCCGTTTTTGGGGTGTCGGACCAGTTAGCGAGCACGAGGCTAGGGGAACCGTGCATCCTACTGAAACTCATGATAAAAAACGGACCCGGCGGCGACCGGGTCTGGCATTTGTATTCTTGACCAATTGGTCAACAGCCATGCGTCAGCGGGTAGCTGTCTCGCGGCCGTGCTCGCGCGCCAAGCGCCGATCCTCGCGCATTTCGAACCACATGGCATTGAGAATGCCGAAGGTGCAGGCCAGGCCCAGCCCAAGAACCCAGGAAAAGTACCACATCTTGATCTCCTAATAGGCGTTGGGGTTTTTCGAGAGGCTTTCAGTGGTCACCGTGCCACGCATCACCCGGAACACCCAGGCGGTGTAAAGGACGATGAGGGGCAGGAAGACCACCGTAGCCAGCAGCATGATGAACAGCGTCAGATGGCTCGAGGAGGCATCCCACAGGGTCAGGCCCGCATTGGGCATGGTGGATGACGGCAGAAAGAACGGGAAGATCGATACCCCAGCGGTGGCGACAATACCGAAAATGCTGGCGCTGCTGCCGAGATAGGCCAGCCAGCGATAGCGCCCCATCAGGCCGAGCGTGGCCAGGGCCATGCCGGCGAAGCCGAGCACTGGCGCGGTGATCATCCAGGGGTAGAGGCCGTAATTGCGCAGCCAACCGCCCTGAACAAGTTCCACTGTCTTGCCCAACGGATTGATCAGTCCATTAGGGTCGATCGTGCTGGTCACCACATAGCCGTTCATCAGCGCCACCCAGATGCCGCCAATGGCGAAAAGAGCGATGGTGGCAATGCCGGACAGCATTCCGAGCTGCCGTGCCCGCTCGGCGATCAGGCCGGTGGTCCGCCCGGTGATCAGGGTGGCGCCATGAGTCACGATCATGGCCAGGCTGACCAGCCCTGACAGCAGGGCAAAGGGCATCAGTAATTGCAGGAAATTGCCGGTATAGAAGACGCGCATGCTATCGTCGAAGTGGAACGGCGCGCCCAGCAGCACATTGCCCACCGCCACGCCCATGATGAGCGAGGGCACGAATCCACCCACGAACAGGGCCCAGTCCCAGGTGGTCCGCCAGCGCGGGTCACTGACCTTGCCGCGGAACTTGAAGCCAACGGGGCGCAGGATCAGCGCCAGCAGGATCACGATCATGGCGAGATAGAAGCCCGAAAAGCTCACCGCATAGAGCGGCGGGAAGGCCGCAAAGATCGCCCCGCCCCCCAGCACCAGCCAGACCTGATTGCCTTCCCAGGTCGGGCCAATGAGGTTGAGCAGCACGCGCCGCTCCTCATCGGTCCTGGCGACGAAAGGCAGCAGCGCCCCGACCCCAAGATCGCGCCCGCCCATGATGGCGAAGCCGATCAGCAGCACACCCAAGAGCAGCCACCAGATGAGCCGCAGCGTTTCATAGTCGAGAGGAATGGTGCTCACGAGCCAAGCTCCTTGGTTGCGGGGGTGGCAGGCAGGGTGGTGATGACGAAGTCGTCCTCGTCATCATTGGTGAACAGCTTTTCCTTGGGACCCGCCTTGATGATGCGCACCATGAGCATGACCATGATGACCAACAGAACGGTGTAGAGCAGCACCAAGAAAGTCAGCGACAACACCAGGTCCGAGACCTGCAGGCCCGAGGCTGCATAGAAGGTGGGCAGCACGCCTTCCACCACCCAGGGCTGCCGCCCGAACTCGGCGATGAACCAGCCGCTTTCGATGGCGATCCAGGGCGTGGGCAAGAGGAACACCGTGAACCACAGCAGTGGCTTGTTGGTGTCGATCCAGCCGCGCGAGGCGCGGTAGAACCAGAGCCCGAAAAAGGCGATGAAGAAGAAGCCTAGTCCCATCATGATGCGGAAGGTCCAGAACAGCGGCCAAACTTCAGGCACTGTGTCCTCGGCCGCCATGGCGATCTCCTCGTCAGTGGCGTTCTGCACGTCATCGCGATAGCGCTTGAGCAGCAGCCCATAGCCAAGATCGGGCCAGGTCTCCTCGAACACGGCGCGCGCTTGGGTATTGCTGCCATCAGCCCGGATCTGCTGAAGCGCCTCATAGGCGACCATGCCCGAGCGGATCCGGTCCTGCGCCCGGTCGACCAGATCGTAGATGCCGGGCAATTCCTTATCGAGCGAGCGCGTGGTGATCAGGCCGCCCACCCATGGCACCGAGAGCGACCAGATCGGTTCGCCGTCCTCGCCGGGAATGGCCAGAATGGTCCATGGCGCCGGTGCCGGCTCGGTGTGGAAGGCGGCTTCGAGCGCCGAGACCTTCATGATCTGATGTTCGGTCGCCACGTAGCCGCTTTCGTCGCCCAGCACGACGACCGAAAGGGCCGAGGCAAGGCCGAAGCTGGCGGCAACGACGGCCGAGCGCTTGGCCATTTCGACATGCTTGCCCTTGACCAGGAATAGCGCCGAGATCGAGAGGACGAAGATGGCGCCGCAGAC
>JBGTUK010000244.1:0-3853 GCA_041939225.1 Devosia sp.
CGGCGATGACATGCAGCGCCAGCGTGGTCTTGCCCGAGCTTTCCGGCCCGAAAATCTCGACAATGCGGCCCTTTGGCAGCCCGCCAATGCCCAGCGCGATGTCGAGCCCGAGCGAACCGGTGGAGATCGATTCGACCTCGATCGCCGAGTTCTCGCCCAGGCGCATGATCGAGCCCTTGCCGAAATTCCGCTCAATCTGGCTCAATGCGGCCGAGAGAGCCTTATCCTTATCCATCGATCCACCTTCAACAACGCGAAGCGGCGAAGCTGCCATAATGCTCTCTCCTTATTTCATGCTCTCGGAACCCATGCAACGAGAGCCGCCAATGGCTGATGTCTGCTATTCGTGCTATATTTGTTCTCATTTTGTTTCGAGAACGTCAAGAGACAAAATAGGAACATTCCATCCTGGCAGGAGAGACCGCCTGGCCCTTCGGATAGGCCGATTCTGCGTCGCCGTCTGCCTCGACAAAAAAGTATGATTTTTGACTGGACAGTTTGGCCGGGGATCAGTTTTATGCGCCAAAGGCAAACCGGGGACCTCTGATGCACCTGATCCAGTATATCGACGACAAGGGCGATCGCGCCGTCGGCGTCACGCGCGACGGCCAGACCCGGCAACTCAAGGGTGTCAGCAGCGTCTATGCGCTCGTGCAGGAAGCCCTCGACGGCGTCGGCGGCCTGCCCGCTGCGGCCGAGGCACACGGGCTGGGCGATCTCATCGACAAGGACACGTTGGCGCGCGAGGGCCGTGTGCTGGCGCCAATCGATCATCCTGACCCGGCCCATCTGCACGTCACCGGCACGGGCCTGACCCATCTCGGCTCTGCCGCCACGCGCGACGCCATGCACAAGGCCAATGGCGAAAAGCCGGCCGGTGAACTGACCGACAGCATGAAGATGTTTCGCATGGGCCTCGAGAACGGCAAGCCGGCGGCGGGCGAGAAGGGCGTGCAGCCCGAATGGTTCTACAAGGGCAATGGCCATATCGTGGTCAATCCGGGCCAAGCCATTCCTTCCCCATCCTTTGCGCTGGACGCTGGCGAGGAGCCGGAAATCGCCGGCATCTACGTGATTGACGCCGAAGGCCGACCGCGCCGGCTCGGCTTTGCTCTCGGCAATGAATTCTCCGACCACGTGACCGAGCGGATCAACTATCTCTATCTGGCCCACTCCAAACTTCGGGCCTGTTCCTTTGGGCCCGAATTGCGGGTGGGCGATCTGCCGCGCCATATTGAGGGTATGTCGCGCATTCTGCGGGACGGCGAAGTGCTGTGGGAGAAACCATTCCTGAGCGGCGAGGACAATATGAGCCACACCATCGCCAATCTGGAATATCACCACTTCAAATATGATTTGTTCTGCCAGCCGGGTGACGTGCATGTGCACATGTTCGGCACGGCGACACTGAGCTTTGCCGATGGCATTTCCACCAAGCCCGACGATGTCTTTGAAATCGAGGAAGACCAGTTTGGCTTGGCCCTGCGCAATCCTGTGCAGGTGGAGGAGGAAAAGCCAGTGGTGATCGGCGGCCTCTACTAGTTCGGCATTCACCCTGCGCCGATGCCATTGTCGCCGGGTTCGTCCCGGCGGCTGGTGTTCGATGACCGGCCGCAGGGGCCACGCCGTCTTTACTCCAAACAACTAACATGTCAGTTATGCCTCCACTCTGAGGGAGGTTGCCCATGACTGCTCGCCGCTTCGAAAAACGCCGCATTGCCCAGACCGAAATCGAGGTCACCACCCTCGGCCTTGGCGGCGCAAGTCTAGCCGGAATCTTTTCGGCGGTTCCTGGCGAACAGGCCCGTGCAACGGTCGCTCATGCTTTGGAGCAGGGCCTCAACTATGTCGACACCGCCCCGCAATATGGGCTGGGGCGCTCTGAGCATCTCATGGGTGATGTGGTGCGCTCTGCCCATCCACGCCCGATCATTTCAACCAAGGTTGGTCGCCTGCTCAGGCCCGTCGATCCAGCGGTGCAGGACAAGGGCAATTGGGTCGATCCTCTGCCTTTCGACCAGGTCTACGACTACTCCTATGACGGGATCATGCGCTCACATGCCGACAGCCTGCAGCGGCTGGGGCTGAACCAGGTCGATATCCTCTACGTCCACGATATCGGCGTTGCCACCCATGGCACCGAAGCCAACAAGCCGCTTTGGCACCAGCTTGCCTCGGGCGGCTACAAGGCCTTGCGCGAACTGCGCGACAGCGGCGTCGTGAAAGCCATCGGTCTGGGCGTCAATGAGTGGGAAGTGTGCATGGATGCACTCGCCTTGGGCGATTGGGACGTATTCCTGTTGGCCGGCCGCTATACTCTGCTCGAACAAACCGCGCTGGCCCCCTTCATGACCACCTGCATTGAGCGCAAGGCCTCGGTTGTGGTCGGCGGCCCGTTCAATTCTGGCATTTTGGTGGGCGGCGACAAGTTCAACTATGCCAAGGCCCCGGACGATGTCGTCCAGCGCGTGCGGGCCATCGAGGCCGTGTGCAAATCCTTCAATGTGCCTCTTCCCGCCGCCGCGTTGCAATTTCCGCTGACCCATCCGGCCGTATGCAATGTGCTGCCCGGCCCCCGCTCGCCGCAGGAACTGGACGGCATTCTGGATTGGTGGGACACGAAAATTCCTGACGCCCTTTGGTCCACCCTGGCTGATGAAGGCCTCCTCGCGCCCGGCACACCCATTCCAGGCGGCACAGCGTGACGCGATCCGCCCTCAGACCACCGCAGTCGGCCAGCGGTCTGGCAATTTTGGGCATTTGGCCGCGATTGGATGCAGCGCATCTCAACGCGCACTGTCACGCACTTTCCGGCTCGCTCAAGGTATAGGCCGTCTCCTAGATTGATAGGAGCGGACGAGCCTGGAGAATTGCGACTGCCGGAATCATCAGTTCAGGTCGAGCGCACAAGCCTTTAGAAACTCGATCGGAATTACATCCAGAACCCGCTTGTTGGTCGAGCGCAGATAGACCCGTGGCGCCTTCCCGGCATTATGCGCCTGAGCCCAGCGCGCCGCCACCAGACACCAACGGTCACCTGCCACCAGCCCTGGAAAGTTGAACTCGGGCCGCGGGGTGGAGAGGTCATTGCCCACGCTCGCGGAATAGCCAAGAAACTCATCCGTAGCCGCAATGCAGATCAGGTGGACAGCCCCGCCATCCGGCCCGGCCGAGCAGTACCCGTTGCGGAAATAACCGGTGAGCGGATCGTGCGAGCAAGGCTGCAGCGGCTCACCCAGCACATTGAGCTCGGCCGGGTCTTCGATACGCACGTTCAAATTCATGCTCCCGGCAGTAGGAGCCCGAGCGGAAGGGCTCCTTGATTGACGCTCGGTTGTGCGCCTAGCTGTCGCCCTTGTCCATCCGGCGCAGCACTTCCTTAACCTTGGAATTGATCTGGTCGAGCGAATAGGGCTTGGGCAGGAAGTCCACGCTCTGGTCGTCCTCGATATCGCGGCGCACGCTCTCCTCGGCATAGCCGGAGACGAAGATGATCTTGAGCTTGGTCATCTTATCGCGAATGACCTTGAGCATGGTCGGCCCATCCATCTCGGGCATCACCACGTCGGAGAACACCACGTCGAACCCCGCCCCGTCCGGCCCGAGCCGTTCCAGCGCCGCGTGCTGCCCTACGTGTGGTACGCGGCTGGAAGTTGAGGTGATCGCGCCATCGCCCGGGATCGCAATTGCCGCGGCCTCGGCCGGCGAGGGCGCGAATATGACGGCGGTGTCGACCACCTTTTCGAGCAGGCGCTGGAACTGATCGAGATCCAAATCTCCCATTGCCCCATCGTTGAGGAGCAGCACGATCTGGCAATTGCGCTGTTCCTTTAGGAAGGAGATCAGTCCCAGC